>JBBKVT010000163.1:0-3243 GCA_037968535.1 Paracoccaceae bacterium
GTATTATTGCAGTCGCTTTTGGCAACTGTGCGGCACCGTTGCACAATGACGTTCATCGAGTGATCAGAGCGCGAAGTCGGTTTCGGCCCACAGGAGACATTCACCGGGCCGCCTCACGCCGCGATGCAGCTTCCCCAGACCGGTCATCTGTGCGTCGCGCAGCAACTCCACGTCAGTAAAGACGGCAGCCTTTACCATCTTTCTCGATCGCTCCCCGGATACAGCAACGCCGGATGCCCTGCGCGCATTTCAGCTGCATATGACGAACACCGGCCCTGCGGCGCGTCTTGCAGTTTCACCGCTTGTCGGTAAGACAAGCCGTATGGAAAAACATGAAACTTCCGAACCCGGACAGACCCCGGCCCACCACCAACCGCACGGTCTGAGCGATCAAATCGCCTATCGCACCGTCAAGATTCTGCGGCTCTTAGCCGACGCTTTCTTTGCCGGACGCTACGGGCACCGGGCGATCGTTCTTGAAACCGTGGCCGCGGTGCCGGGCATGGTCGGCGGAATGCTGCAGCATCTCAAGGCTTTGCGCTATATCCGAGACGATCAAGGCTGGATTCGCGAACTGATCGACGAGGCTGAGAACGAGAGGATGCACCTGATGACCTTTTTCGAACTGGTCACGCCGACGCGGTTCGAACGTGTCATTGTCATGATCACCCAGGCGCTTTTCTTCGTGTTCTACTTTCTGCTCTACCTCTTGGCGCCGCGCACTGCACATCGGTTGGTGGGCTATCTGGAAGAAGAGGCTGTGGTCAGCTACACACAGTATCTGCACGAAATTGACGCCGGTCGGTCCGAAAACCTTCCCGCCCCGCAGATTGCCATCAACTACTGGAAACTGCCCGACGATGCCCGCCTTCGTGAGGTCATCGAAGTGATCCGCGCTGACGAATCCGGGCATCGTGACCGTAACCACGAGTTCGCAACTTCCATCGACCGGGGCGAGCACTGAATTACGGCGCTGTGCGTTAACATCGAATTGCAACTTGCTACCTCTTAATCAGCAAGATGCTGATTGCGAACGCGATCTGCGACGCGCTTTATCTCAACTGGCATTCCCCATTTCGATCGCAGTTTGGCACAGTGATAGCAACAAGAGCGGTTTCCAGGCCCTTTGTTGACCTCGGTTCGCTGTGAATGCTGCAGATTTGCGCACGGCGCTGCCAAGTTGGTCGTTTCGGCACACTGTGTGGTCATTTGACCGTGCGCAGGACACCGCTTTCCCGTCGCCAGCGTTGGGTATCGCTGGTTTGGGTGTCGTTCCGGTCATGCGCACGCTGCTCCTGATGGCGTCCCGGGCAGAGGGGGTCAGTCTGACGGATCTTCTGTCAGATGGTCCATCGCCCAGCCGACGCTGAATCCGTGCAGCAATGTCGATAAAAATATGGCCAGGGCGACCAAGGACCAAAGCTGGGTTTCGTTGGTAAATTCCATGTGGCTGCCGGAGTAGCACAAGTAATAGATCGAGCCGATTCCGCGGACGCCATAGACCGAGACAACCGCCCTGTCGCGGCGGGTGAGGACAGTTTTGATAAGTCCGATCCAGCCCGACAGTGGGCGGATCACGATGATCAGCGTCAGAACAATCACGGCGTGCGTCCATGTCAGATCGGCAAGAAGCTTTGGAAGGACCGTTCCAAGCGCGACAAGCAATACGGCAGTGAGGGCATGTTCGATGGACTCCGAAAAATCATGCAGTTGGCGGTGAAATTGATGGCCTTCCTCGACGCGGCGCAAAGTCAGACCCAATATCGCGACCGCAATAAATCCATACCCTTCAACCAATTCTGTGGATCCGTAGCACAGAAGCACCCCGGCGAGCGCGATTACCCCTGACCCGGTTTCAGCAAGGATCGAGCCACTGGGGACTGTGAACAGGATGTATCCCAAGGCCCGCCCACCGACCCATCCCATAGCGACACCGACCGCGATGCGATAAAAGACATCCCAGACAAGCCATTCTAACGCCCACTGCCCCGGATTCAGACCCTGGGCAGCAACGATCAGTCCCAGATACACAAATGGAAATGCAAGACCGTCGTTCAGCCCCGCCTCAGTGGTCAAGGTAAAGCGGACGGGATGTTCATTCCCCTCATGCGGGGGGCCTACCTGAACATCCGCAGCCAATACCGGATCGGTCGGCGCAAGCACTGCGCCCAACAGGATCGCTCCGGCCGCCGTAAGACCACCAAGACTGACCCCCAACAGGGCGACTGCCAAAATCGTCAGCGGCATGGCGATCCCCAGCATCCGGACTGTGGGTTCCCACCGCGCCCACGGGCGCAGGCGGTCTATGCGCATTCCAGCACCGAATAAGGCCACGATCACCGTCAATTCGCTTAACAGCTCCCACGGCAAGGGCGTCTGGCGCGGATCCGGCAGCGTCGGCAGAGCTGGGATCAACATAGCAGCGCCCGCACCAAACAAGATCGTTAGCGGAGCGGCCGCAGGTTCTCGTTTGGAAATGAGACGCGGCAGCCAACGGGCGAGAATCACAATCAGACCGACGACCGCGAGCGCTATGTGATAGGAATTCAGAGAAAAGAAGGAGTCATTTTGCAAAATATGGTCTTTCCCAATTTGTAGCGTTCAAGCAGAAGTTGCAGACTCCCTCGGCTTGAGAAGCATGAAACAGCCGCGCTTTCGATTATCAATGTGTCAGTCCCGCGAGAAGATGTCATGGAATTTTCCGATGCGCCTGGAAGCGAACGCGGCAAATTATGCGAATCAAGATTTTTAATTCTGAGTAGGTCGTAGAACCACGACGTCTGTCTTTTCAGGCTGGTTTGAGCAGCGACAAACTGGCGGCGCCGGAATGGCCCGCATCCGAAGCATCAAAGTCAAAGTACAGTAGACGTTGGCTTTCTCGCCGACAGGTAGATTTTTTGCACATGCAGATCATGGCGGCAATCCGGGAGCCATCCACTCCATCCGCGGCCCTGTCATTGCCGTTGTCGATTTCACTGCGGCTTGCATGAACGGCCGCTCTTCCCGCTGCGGTACAGCGCGGATTCTTGCGGCATCGCCACATGGGGATTTCTGCGCGAGCACGAAGCAAATATTTGATGGGTCCCCTTTGGGCTCTTTGCGGACATGCGGCGGTGCATAGAGAAACCCAGTTTCAGGGTCGCGTGAATATCAGCTACCAATGTCGCGGCATGGTTGGCTCGCGCTTGCAGAGAAAGTCCGGAATCCGCCGACTCCGCCTCCCCCCACCCCCTTCACTCCAAC
>JBBKVT010000164.1:0-2770 GCA_037968535.1 Paracoccaceae bacterium
CAATAGTGGTCGCTAGAATGCGCAGAAGCCTTAATGCAGGTGCCATCACTAATATCCTAAATCAGTCAAATTTTTGCGTCATTCTACGAGAAGCAAACACGGATAAACAGTGTGATTGAGTAGAGAATGCGAAGCCTCAGAGCCGCGTGCAGGCGGGGTCATTGGCGAAAAGTTTGGCGAGGTGTGAACCCAACTGCAGGAGTCCCAAGACCCGACAAAGGAGACATTTGTGCAACTGAGACGAACGGCAGCAATGTCTAAGGTTTGTGGCTGCTGGATGCTTGCGATCCAGCGGCGATAAACCTGACAAGGAGGAAAGCGCGGGCGGATTTCGGTGCTATGGGGATTGTGGTTCAGGGCTTGGGCAGTCGATGCGTCGATCTTCGGGTCCTCTGTGGTCTGGGACCGTCTGCCCGTCGATTTCCGCGGACCGATGTCTTCGCCCGGTGTCTCGTTTCGCCGTCATGGGCCCGTCGCAGCGCAGGTTTCGATGGGATGGCCGCATTGATGGGTCCGACGCCTCGGGATCGCAGGGCCAGGTGTGATGGATGGATCATGCGGCATCCTCGCATGGCGGGGCGCGGGATTTCGGGGTCTGGCCGCGGGTGAAGGTCTCGATGACGATCATCGCGCCACCGCATGTGGGGCATGTCTGGCGCGGGTCTCGCGTATCGGCGTTGGTGCGCCCGTCCTCGCCGGTCGTTCGATCCGGCTCTGGCTCCGTATCGATCAGACACCTGATCTTCTCGATCCTGTCGCGGCGGATGCCGTTTGCGAGGAAGCCGGTGTGGCGGATGCGGTGGGAGCCGGATGGCAGGACGTGGACGAGGAAGCGGCGAATGAACTCGGACGTAGGCAGGCGCATGACCTTCATTCGATCCCCGCGCTTGATGCGGTAGTGTTTCCACCGGAAGGCCACGGTTTCGGCATCTGCGCTGACGAGACGGTGGTTCGAGATCGCGACGCGATGGGTGTATCGGCTGAGATAGGCCAGCACCGCTTCCGGTCCGCCGAAGGGGGGCTTGGCGTAGACGACCCAGTCGACCTGGCGCAGCGGCGCGAGATAGGCCGCGAAGGCGATGGGATCGACCAGTTCCGACAGATCGCCGAAGAAGGCCAGCTCGCCCGCCTCGTGCAGCTTGACCAATCCTTCGAGGAACAGGCGCCGGAACAGTCGCGACAGCACCTTCACGGGCAGGAAGAACCCCGGGCGGCAGTCGATCCACCTGGCACCATCGGGCGACAGACCGCCGCCCGGCACGATGACATGGACGTGCGGATGGTGCGTCATCGCCGATCCCCATGTGTGCAGCACGCTGGTCATACCGATCCGGGCGCCGAGATGCTTTGGGTCGGCAGCGATGGTCAGAAGCGTCTGGGCCGATGCCTTGAACAGCGGGCCATATACCGCCGCTTTGTTCTGATACGCGATGTCGGCGATCAGGGCCGGCAGGGTGAAGACCACGTGGAAGTACTCGACCGGCAACAGGTCCTCGACACGCGCCTGCATCCAGTCCCGCGCCGCGAGGCCCTGGCATTTCGGGCAGTGCCTGTTGCGGCACGAGTTGTAGGCGACGTGCTGGTGGTCGCATTTGGTGCAGCCAGCCACGTGACCGCCGAGAGCCGCGGTCCGGCAATTCTCGATCGCGGACATGACCTTCAGCTGCGGCAGGTTCAGATGCCCTGCGTGTTCACGGCGCCAGGCAGGCCCATGGGCGCGGAAGATATCCGCTACCTCCAGTCTGGGACGAGACACGGAAGCTGCGCTTAACCGGGACCTGCCTCCCGTCGCACCAGCAGATCGAGTGGGCTGGTCACACTCTGGATCGTCTTGGTCGCCACCTTCGTGTAGATCGTCGTGGTTTCGAGTTTGGCGTGGCCTAGCAGAACCTGGATCACCCGGATGTCGGTCCCGCCCTCCAGAAGATGGGTGGCGAAGCTGTGCCGCAATGTGTGCGGCGACACCTTCTTCCTGATCTCGGCGAAGTCACAAGCCGCCCCGAACGCGCGGTTGAACTGCCGCGTCGAGATCGGGTCGACCCGGTTGCGGCCCGGGAACAGCCAACCCGCGGGCCGGGCCTCGCGATAGTAATCGCGCAAAAGCCCAAGCAGGCTGGGCGACAGCATCACATGCCGGTCCTTCCGACCCTTGCCTTGATCCACCCGGATCAGCATCCGGTCGCTGTCGATATCGGGCACACGCAGATGGGTCACTTCGCTCGCCCGCAGCCCGCCGCCATAGGCAACGCTGAAGGCGGCCCGGTACTTGAGGCCGGGGCCCGGGGCGACGTCGAGAATACGGGTGACCTCCTCGGCGCTGAGCACCACCGGGATCTTCTTCGCCAGACGCTGATAACGCATGTGCCGCTTCATCTCCTCGCGCGCGCAGGTCACCGAGAAGAAAAAGCCCAGAACACTCAGCCGGTTGTTGAACGTCGCCGAGCCGGTGCCCTTCTCGGACATATCCAGCTGGAACGCCCTCAGATCCTCAGGCGTCGCCGTATCGGGCGAGCGACCCAAGAACCGGGTGAAGTCGCGCATCGCCCGCAGGTACATGGTCTGCGTCTTGGGCTGCAGGCCCTTGATGCGCATATCTTCGAGGAACCGCCGGCGCAGAGCGGGAACGTGTTCATCGGACATGGAAGCCTCCTGTCATTGGATTGAGAAGGGCCCAATCGTCCAACAGACATGCCAATCCACCAAATCGCAGCGCCCCGATCAGAGCGCATCACCCGCCTCAAGCGCCCCTACCGCGCGAGCGGTTTCGTCC
>JBBKVT010000165.1:0-3614 GCA_037968535.1 Paracoccaceae bacterium
CGGTGGGCGTGGATATGAGCGGGCTTGCCCGACCATGACGGGCAACATGTCAACCAGACTGAACACTGCCGCCGAGCGCGCCCGACGATGGGCGCGCCGCTTCGGGCAGGGGGATGGGCAATGGGTTCCGGAACGCTCCTGATTGCCATTGGTGTTCTGTTTCTGGCAGGGCTGGCGCTCGAATGGTTCGGGCATATCGTTCATGTGCCCCGCGTCACGCTGCTGATCCTTCTGGGTGCCGTGCTGGGCCCGCCGGTGCTGGACATGCTGCCCTTGGCGGTGAATGGCGCGGGCGATCTGTTCGCTCCTACAGCACTTACGATGGTCGCCTTCCTGCTGGGCGGAGCGCTTCAGCGCGAAACACTCGTTAAGCATGGCCGAGAGATTCTGATTGTATCGCTTACGGTGGTCGTCATGTCGGCGGCTATCGTCGCCTTGGGGCTTTTGCTGATCGGAGTGCCACTCGCCTTTGCACTTCTGCTTGGGGGTCTATCCTGTGCCACCGATCCCGCGGCGACGAGGGATGTCGTTGGTCAGTACGGCAAGACCGGCCGCTTTGCGACCAACCTTCTGGGCATCGTCGCGATCGACGACGCCTGGGGCCTTCTGGCCTTCAGCCTGCTTCTGACCATCGTCGGCACGATCGTCGGCGGCGAGACCGCCGATGCGCTGGCGCACGGACTGTGGGAAGTGGGTGGCGCGATCCTGCTGGGTCTCGGCCTAGGCGTTCCGGGGGCCTATTTGACGGGGCGGCTGAAGCCTGGCGAGCCGACGCTGATCGAGGTGCTGGGGATCGTGTTCCTCTGCGCCGGGCTGGCGCTCTGGCTGGGCGTGTCCTTCCTGCTGGCAGGCATGATCGCCGGTGCGGTGATCGTCAACTTCGCCCGGCATCACGACCGGCCATTTCACGAGATCGAGCGCATCGAATGGCCGTTCATGCTGTTGTTCTTCGTGATGGCTGGGGCCTCGCTGGAAGTGGACGACTTGCAGGGGATCGGGCTTGTGGGCCTTGCCTATGTCGGGCTGCGTGCCGCTGCACGGGTGCTGGGCGGTTGGGCGGGCGGTCTGCTGGCCAGTCTGCCAGGCCGTGAGGGCGGGCTGACCGGCCTGGCGTTGATGCCGCAGGCCGGGGTGGCGATCGGCATGGCTTTGGTCGCCGCCGAACGGTTCCCGGCGTTGGCCGAGCAGATTCTGGCGCTGACGATCGCCAGCACGATCTTCTTCGAGGTCGCGGGACCTCTGCTGACGCAGTTCGCCCTGAAGCGGGCGATGCCAACAACTGATGGTTCTACACAAACCGATTACCGGGCACCGCAACACTATGACAGGCCGGGACCAGCGCCAGAGCGTGCGTCACGGGAATGACTTGGCAAAACCAGAAAGTTTTGCTCACTCTTTGGTCATCCTCGCACTTCATTGATGAGGTTGTGCCTCGCGGAGCGGTCAAACTCGGCAATTTCACGCAATTTGATGGCTTTAATGCGATCACCAAAATTCTGAGCCGGCAAGAAATTCTCCATAGTCTGGAGATAGCAGTCGTGGATTGAAGATACTTGCGTCGGTGATTAGAATTGCCCCTGGGACCATAGACCCAAAGATTGCGGATTCAGCCAACACCCTGAGCTCGCAACAGGGCCCAACATAGCGACGCGGATAGGTAATTGCCGGGTACCGAGCCATGTCGACTTGGTGAACAATCTTCTATTGCCCGAAATGTCTCGCTTCGTGGACCGAAGGTCAAGAATCAGCTCAAAGTTGATCTGCTGGACACTTTTATGTATGATAGGATGTATTAAATGAATTTTGTCTGTTTGGTTTCCAATGGATCGACGCGAATTCATTTCGTCCGGAGCGTCCATAGTTGCCGCGGTCTCAGCAGGTATAGATCGAGTACATGCTCAAGGATTGCGGCGTGCGGCTGTCGTCATTGGCATACGCGACGCAGCTGGCCTACCACAGCTGAAATCCACGATCCCTGGTGCAAATGACATCGCTGAGTTTCTCAGCGGCGAGAGCTATGATGTCCGACTGCATACCGATGAAACTGCGCCCGTCGAAATCGGCCAAATTAGAAGGGACATCAAGAACTTTGTTGATCAAGGCAACCTTGATCAGCTTTTGGTATATTTCACCGGCCACGGCATTCGGAAAACCTATCGAGGTGAAATGTGGTTGTTGTCGCAGGTACTGGACTTCCCCGACGAAGCTATAAATCTTGTCGAATCCAGCGAGGTTTGTAACTACTGTCGCATTCCCAATATTACCTTCGTTTCCGACGCCTGCCGTTCGACGGCACAATCCTTGCAGCTTGGGAATGTCGAGGGCAGTAACATTTTCCCAAACTGAGACGGCAATGGAACTGCGACGATCGACAAGTTCTTCGCGTCGTTGCCAGGAAATCCATCTTATGAAGTTGCGGTTGACGAAAGTACTGCGAACTACAATAGCAGCTTTACCGAAGCTTTCTTGAATGCTTTCCGAGCCAGTACGGACGAGATGATCCTCAAACTTGATGGGGGTGTCGAAGTTGTTCCCAACCGCAAGCTTGCACCGTTTCTTATCGCCGAGACCAAACGTCTTGCCAAGGGTTACGGCTTGGTAGTGAATGCGGAGCCGGACGCCGAGGTGCCCTCGGCGGACGACACTTACATCGGACGAGCAAAGCGTCTGGCGATCCCAAGCCCTGCACAAGAAACGATATCTGCCGACTTGGGGATCTCGCCGCCACCCCTCACTTTGCGCTTGTCGGCGATAGTCACGCTGACGCCGTAAGCCCTGCAATCTTTGCCGCGGCAGAAAAGCTTGGTATGTCGGGATATCAATTTACCAGCCCGGGCTTCCGCCCTCTTATTGGCGTCTTCCGCAATGGCAGCGCCCGCGTGGACAAACTTACGACCGCTCTCGTCGAATTCGTCACTGCGCATCCAGAAATTTCCGTGATCTTCGTCACTGCATACTGGCAACAAGTGATGACTGGCTATACCTACAGGCACGAAGGGGAAATTTGGATTGATGACGGCTATGATGGCTCTGGCAGCGGATACAACAAGACCGCAGCAGCGAATGGCCTTCGCAGGCTTTCCGAAGCCATGCCGAATACTCAGTTCGTGCTGCTTGACGACATCCCCAGCGGACCTGATTTGCATTTGCTATCCCAACTGCGCCGGCTGAGATTCGTCCCGGAAATCAAACTTGGAATGGCTCGCTCTGAAGCGGATATTCAACGCGCAACTTATGATCCCATCCTTTATAAAATTGCAAACGCCAGCGGCAACATCTCTTATGAACGGTTCTTTGCTGATATATGCGGAGCAACCCTCTGTCCCCTCATGGACGGCGAAGATCTTCTATTTCGGGATGGCGACCACCTCAGTTGGACTGGAGCTCTGCGCCTGACGGATAAGGCCGAGGAGCTGCTATCAACTTATTTGGTCGCTCAGATCGACCAACGATAAGCTTCCAGAACAAGAAAGCCGCTGCAGCTCGCTCTTTTATAGCGTGGGGTATGCAGATGTCATCGATCGGTCAGGTCATCACGTCTGGTTCGGTTCGACCGGTTAGCGTGACGATCTGGCTGATTTCCGCAGCGGCATTGCGAACATTTGACAGCGTTT
>JBBKVT010000166.1:0-2693 GCA_037968535.1 Paracoccaceae bacterium
CCCACATAGACAGCCGCCGCTTACCCTGGTCGTTTCTGCCGTCATGTCCTGCCTCTTTGGCCAGACACCGGAAATATCAGGCGTCAAACCCTAGATCGCAGCTTTTCGGCTTTCGTCCAAATAAATCTCGCGCAGCCGCGTTGCCACCGGGCCGGGGCTGCCGTTGCCTAGCGTTGCGTTGTCGATCTGGACGACGGGCATCACGAAGGCGGAAGCGCTGGTGATGAAGGCCTCGTCGGCCTCTTTCGCCTCGTCGAGGGTGAAGGGGCGTTCCTCTACGACCATCTGCGCTTCCTTGGCGAACCGCAAAACGGCGGAGCGGGTGATGCCGTGCAGGATTTCGTTGCCGAGCTGGCGGGTGACGATCTTGCCGTCCTTGACGATATAGGCGTTGTTCGAGGTGCCTTCGGTGACATGGCCATCCTCGACCATCCAAGCGTCATCCGCACCGGCCTTTTTCGCCATCATCTTGCCCATCGAGGGGTAGAGAAGCTGGACCGTCTTGATGTCGCGGCGGCCCCAGCGGATGTCGTCGATCGAGATCACCTTGATGCCCTTTTTGGCGGCTGGATTGTCGGCGAGGCCGGGTTTTGATTGGGTAAAAAGCACGAGGGTCGATGGTGTGGTCGCGGGGTCGGGGAAGGCAAAGTCGCGGTCACCGGGATTGCCGCGGGTGATCTGCAGGTAGATCATGCCGTCGGTCAGATTGTTGCGGGACACCAGTTCGCGGTGAATTCCGAGCAGTTCGTCCATGTCGACGGGTGCGGCCATGTCAAGTTCTGCCAGCGAGCGTTGCAATCGCGCCGCGTGGCCGGCGAAATCCAGCAGCTTGCCGTCAAGGACCGAGGTGACCTCATAGACGCCATCCGCCATCAGGAACCCGCGGTCGAAGATCGAAATCTTCGCGTCCTCTTCGGGCACGAAATCCCCGTTCACGTAGACGATGCGGCTCATCGGATTCTCCCTCGGTTTGTGGATTCGGTATTCGGCCAGATGCGGCACCGGGTCAAGGCCCGGTGCTGCGGCGCACCGATGCTGCAACCGCAAATACGCCTTGCACCGCCTTGCGCAGCAATCTACCCAAACAGCGAGCAAAAACGTAATTTACTTGCCGAAGGAATATCATGTCGTTCCGCATCCAGCCGACACCGCCCGCCCGACCGAACCGCTGCCAGTTGTTCGGCCCGGGATCGCGCCCTGCGATCTTCGAAAAGATGGCGGCGAGTGCGGCGGATGTGATCAACCTCGATCTGGAAGATTCGGTGGCGCCGGACGACAAGGCGGCGGCGCGCGGCAATATCATCAAGGCGATCGGTGGCATCGACTGGGGCAAGAAGACGCTGAGCGTTCGGATCAACGGGCTGGATACGCCCTATTGGTACCGCGACGTGGTGGACTTGCTGGAGAACGCGAGCGAGCGGCTGGACATTATCATGATCCCGAAAGTGGGTTGTGCGGCGGATGTCTATGCGGTCGATGCTTTGGTGACTGCGATCGAGCGGGCCAAGGGGCGGGCCAAGCCGATTGCCTTCGAGGTGATTATCGAAAGTGCGGCCGGGATTGCGCATGTCGAGGAGATCGCGGCAAGTTCGCCGCGGTTGCAGGCGATGAGCCTTGGGGCTGCGGATTTTGCCGCCTCGATGGGGATGCAGACGACGGGCATCGGCGGCACCCAAGAAAATTATTACATGGCGCATGAGGGCGCGAAATACTGGTCCGACCCGTGGCATTGGGCGCAGGCGGCGATTGTCGCGGCCTGCCGCACGCACGGGGTGTTGCCGGTCGACGGGCCGTTCGGCGATTTCAGCGACGACGACGGATTCGTGGCACAGGCGCGGCGGTCGGTGACGTTGGGGATGGTCGGCAAATGGGCGATCCATCCGAAACAGATCGCGCTGGCCAACGAGGTGTTCACGCCGTCCGAGGCGCAGGTCGCGGAAGCGCGCGAGATTCTGGCGGCGATGGAAAAGGCCAAGGCCGAAGGTGCCGGGGCGACGGTATACAAAGGGCGTCTGGTCGACATTGCGTCGATCAAGCAGGCCGAGGTGATCGTGCGGCAATCCGAAATGATTTCGGCTGGCTGAGACGGTTTGCGCCGCGGGCTTCGCCCACGTCGCTATGCCTCCGGCGAGGATATTTGCGAGACAGTGAAGGGACGGTCAGCGCCCCAGAAGCGTCTCGATCTCTGCCTTTGTCGGCATCGAAGGAGCGGTGCCGGGGCGGGTGACGGAAATGCCGGCGGTGGCGCAGCCGAAACGGACGGCTTCGAGCGGATCTGTGCCGCGTGCCAGTGCTGCGGCGAAACCGCCGTTGAAGGCGTCGCCCGCGCCGGTGGTTTCGACAACGGGACCGGCAGAAATTGCGGCGATATGTTCGGTGCGGTCGCCGTCGTGGAAGAGGACGCCGTTTTCGCCAAGCGTGATGATGGCGGTGCCGACGCCGCGTTCCCGCAGGTTCCGCGCGGCTTTTTCGGCATCCTGGAGGCCGGATACCTTGATGCCGGTCAGTTCCTCGGCTTCGGTCTCATTTGGCGTAACATAATCGCAAAGCGCCAGCATTTCGGGCGCGATTTCTGCCGCTGGGGCGGGGTTCAGGATGGTGATGGCACCACCCGCGCGAGCAATTTCAAGGGCGCGGTGGGCGGCGGGCATGGGTTGTTCAAGCTGGGTGATGAAGACCTTGGCGCCGCCGAT
>JBBKVT010000167.1:0-5446 GCA_037968535.1 Paracoccaceae bacterium
GCCCACTATTATAGCCGGATGCAATGACCCAGTCCGCCACTTTGCGGGCATCTTCCGAAGCGGCTTCCCCCTTGAAATCGACTTCGATCTTTGCCTGGTCTTGCGCAAGCGCCGGGTAAGCGTCTGTCAGCATGGCGCACGCCAGCAAGCCGATCACCAGACTGCGTGCTGTGATCGTCGCGGTCAACCGGTCGAGCCAGCCAAGGAGGGTGGTGCCGGGTCGCTCCAGATAGTCAGCATTCATGATCCGTCGGCCCTCAATGCCGCGCCTGTTTAGGTGGGCGGACAGGCACGACTGGTGCCGTGGGCGCGACTTGGCTGACGGGCTTTTCCTCGATCGTTTCGACGACCGGTTTCTCGAACTGGGCCAGTTGCGTGGTCGGCATCTGGATGCCCGGACCGACGACCGCAAGTCCCGGAGCGAGCGGTAGCGCGGCGATCACTCTCGGAAGTTCGGTGATCGGCTGTGGCGTATCGGGAAGCGCGACCGGGGGAGTTGGCGTTGGCGACGGTGTTGGTACTGGGGTAGGCGTAGGAGTCGGCGTTGGTGTTGGGGTTGGCGTAGGAGTCGGCGTTGGTGTTGGAGCCGCCGTGATGGTTCCCTGAGTCCGCGAGCCCGGGGTGCAGCATGAATCCGCCAGGGCATAAAGGTGGGCATTGGGTCCTGCGAGGCTGTAGCCCGAATAGGTTATGCCGACGCCGGTCCCGACGCCCGAATCGTCGAATTCCGCAGTCGCGTTGGGTCCGGCAACCAGAGTTACGCCGGATGGCAGACCGGAAGCAGCGGTCGTGTTGAAGCCCGAGAGGATGACGGTGTTGGTCCCGTCGAATATTTTGACGCCTTTGGGAAACAGCAGCATCTTCTGGGTCAGCGCAGCGCCCTCGGTCAGAACGAAATTGGTGGAGAAATCGGTTGGAGCAGCATAGGAAACCGGATTGTAAAAGATATTCACCGGGGCAACCGTGACCGTTGTCGGCGGGGCGAGCGGGGCGAAGATGATCGTTCCGCCGCCTACGCCCGGGCCGGTGCCGTCCGCGCCGGCGATTAGCGTCAGTCCGACTGGCAGGCCGAGGCTCTGCGCCGGGATGGTGCTGCCGCGGGTCAATGTGATCGCATTGTCGATATGGACATCATGGCCGGCGCACAGCCGGATGTTGCCGTCGGTCGTGGTCAGTGGGTGAAACACCCGGATGTCCCGGCCAGCGCTCAGCGAGATGCTGCCGTTGACTGTCGTCAGGGCGGCGTTGACCATCACATCGCGACCGCAACATGCGACGATATTGCCATTGGTCGCAGTGATCGCGGCGTTGATGATCACGTCGCGAAAGCCGTTCATCGTTAGCGTCGTCGCGTTGCCCGACGCGGTCCAGGCTATCGCATCGTTGACGATGATATCGCCATTGCCCCCCGTGGTGTCGCCGGCAACCGGGATCGTGCTGATCACGACGTTGTTGGTGACCAGCTGCGCCGACAGCGTCGCGCCGGAGATGTTGCCGCCCGCCCCGACGATGAAGTCCGCGGGGTCGATCAGCCATGTGCCGGTGAGGCCATAGGGAGCGGCAGTGGTGAGCCGCGCGGTTGAGGCGACATTTACCGTGGCCGCCGAAGTCTCGATGAATCCGCCGTCTCCCCCGACGGGAGCGCTGGCGTCAAGCAGTCCTTTGACGTTGACGACACCGCTGTTCATGTCTCCGAGCAACACGATCCGCCCTGCGCGCTTGCCGATCGTGCGCGCCTGGATGATGCCGCTATTGTTGACGACGGTGCCGAGCAGTTCGCCTGCAGCCTGAGCGGTGAGCATAACCTGCCCTCCATCAGCCTGAAGCAGCCCGCCATTGTTGACGAGCGCTTTCAACGCACCCTTGTCGATGGCGACGTTGAGCAGCCCGTCGCCGGCGACGTCGAGCGTTATCCTCTCGCCCGCCGCAAGCGCGACGGTACCCAGGTTGGCACGAATTACGCCGCGGTTATCGACCCGGGCGCCGAGCAATGCGACATAACCGCCATCTGCGGTGATCGTACCCTGGTTCAGGACCGATCCACCGCTGCCGGAAAAGGTGTAATGCCCGGCCATGAAATCCGCATCCGAAAGGTTGAGGGTCGATGCGACGAGCCCGCCGACATTGACGTTGGCGCCCTTGCCGAAGACGATGCCGTTCGGATTGACCAGAAATACCTGGCCGTTCGAGGTGAGCGAACCAAGGATCGTCGAAGGGTCGACCCCCAGCACGCGGTTGAGCGCAACCGCGCTGCTATTAGGCTGAACGAAGTCGACGACGCCGTTCTTGCCGATTGAGAAACTCTGCCAGTTGAGCACGGCCTTCTGGCTTGTTTGATTCACCGTGACCGTATCTGATCCCGTCGTGATGGTCGCTCTGCCTGCCGTCACCGACCCTCCGGTAGGAAGCGCCTGCGCTTGCGCCGGAGTGGCGACGACCAGCGTCGCCATCCCAACTGCGCCCAACCCTACGAGTTTCACCAGCGCGGTCGATCCGGAGAGAGCGCATTTAAGGCCAATGTTGCTATTCATGATGTAGTCCTTTCGGTGTTCGGGGAACGATGCCCCGGCATACTCGGCGGCTCGTCAAAATAGTTTCACAACCTGGAACCAGAAGCGGCCTGAACGGTCGGGGGCCGAGGTCGCCGGGCCGGTGCCCAGCTTGCGGGCGTAGCTGGTCCGGATCAGGAATCCCTGTGGACCTGCCCAGTTTACGCCGATGCCATAGCCACTGCGATGCGCGTAATTCGATCCGGAAAACCATGGATCCTGTGCGAATCGGACCGCGCCCGTTTCTATGAAGCCGGTCAGCTCGAACTGTCCGGGAAGTCTTGCCGCTTCGCCGCCAAGCCGCAGGTGTGCTTCGACCGTGGCGATATAGCCGATGTCGCCAAAGGCTTCGCCCTCGGGATAAGCACGCACGCCATAGGCGCCGCCAAGCTGCATTTTCTCTGAACTGTCGAGATTATCGAAGCCATATTGCCCGCGTACCGAGGCGTAGAGCGACAATGGCCCCGCAACCGATTGCTCGCGTGCGAGACTGGCCTGTATCTTGTTAAATCCACCGGCGCTTCGGGCGGTTATATCGTCGACGGCCCGCTCGGCCGGGCTGCGGATGTTCAGATTGCCGGTCGTCCAGCCGATGGAAAAAGCATTCGATCCGCCACCGCCCAGGCTGTCGCGCGAGTCGCCAGCGAGGCTCAGCGTTTCGGCCATGATCCGCTTGTCGGAGTAGCTCGAGACGAGGCCAATATCGTCATGGAGCAGCTTATAGTCGGCGACAGCCAGCAGCGCGAGGTTCGCCTTTCGCGAGCGGACCAGCGGGTAGGCACCGTATAGGCTGAAGATATCGGCAGTGCCGCTGCCATCGAGCGCCTCGAATTCCCGGCCTAAAGTGTAGCGCAAGTGCGCATAGGCCACGCCCAATGTCGCATTGCCGACCGGTGCCTGATACGAAGCGCGACCATAGGCGAGCCCTCCGTCCGAAGCGAGCGCACGCAGCGTGAGCTGATCACCAAAGCCGAGCGGATTGTTGAGGTTGAGCGTGCCGCCGAAACGATAGGTTCCGGTATAGCGGCCTCCGCCATTGTCCGCCTCGACATTGCCGCTAATGCGCGGACCGGGGGTGACGTTGACGATCAGATCGGATGTACCGACCGCAGTGCCCGGCGCGAGCGTGGCTTTCACGCGCACACCTGGAATATCCGATAGTAGCAACAGGCGCCGTTCGAGCGGGGCGTTAATGACAAGGTCCTGAGAGTCCAGGCCTCTAAGCCGCTGCGTCAAAACCTTGTCGGCAATGTCTGCTTCGTTGTGCAGCGCGATTTCGCCGTAGCGGCCTTCGATCACATCGATTATCACGACACCGTCCTGAATGTCCTGTGCCGGTAGGTAAGCTTGCGCGAGGAAAAGTCCCTGGGCATGATAATGGTCGGATATCCGAGCGGCGAGGACACGGAGCTGAGTCAGCGTCATCTCGCTTCCCGGCTCGAAGCCGGTGGCCGCGAGCAGCTCGGATTCGGGAAAGGCTGTATGTCCTGTTATGTGGAGCGCCGTCACGAGGATTGAGGCCCCGGTCTCCGAAGTGTCGACTACAGGTGCGCTGTGTTCAAAATCGAGGTCGGGCGCCGGCTTCTCGGTGACCGGCCGCGGCGGCAGCTGCTGCAGTTGGGTGCCTGCGCTGGGGACTGTTTGTGCTTGGGCGGTCAGCGCAAAAGATGATGTCAGCGCCAGAGCAATAATAATTTTCATTCAGATTCCTACTATAAGGAAGATTGCCATTTCTTTGTCGGCGATCGTCGTTCTTGTGCCCCTGTTTCAACAATTCGTGCGAGGCTGGCCACGAGGCGCGCGATAGTCGGACCAGAATCTAACGATTAGCATGAATTGGTTGTTGATTATAGGATCGGAATCTACCTAGCCCGACCCCAAAGCAGCGGCTGCTGGATTCAATTCAAGGCTGCTTCTGCGACGACAATAGTTGTTCGGACTGCTCCGATCTAATGTACGCATTGAAAAAGACCGACATCGGCGCTCTGCCGAAAATCGCTCGTGTTATCTAATTTTGTGGTTTGCGAAAAAGTTATTCTATTCTCGCAAAATTCACAGTCCGCGGGCGGGAGCTACTTGATTTGGTTACCGTAGGGCGATGTTTAGGACTCACCAGCTTCGGAAAGTACGCATATACCTATCCACACCCGGCTGGACGCCTTTCAAAAGCGAAGAAGGAAGTTTGATCTCAATCTGGTGGGGGGATAAGGCGATCAATACGATAGATTACATCATTTCCCGCGACCACAGGCAAGCCGACGATACGAGGTGCATCCTTGCCCTGTCCCAGCGTTATAGATTCGCCGTCCCGGTGCAATGTGATCGGCATCGACCCCATTGTGGTAAGCGTAACTGAACCGTTCTTTTCGGACAGACCTCTTTCCAAGTCAGCGGCAAGGACATAGCCTGGTGCGATATGTTGGCGTAAAACAGCTACTAGTTGTGGCCGGTTCTCTGCGCTTTCGATAGCTTCACGTTCAGCCGTATTCAAAGACGTCCACGCATCATCAACAGGCAGGAATACCGTGTAACTGCCTTCTCCGTCGAGCGCAGACCCAAGTTGGGCTGCACCTATAAGCTTAGCCGATATTGACAGGTCGGCACTATTGCCAAGTGCCGTGGTCAACATCTCGCTATTGGCGCTCCCATTGACACCGTCGTTCTCAGCTGTGTTTGTGTTATTGTCCTGACAAGCACCAAGCATGGCGGTAAGCGCAAGTACAATCGACAGTTTTTGGACTGCCGCGCGACATGATTTATTAGCGCGCATCATCACAACACCATCTCAATGATCTTACGCACTATTTGTGTCGTTGGATCAATTTCGTAAACATACCCATCGTTATAACGGTATGAACTCGAGCCGGAATCGGCATATTGACCTCGATAATTGTAAG
>JBBKVT010000168.1:0-9211 GCA_037968535.1 Paracoccaceae bacterium
GCCTTGACAGGCGGGACTGGGACCGGAATTCAGCCTTCTCCACCACTGAAGCCATTTGCTATCAAGCTTTCGGACTTTGCGGCCTGCCGCTGTTGCGAACCCGTTGAACTCGGACCTAGGCTCAGGACTCATTGATCATATCCAGAAGATGACAATGGCGGCGATCGCGATGGCGGACATGAAGGTGTGGGCGCAGCGGTCGTAGCGGGTGTGGATTCGCCGCCAATCTTTGAGCTTTCCGAACATGTTTTCGATCTTGTGGCGCTTGCGGTAGAGCGCTTTGTCGTGGGGTATCTGGATTTTCCTGTTGGATTTTGAGGGTATGCAGGCCTCGATCTTGCGGTCGGCAAGAGCATCGCGGAACCAGTCGGCATCGTAGCCCTTGTCGGCGAGGAGAGCCCTTGCCGGTGGCAGCGACGACAGCAGTGCCGCTGCACCGGTGTAATCGCTGGTCTGGCCTGCGGTCAGAAACAAGGTGAGGGGCCGACCCTCGCTATCGCAGACCGCGTGCAGTTTCGAGTTCAAGCCACCTTTGGTGCGCCCGATAAACCGGGGAAGAGCCCCTTTTTGAGCAGGCTGGCAGCGGTCCGGTGAGCCTTGAGATGGGTGGCGTCGATCATGATTTCCTCGGTATCCCCGCCGCCCTTGGCAAGCTCGAGAAAGATGCGCCCGAACACGCCCATCTCGCTCCAGCGGATGAAGCGGTTGTAGATTGTCTTGTGAGGCCCGTAGCTTGGGGGAACGTCGCGCCACCTCAGGCCATTGCGGATCACAAAGATGATGCCGCTGATCACCCTGCGATCATCGACACGCGGTACCCCGTGCGAGAGCGGAAAGAACGGCGATATCCGCGCCATCTGGGCTTCGGAAAGCTGGATCATATCGGTCATGGCGACACCCCCTTGGTGTCGCCAGTGAATCAGTGAGTTGCAAGGTCGGCAAGAGGATTAATGGGTCCAGAGCCTAGATGACTTGACCGGAATGACGACCAGATCGCCCATCTCCATCACGTTTATTAACTGATTCATCTGAGCGGCGAAGTTCAAGTGTGTCTTGTGCTTTGCGTCAGGGAAGGCAGTCTCCATGACAGAGATCAGGCTATCGCGATCCATGGTCACGTCTCCTGCGTTTCAGAAGCCCTATCACCAATGCGTACAAAACGCGAACAGAGCCTTTGAAAAAGTCAGGCAAGAACCTCGGCGAGAACGGTGAAGGCATCATTGATGTCACCGGCCATGGCTGCCTCGGCTCCAGCGGAATCATGGTGCGCGATCGCTTTCACGATGTCCTGATGATGGGCATTGGAAGAGACGTAATTCCCGGATTCACGCAAGAGATTCAAATAGGGACCGATCTGCAGCCAGAGGTTCTCGATGATCCCGGCTAAAGTCGGTGATTGTGCCGCTTGATAAATTGCAAAATGGAAGGCGCGGTTAGCCTGTAGATAGGCTTTTGTATCGCCCGAATTCGTTGCCTCTTCCATCCGATGTAGAAGTCCTTTGAGTTCGGCGATCGTCTCCTCATTGGCATGGCGCGCTGCCCATGAAGTAGCTGCACCCTCGACCTGGAGACGTACATTGCGCAGGTCGGTTAGTTTCTCCAGTGTCAACGGCGGGATTCCGATTGACCGGCCGGACACGATGGTTAGGGCGTTGGCTGCGGTTAGTCGCTGCAACGCTTCGCGCACCGGCATGGCGCTGACATGGAAAGCCTCGGCCAGCGCCTGGATGGTGATGAGTTGCCCCGGCGAGATGCCGCCGTCAAGAATCAACCCGGCAACCTGCCGATACACCCTTTCAGGCAATGTATCCCGTCGCAACGGTTCGACCTTCACTTCCAGCTTCTTGCTCGCAGAGTCCATTCAGTTCCGTTTCCATGGCGTTCTCTATTACGCCAACTGTTCTTGTGACGCCGGCTCCTATTGGATCGGGCATGCCGTGTCATCCAAGTTTATCATAATCGGAAACAAACCGGCTTGCATAATGTTAAATATTTGATTTATGATCAAAAAATAGCGCGGAACGATTTAGGGTTTTCCGGCGTTATGAATGGGAGGAGTAATATGAATATTTCAGCAAAATGCTTGAGTATTGCTGCGGCAACCGTCCTGTGTGGCGGTATGGCGCTTGGCCCCGCGCAGGCCGAAGAAAAATACAAAATTTTCCTCAGCATGAGTTACATCGGTAACGACTGGCAGGCGGAAGCTGCCAACATGGTCAAGGCCATGGCTGCGCATTCCAGCATGGCCGACAAGGTTGACCTTCAGGTCCAGGTGTCGGGGCCCAACGCCCAACGCCAGATCCAGCAGATCAACGCCATGGTCCAGCAGGGCGCCGACGCGATTGTGGTTTTCCCGATCTCGCCGACAGCCCTGAACCAGGTCGTCAAGAATGCATGCGACAAGGGCGTCAAGGTGTTTGCTTACGACGCAGAAATCACCGAGCCCTGCGCATACAACATTCATATCGACCAGACCGAGGCTGGCCGCGTCACGGCAGAGTGGCTGGTCGACAAAATGGATGGCAAAGGCAATGTGATTGTCATGACCGGCGTGCCGGGCACTTCGGTGGACACGCAGCGGACCGCAGCGGCCCGGGAGGTGTTCGCGAAATATCCCGACATCAAGGTCGTTGGCGAAGCCGTAGGCATGTGGAGCCAGGCAGTTGCGCGTACCGAACTTTCAAAGATCCTGGCAACGCAGAATTGGGACGATATCGACGGCCTGTGGATGCAAGTCGGCTGCTATACGGCCAATGCCATGCAGCTGGAAGCCGGCAAAACGGCGGATCAGTTGCTGCCATGCGCCGGTGAAGGCGCCAATGGCGGGCGCGTTCAGATGCTGCCGGTCGGTACCGAAGTGGAGGGGGCGTCCGGTCCTTACGCGCCGCTCGGTGCACCGCGGATCTCCTACGCCTCGCCACCTTATTCCGGCGGTTTGGCGCTGAAGCTCGCAGTCGAGGCGCTTGAGGGCAAAGACGTTCCCAAGCTGACCATTCTGCCGCTTCCGCTGGTGACCAGTGAAACGATCAAGCTGTGCACCGAAGGCACGTGGGACGAGATGAAGAACGGCTGCAACGCATTCAGCCCGTCGCTGGTTCCCAATCCCGGCTGGTTCGCTTCGATCTTCTCGGATCAGACCCCCGAGATCGGCTTCAACGCCGCCTTGGTCGGTCAGCCAGAGCTCTGAGCTTTCCCTGAATGCTCCGGGGCGGCACGATAGCCGCCCCGCACCCCTCGAAAACAAAACCTGGAATTCTCGGCCCGGCGTAGATGCCGTTGGCTGACAGAAAGGCATTTAAGGTGGCAGACGATAGGCCGGCCGTGGCGGTCGCATCCCTCAGGAAGGCATTTGGCGCGACTGTTGCCGTCGATGATGTTTCCTTCCGTATAGCGCCGGGAACTGTTCACGCCTTGCTCGGCGAAAACGGCGCAGGAAAGTCAACCATCGTCAAATTGCTTTCAGGCCTCATCGAGCCGGATGAGGGGCGGTTTGAAATATTTGGCGAGCCTTGCCGCCTCCGGTCTCCGCGCGTCGCTCACAGTCATGGCATCCAGACAGCGTTTCAGGAGATGACTTTGGTCGCGGACCTGACGGTGCTGGACAATATGCTTTTGCCCTATGCGCCTGCGGGTCTCACCGGGATGATCAGGCGCAAGGCCGCAGAGGTCATGGTGCGCGAACATCTCGATTCCATGGGTTTCGACGTCGATCTGCATGATGAAGTCGGAGATCTCGATCTGGCCGTACAGCAGAAAATCGAGATCGCCCGCGCCATCTTCCGCAAACCAAGAATTCTATTGCTCGATGAACCGACATCGACGCTCGCCGGTCGTGATGTCGACTGGCTTGGCGAGGTGATTGCCCGCGTTAAGGCGAGTGGTGTGACTGTTGTTTTCATCTCCCACCGGATGCCGGAAGTTCGCGCGTTTTGCGATTACCTGACGATCCTGAGGAACGGACAGCATATCTCGACCGGCGCCGTGTCGGATTTCACCGATCCTGAGATCATCGAGATGATCATCGGACGCTCGATCAGTCAGGCATTTCCTGCCCGTCCGGAAAAGAAATCGATCGAAAATCCCGAAGTCTTTGCCGTCGACAAGCTCTCGGCCGGTGCGAAACTTCGCCAGGTGAGCTTTTCGTTGCGAAAAGGGGAAATCCTCGGCGTTGCCGGATTGCAGGGCATGGGGCAGCTCGACTTGTTCATGGCTTCCTATGGCATGCGGGACGTCCATGAGGGCGGTATCCGGATTGATGGCCAGCCGGTGACGATTGCATCGCCGCGCGACGCAATCAGGCCCAATATCGCTCTTGGACTTCTTCCCGAAGACAGAAAGACCGAAGCGCTTTTCCTCAAGCTGACCGGAAAGCACAACGTCTCTCTGCCGGTGATCAAGCGCTATGGACGTGGCGGGATCGTGGATACGGTTCGCGAGACCGACGCAGTCAAGCGCGTTTTCGATCGTGTCGAAGTGGACCCCCGGGCTTTGTGGACGCCGGTCGGTTCGTTTTCTGGCGGGAACCAGCAAAAAATTGCCCTTGCAAAGTGGCTTTTTGCCGAAAGCCGCATCCTGCTGCTGTTCGATCCCACCCGTGGCATTGATGTTGGAACCAAGCACGAGCTCTATGTGCTGATGCGCGCCTTCACCGAGTTGGGTGGCAGCATTCTTTTTCACTCGACCGAAATTCCCGAACTCGTGCATCTCTGCGACCGCGCCATCGTCCTTTACGCGGGGCGCGTCGTGGCCGAGATCGAGGCAGACGATCTCTCCGAACATGCAATCATGCGCGCCGCCCTGGGCGCGGACACACCCGCGACGGAAGCAGTGGCATGAGCATCGCAGGGAAAAACAGTCAAGCACCGGTCGGCAAAGCGATGCACGGCTCCAAAATCAGGCTCGCCAGGTTTCGTGGTCTCGCGACAGCCATCGTCGTCTTCGCGATATTGCTGCTCATCGTTGATCTCATAAGTGCCGGCCCGCTGAACTATTTCGACATCAGCTTTTTGTCGAGCGGTGGAGCGACTCTGGCCCTGACGGCGGTTGGCGCGACGATCGTCATCCTTTCCGGTGGGTTCGATCTGTCCGCCGGGGCGGTTTTGTCACTGGTCAATGTCGTCCTTGCGACAACAATGGATCCAACGAATTTCGAGGCATCCGTCGTGCTTTGGACGGCCATCGGCATTGGCGTCGGCATGCTGGTCGGCGCCTTCAACGGGTTCTTCATCGCATTTCTGCGGCTCCAACCGATTGTCGTCACGCTGTCCACAATGTTCATTGTCCAGGGGGTGACGCTGCTGATCCAGGACAAGCCGGGTGGTTTTGTCTCCCCCTCGCTGGGCGGCTTTTACATGGGTGACCTGATCCCCAACTGGATTCCGATGCCCGTGGGGCTTCTTGTTGCCGTCGGGCTGTTCTGGCTGTGGATGAAGCGAACGCGGTTCGGAACGGCAGTCTATGCGGTGGGCAGCGATGCCAACGCCGCCGCCGCCGCCGGTCTTCGTGTCACCTGGATCCGTTTCGGTGTCTATGTGGTCGCCGGAGGCTTCTACGGACTTGGTGGTGTCTTCATCAGCGCGCAGACTGGATCGGGCGACCCGCTTGTCGGCAATTCGTTGCTGTTGTCAGTGTTCGCGGCGGTCGTTGTTGGCGGAACCCGTCTCGGCGGCGGTCGCGGCGGGCCGATCGGCTCGATCTTCGGCGCCTACATCCTGATGATCGTCGTCAATATCCTGCTGGTCCTGAACGTATCGGCCTACTATTCATCCATCGCCGAGGGGCTAATCCTGCTGCTTGCGGTCCTGGCCGGTTCGGTGACACGCGATTCGACACTCGCTCATCAGATCCGCAGCGCACTGACCTGGCTCCGCGCCTGGCGCGCAGGGACACTGGCCTCCCAGATCGGCGGCGGGGACAAACGTCTGATAATACCTGATGTCGAACGGCCAGCCTCGAAAACTTTGGCGATACCATCGTTCTGGAGTCGCCATGGTGAAACGCTTCGGTTTGCCCTGCCGTCCTATGCAGCGCTGATTTTGGTCATTGTGGTGACGCAACTGGCGCTCGGCAACGCCGTCTTCAACTGGACATACTGGAACTCAATCGCCGTCCTCTCGAGCTTTCTAGCCATCATGGCGCTGGGTCAGGGTACGGTCATCCTGACCGGTGGGCTGGATCTTTCCGTGCCGTGGACAATCGGCTTTTGCGGCATCCTTCTGGCAGGCATGGTTCAGGGATCGGATGCTGCACTTGTCTATGCCCTCCCGACCGTGCTCGCAGTGGCTGCCCTGATCGGCCTCATCAACGGTCTTGGTATCGTCTGGCTTGGGCTTTCGCCCATCGTCGTGACGCTGGCGACAAACGGTATGCTGCAGGGCGCGGCCCTGCTCTATTCTGGTGGCACTCCTGCGGGCTTCTCGTCGCCGCTGTTGCGATGGTTCATGACGGCCAAGGTTCTGGGTGTCACGCCGGTCGTATACTTCATGGTCTTCTTCGTTGTGTTTGCCGTGATCTTCCTGTCCCGAACTTCCTTCGGGCGAAGGGTTTACGGCATCGGCAACAGCCTGCGCGCAGCTCAACTGTCGGGTATCGCCGTCGGGCGTACCCTTGTTGGCGTCTATGTCCTCTCGGCGGTGTGTGCGGGTCTCGTCGGCATCCTGTTGACCGGATTCTCCGGTCAGGCCAGCCTCGGTATGGGTGATGACTACCTATTGCCGTCGATCGCGGTCGTCGTCGTCGGCGGGGCGCTGATCACCGGTGGGCGAGGTCATTATCTGGGGATGCTCGGGGGCGCGTTGTTGCTGACCGCGCTGCAAACGCTTCTTGCCGGCACCACCCTGCCCTATGCGACACGGGCGATAATCTACGGGGTCGTCGTTCTCGGCGCGGTCATTGCCCTGCGTGACCGGCGCGAAGCGACTTGATTGAAGGACTGAAGATATGGCTGACAACGGCATGAATGCTGACCTAGCAGACGGAATCGCCGGACAACGCGTGCTAATCACCGCAGGCGCCGGTGGCATCGGACTGGCGATTGCCAGAAGGCTCTCGCTGCATGGTGCGCGGCTTTTCGTCTGTGATGTCTCCGATGAGGCTCTTGACGCCTTTGGCCGGGAATTTCCCGACGCCGGTCGCGTCAAGGCGGATGTCTCGGAAGAGGCCGATGTTGACGCGATGTTTAAAGCCATCGCCGAAGAGCTCGGCGGGCTTGATGCACTGATCAACAATGCCGGCATCGCCGGTCCAACAGGCGGTATCGAGGACATTGATCCGGCGGACTGGAGGAAATGCATCGATATCTGCCTGACCGGCCAGTTCCTGTGTGCCCGGCGCGCCGTTCCGATGCTCAAGGCTGCAGGCGGCGGGTCCATCGTCAGCATGTCTTCTGCCGCCGGCCGCTTCGGCTACGCTTTCCGAACCCCGTACTCTTCGGCTAAATTCGGCATCATCGGCCTCACCGAAAGCCTTGCCAAGGAACTCGGCCCGCACAACATCCGAGTCAACGCCATACGGCCGGGAATCGTCGAGGGCCCCCGGATGGAAGGTGTGATCCGCGCGCGCGCCGAACAAGTCGGCGTTTCCTACGAGGTGATGGAATCCGAATATCTGGCCAAGATTTCAATGCGGCGGATGGTGACCCCTCATGACGTTGCCGCCACGGTGGCGTTTCTTCTTTCCAAGGCCGGGTCGAACCTGTCCGGCCAGTCCATCGGCGTGGACGGCAACATGGAGACGCTCTGAGATGACCAAGGTGGCAATCATCGGTTCGGGCTTTATCGGACGTGCCTGGGCGATAACCTTTGCCCGCGCCGGGTGTACGGTGGCGCTGTGGGATCAGGATCGCGATGCCGCGGAAAAGGCAATCGATTTCATTAGGATTGTTCTGCCCGATCTTCATTCCAACGATCTCCTGAACGGCAATACGCCCGATCAGGTCCTCGCGGCGATACGCATCAAGGACGACCTCGCGGACGCGCTCGCAGGGGTGGACCACATCCAGGAGAACACGCCGGAACGGCTTGAGTTGAAAAGGGCGATCTTCGCACGACTTGATGAGGCGGCTCCACCAGACGCAGTCATTGCGAGTTCGAGCTCGGCGCTGCTGCCCTCGCGATTTACCGAAGCTCTCGCCGGCCGGCATCGCTGCCTTGTCGTGCACCCGATCAATCCACCTTACCTGGTGCCTGCGGCGGAAGTCGTCCCCGCGCCATGGACCGCGCCTGAGGTGGTTGAACGCTGCCGGGATTTTCTGCTTGCCTGCGGTCAGGCACCGATTGTCATGAAGCGCGAACTCGACGGGTTCATCATGAACCGTTTGCAGGGTGCCCTGATGGAGGAAGCTTTCCGCCTGGTCTCCGACGGCTTCGCCTCGGTAGAAGATGTCGATATCGGAATCCGCGATGGGTTGGCGCTCCGGTGGTCTTTCATGGGACCGTTCGAGACGATCGATCTGAACGCGCCCGGCGGCATACGCGACTACGTTGAGCGTTATCAGGGCATTTACGAAAACATTTTCACTCAGACACAGCGGCGGGTCGACTGGGCGGGACCGGTGTTGGACACTGTGGAACACGACCGGCGCGCGCGTCTGGCGGAATCGGATCTTACCGAACGGCAGGCCTGGCGTGACCGGCGCCTCATGGCCCTCATCGCGCACAAGCGCCGCGCAACAGATGAAATCGGCGAATAACAGGGAGAAGACAATGGCTGTCGAAGGAAAAATTATCATCACTTGCGCAATCACCGGCGCGATCCACACGCCGACCATGTCGCCATATCTGCCGATTACCCCGGACCAGATCGCGACCGAGGCTATAGCAGCGGCTGAAGCGGGTGCCGCAATCCTGCATCTCCATGCGCGCGACCCCGAGAACGGCAAGCCGGACCAGACGCCCGAGGCGTTCGCCAAATTCCTGCCCCGGGTCAAGCAAGGAACCAAGGCCGCGATCAATATCACCACCGGCGGCAGCCCCTATATGAAGGTGGAGGAACGGGTTCGACCGGCAGCGCAGTTCAAGCCCGAAGTCGCCTCCCTCAACATGGGGTCGATGAATTTCGGGCTCTATCACCTGGCGGAGAAATACAAGGAGTTCAAATTCGATTGGGAGCGTCCGCATCTGGAAGCCACGCGCGATCTTGTTTTCCGCAATTCCTTCAAGGACATCGAGTATATCCTGGAGACCTGCTACGACAACGGCACGCGCTTCGAATT
>JBBKVT010000169.1:0-27525 GCA_037968535.1 Paracoccaceae bacterium
CTTGTGCTGGCGCTCGCTGTCTTCGCGCTCCTGTCGTCGCAGTTTCCGACCGGGTCATCCGCCCCAAAGGTTGTATCCTACAGCGAAATCAAGGACCTGATCCGAAAGGGCGACATTGCTGAGGCTACGCTTGAAGCCACAGCGATCGTCGCCGTTCTGCGCAGTTCGAAAGCGGATGGCAGTGAACGGGTCCGCGCGGTTACCCCACAGCAGCCTGATCCCGAACTGTTACCCCTGCTCGAACAAAACGGCGTTGTCATCACCGCCAAGGAGCCGACGAACCCGTCGATCCTGCTGTCGTTCCTGCCGTGGATCGTGATCCTCGCCTTTTATCTCTGGCTCAGCCGCCGGATGATGGGCGGTGGCATCAGCGGCGGGCTGCCGGGAGGGATCGGTGATTTTCTCGGAGGTCGACCCTCGAAGTCCACAAAATCCACACGCAAGGTCACCTTCGCGGATGTCGCGGGTCAGGACCAGGCCAAGCGCGAGGTGTCCGAACTGGTCGAGTTCCTGCGCGATCCCGACCGGTTCCAGAAAGTCGGCGCCACGGTGCCGCATGGTGTCTTGCTGATGGGTCCGCCGGGCACCGGCAAGACGCTGTTGGCGCGTGCATTGGCCGGCGAGGCCGATGTGCCGTTCTTTTCAACCTCGGGGTCGGAATTCATCGAGGTTTTCGTCGGCGTCGGCGCCGGCCGCGTGCGCAAGATGTTCGAAGAGGCCCGCAACCAGGCGCCGGCGATCATCTTCATCGACGAATTAGACAGTATCGGGCGCACGCGCGGCACCGGCCTTGGCGGTGGCCATGACGAGCGTGAACAGACCTTGAACCAAATCCTGGCCGAACTGGATGGGTTCAGCGCACGCGAGGCGGTTGTGGTGCTGGCCGCGACCAACCGTCCCGATGTTCTGGACCCGGCGCTGCTGCGCCCAGGTCGGTTCGATCGCCATGTCACCCTGTCGCTGCCCGACAAGGGGGCGCGCCGGGCAATCCTGGATGTGCATGTCAAGGGGCTGCCGCTGCATCGCGATGTCGATCTGGATCAGGTTGCCGCCGGCACGCCGGGTTTTTCGGGGGCCGACCTGAAGAACCTTCTGAACGAGGCGGCGATCACGGCTGCGCGCCGCTCTGCCAGCGATATCACGTCCGCCGATCTGGACGAGGCACGCGACAAAGTGATGATGGGCACCGTGCGCACGCTGGCAATCCAGCCCGACGAAAAGCACCGGCTGGCGGTGCACGAGGCCGGGCATACGGCGGCGGCGTTTTACATTCCCGGTGCCGATCCGCTGTACAAGGTTACGATCATTCCGCGCGGCCGCAGTTTGGGCAGTACCCATATGCTGCCGGAGAACGAGCGCCACACCCTGCCCGAGGCCTATCTGCGGGTGCAACTGGCCACGCTGCTGGCGGGACGGGCGGCGGAAAAGCTGTTGTTGGGCTCGGTCAGTTCGGGGGCTGATGACGATATCCGGCGAGCGACCTCGCTGGCGCGTTCGATGGTGGCGCGCTGGGGGATGGATCCAGACATTGGCCCGGTGGATCTGCGCGAAAGCGAGGATCATCCGTTCCTCGGCCAGCAGATCGCCCAGCCCCGCTCCTTTGCCGACGAAACGGCGGCCCGGGTCGATCAGGCGGTGATGGATCTGCTGCGCAATGCCGAAATGCAGGCGGTCGAGATCTTGGGAGAGCACCGCGATCACGTCATGCTGCTGGTGGCGCGGTTAGAGGCAGAAGAAACGCTGGATCTGGAAGATATCAAGAGCTGCCTTGAGCCCAGCGAAACAATCCGGCCCTTTGTGAGACCTCGCAAAGGTCCCAGGACCCCTGACCCGGAACAGTCCAAATGACCAGAACCAAACAAAAGCCAGCGACCAAGGTCATGAACAGATCGCCGGCGACGGTGAAACCCCGGATTCCGGCGGTGGCTGAGCCAAGTCAAAGTCATTCCCACCAGAACCTCGACCGTGCTGCGCGTGCCGGCATCGCGCGGTTGACGGGGGGCGTGTCGCCGCATGCCTTCTTCGCGGCCTGGAGCGATTGGACAATGCACCTGGGCCGCTCTCCGGGGCGGATGCTTGAACTTGGCGAACGTGCTCAGGCGAATGCGCTGAAGCTGACGGACCTCGCGACCAGCGCGAAAAAGAACTCGGAACCGCCTTTTTTACCGAAGGTCTATGACACCCGTTTTGACCATCCCGGATGGCAGACGGCACCTTTCCAGGTGTGGCAGCAGGGATTTCTGGCAGTGCAGGACTGGTGGGACTACGCTACCGATTCGTTACGCGGGTTGCGGCAGGAAGATGCCGATCGGACCAGGTTCATGACCCGGCAGATACTTGACGTCTTCTCGCCGTCGAATTTCCCCGGGCTGAATCCCGAGATCATCGAAGCGACTATGAAAACCGGCGGTCGCAATCTGGCCGATGGGGCTGCGCATTTCTGGCGCGATTGGCTGAAAACCGTGTCGCAGGTGCACGAGCCGGCGCCCGAAGGCTATGAGATCGGCAAGGAGCTGGCCTGCACGCCGGGCAAGGTGGTGTTTCGCAACGACCTGTTCGAGCTGATTCAGTATGCGCCGCAGACCGAGCAGGTGCAGGCAGAACCAATCCTGATCGTCCCGGCCTGGATCATGAAATACTACGTCCTTGATCTTTCTCCGCACAACTCGATGGTCAACTACCTGGTTGGTCAGGGCTTCACCGTGTTCATGATGTCGTGGTGCAACCCGACCGCCGATCAGGCCGGGTTGTCGCTCGAGGATTACCGCAAGCGTGGCGTCATGGCCGCGCTGGATGCGATCGACGCAATTGTTCCCAAGCGGAGGGTGCACGCGGTCGGCTACTGTCTTGGCGGCACGATGCTGGCGATCGCGGCCGCTACAATGGCGCGCGACAGCGACACAAGGCTGGCTTCGATCACGCTGATGGCGGCGCAGGTCGATTTCGTCGAAGCCGGCGAGTTGCTGTTGTTTCTCGATGAAAGCCAGGTCGCGTTCATCGAGGACATGATGTGGGATCAGGGTTATCTCGACCGCCCTCAGATGGCGCGTGTCTTCGCTGCGATCCGATCCGAGGATCTGATCTATACCCGCGCGGTCCGACGCTACTTCCTGGGTAAAGAAGATCTGCCGACGGATATCAGTGTGTGGAATGCTGATACCACCCGGATGCCGGCGCGGATGCATTCTGAATACCTGCGCAGTTTGTTCTTGGAAAACCGGCTGACCGCCGGGCGCTTCGCGGTTGAAGGTCGGGTGATCGCGTTGAAGGATATCTCGGCGCCGTTGTTCGTGGTCGGCACGGAAACCGACCACATCGCTCCGTGGAGGTCGGTCTACAAGACCAAGCTCTTTACCGACTGCGACCTGACTTTCGTGCTGACCAAGGGCGGCCACAACGGCGGTATCCTCAGCGAGCCGGGTCACCCCCGGCGACACTACCGCATCTCGCACCGCCCGACCGGGGCGCACTATATCGGTCCCGATGCCTGGCATCGCCAGCAGGAGGCGAAGGATGGGTCTTGGTGGCCGGAATGGGCGGGGTGGCTGGTCGCGAAAAGCAGCGGGAGGCGTCCTGCGCCCGCGATGGGCGTCGCAAGCAAGGGATACGGCGTGATCTGCGCAGCCCCGGGTACCTATGTCCTGCAATCCTGACTGCGAGCGCGCCGCGGTATGCCAGTCGTGAACAATGCGAACACGTCGAGGCAACGGCTCTGCGCTTATCGCCAACGGACCGTTCCCGGACACTCAGGAGAGATGACGTGCCGGTAGAAAGTTTCAGTCCGATCAGACAAGGCGCTCTTGCTTCACCGCATTCCGCCTCGGTCGAAAGTTGTCTGACCGCAACGGCCAGCGATATTTCCGGGCTTTCATCCGAGCAGGCCGCCCATCGCCTCGCAACCGATGGCCCGAACGCCTTGCCGACTAATCCTGCAACGCATCCGTTGTTGCGCTTCGTCGGCCACTTCCACAACGTGCTGATCTACGTCCTGCTTGCGTCGGCGGTCATCACGGCAACGTTGCAGCACTGGATCGACACGGGGGTGATCCTCGCAGTGGTGCTGGTGAACGCGATCGTCGGGTTCATCCAGGAAGGCCGGGCCGAGAACGCCATGTCCGCAGTCCGCTCGATGCTCGCCCCACGGGCGACGGTGTTGCGCAACGGACGGCGTATCAGCGTGCCCTCCGAAGTTCTCGTATGTGGCGACATCGTGATGATCGAGGCCGGCGACCGGGTACCAGCGGATCTGCGTCTCGTCAGTGCGCGCGCCCTGCGGGTGCAAGAAGCGATACTGACGGGCGAATCCGTTCCGGTCCAGAAAGGGATCGATCCGGTGGTATCCGACGCTGCGTTGGGCGACCGAAGTTCGATGGCGTTCAGTGGAACCACCGTGGTCGGTGGTACAGGGCGCGGCACGGTGACCGCCACGGGGGCCGCGACGGAAATCGGTCGGATCAGCGGCATGCTGCAGGAGGTCAACGTTCTGACGACACCGTTGGTGGAGCAGATGAACCGATTTGCCCGGTGGCTGACGGCAATGATACTGATCCTCGCCGCCGTTCTGCTCGCCTTTGGGTATTTCGTCGGGCACATCCGCTTCGACGAGATGTTCTTGGTCGTCGTCGGGTTGACCGTGGCGGCGATCCCAGAGGGCCTGCCAGCGGTTCTGACCATAACGCTGGCCATCGGCGTTCAGCGAATGGCTGGGCGCCACGTGATCGTGCGCAAGCTGCCCTCGATAGAAACGCTGGGCGCGGTCTCGGTGATCTGCAGCGACAAGACTGGGACCCTGACTCGCAACGAGATGATGGTAGCCTCCATCGCGCTGCCTTCTGGACATCACACCGTCAGCGGCGAAGGCTACGCGCCGCGGGGCCGGATCGACCCCGAACCTGCGGCAAGGGACCTTGCGCCGTTGGCGCGGATCGCCGCGCTGTGCAACGACGCGGACTTGCAAGAGACGGCCGGCGACTGGTCTGTTGAAGGCGACCCCATGGAGGGCGCGCTTCTGGCATTTGCCGGCAAGGCGGGTGCCGGAGTTGGGGGATGCGGCGACTCGACGAAATCCCGTTCGATGCGGCGCAACGCTACATGGCAGTGCTGGTCGAAGCGCCGGACGGATGCCGGCAGATACTGTTCAAGGGCGCTCCGGAGCGCATCCTGGACATGTGCCGAGGTGTTTCAGCAGAGCACGATGAGACGGTATTCGACGAGGATGACTGGCATGCCGAAGTGCATCGCATTGCGCAGGACGGCCAGCGGGTGATCGCATTGGCCTGGGCTGACACCACGGCCGACACCCTGCGCGAACGCGATATCGACGGGCATCTGACGCTGGCAGGTCTGGTCGGCCTCATCGACCCGCCGCGGATCGAAGCGATCGCGGCAGTGGCCGAATGCCATCGCGCGGGGATCAAGGTGAAGATGATAACCGGTGACCACGTCGGCACTGCCGCCGCAATCGGCCGGCAGATCGGCCTTCTGAACTCCGACAAAGTGCTCACCGGCGCCGAGATCGAACGCCTGTCGGACGTTGAACTTAATCTGGCCGTTCAGACTACCAACATCTTTGCGCGCACCTCGCCCGAACACAAGCTGCGCCTCGTCACCGCGCTTCAGGCGCAGGGGCTGACCGTCGCCATGACCGGGGACGGGGTGAACGACGCGCCGGCGCTGAAGCGGGCGGATGCGGGCGTGGCGATGGGCGTCAAGGGGTCGGAGGCAGCCAAGGAAGCCGCCGAGCTTGTCCTGACCGACGACAATTTCGCCTCGATCGCCGCCGCGGTCCGCGAGGGCCGCACCGTCTTCGACAATCTGCGCAAGGTGATCAGCTGGACGCTGCCCACTAATGCGGGCGAGGCAGGGACCGTGATCGCGGCGCTGCTTCTTGGCCTGGCTTTGCCAATCAGCCCAGTGCAGATCCTCTGGGTCAACCTGATCACCGCCGCCACGTTGGGTCTGGCGCTGGCTTTCGAGCCAACAGAGCCTGGCACCATGCTGCGCCAGCCCCGGCAGCGATCGGACCCATTGCTGTCTGCCGAGCTGGTCTGGCATGTGGCCTTGGTCGGCACACTGTTCGCGCTCGCCGTCTTCGGGCTCTACGCCTATTCCATGGACCGCGGCTACGCGCCGGCGCTGGCGCAGACCCTTTCAATGAACATGCTGGTGATCCTGGAGATATTTCACCTGTTCTTCATCCGCAATCTGTACGGGACCTCACTGTCATGGTCGGCGATACGCGGGACACCCGCGGTCTGGATCTGCCTGGGCGTGATCGTGCCGGCGCAATTTTTCGTCACCTATATGCCCCTCGCGCAGACCGTCTTGGGAACAGCGTCCGTGCCGTTGTTCGATGGCGTCCTAATGCTGATCATTGGCGCAATCTTCTTCGCCACCATCGAAGTCGAGAAGCAGATCAGGCTGACGCTGCGCCGAACGAACGGGAGCTGAGACCGGCACTGATCACCGCGACCTATAGGCGGCTGGCATTCGGTCACGGCGCGGCGTGGCGGCGCGCGTCGCCTATGCACTCGAAAGCCGCGAACTTGGTGCCGACTACGTTGCTCATGCGCGGATATTCTTCAGTCCCGTCGCGTTCGATCTGGCTATCGAGGCATGTCGGGGATGATTTTTGGCGCGGCGACAGACATTGATGTCGCTATATGAACTACCGCTAAACTGAAGGAAACACCAAACGTATCCTCAGGTTTGGCCAGCGGGTTCTTGATGACCTTGGGACTGAATTACATATGCCCTCAGTCATTCCTGCGCTGATCACTGGCCATCTCCCGACCAGCCCATAAATTCGCCGTCATTTCAGCACGCATGGACCGCGCTGGACGCATCTTTGGGGATTTTCTCGAGATCAGACCATGGTCGGTAGAACGGCATCGGTCCAGTGATATACCTTCAACAATGAATTCATTGTCGGATGCTCTGCACTGGCGTCAACTGACGCTTCCCGGTCAGTTTCTACTGGCCGGCGCGCTCGTAATGATCATGACCATGTTCCTGGTTGGAACCTGGGTTTCACGCCGGATCGAAGATGCCGTTGTGCAAAATTCGGCGACCTCTGCCGCGCTGTTCATGGAGAGCTTCATTTCACCGCTTAGTCAGGAACTTGCACAAACGGACACGTTGTCACCGCCCGCGAGACAGGCGCTGGCCGAAATCTTCGACGGTACGGCCTTGGGTGAGCGGGTGGTTTCATACAAGCTTTGGTTGCCGGGAGGCCGAGTCGTACACGCATCCGATCCCTCGTTAACCGGAAAGGTATTTGAGCAATCTGAAGACTTGCAAAGCGCATGGGCCGGCCAGATAGCATCATCCTTTGAAGACCTGAATGACCTCGAGGACGAGGCGGAGGCCGCACTTGGCGTGCCTCTACTAGAAGTCTACAGCCCGATCCGCGAAGTCTGGACAGGCAATGTGATCGCCGTGGCTGAATTCTACGAGCGTGCCGACGGTCTTGATGCGGACCTTCGCAACGCCCGACGAACGAGTTGGTTGATCGTCAGCGGCGCATTCGTGGCCAGCGGTTTGCTGTTGTTCGGAATTGTGCAGGCTGGTGGGCGAACCATCCGACAGCAACGTGAAGCGTTGGAGCAACAATTGACTCAAACCGAAAGGATCTCGCGTCAGAACGCAGATCTGCGGCGGCGGGCGGTGTCGGCCTCGTCTCGCGCTACCGCCCAGACCGAACGGGCAATCCGGCGCATCGGCTTCGATCTGCATGACGGCCCGGCGCAGTATCTTGCGCTGGCGGCGCTGCGGCTTGACAGCGCCTTGGCGGACCAGATGACATCACCCGCAAACGTCGAACAGGTACGCGGATCGCTGGCCAAAGCGCTGGCGGAGTTGCGGATCATCTCGCGCGGGCTTGCGCTGCCGGATCTCGATGAGCTTGGCATTTTCGAACTGGTGAAAAGGGCGGTTCAGGACCACGAAAAGCAAACTGGCATGGTGGTTGATTTGACAATTCCGGCCGTGGATCAACCCACCTTGAATTATGCGCAAAAACTCTGTGCATTCAGATTCTTGCAAGAGACGCTTTCGAATGCAACCCGCCATGCGAAAGTTGATAGGGCGGCGGTCTCTGTTGACCAGTCCGATACCGAGATTTCTTTTTCGGTCGCGGATGACGGCCCTGGATTCGATGCGGAGCGTGCCCGCGCGATCAGGCCGGACGGCGGTCAGGGCCTGTTCGGTCTCATAGACAGGGCAGAGAGTATAGGCGGCAATGTATCCATGCAAAAAAACACACCTGCGGGCAGCAGGATCACTTTGACCTTGCCAAAGGAAGACTCCAGAAAATGACCATTCGTCTAATTCTTGCCGATGATCACCCGATCTTTCGCGACGGTCTGGTGAGCAGTATTGAGGAGACCGGAGAGTTCGAGGTCGTCGGCGTGGGCGGCACAGCGGATGAAGCCGTGACCCTCGCCGAAACGCATCACCCCGATATTGCGTTGCTCGACTTGTCCATGCCGGGCAACGGTATCTCTGCTGCCCGGCGCATTGCGCAGGCCGGATCGGCCACAAGCATAGCCATGCTCACGGTTTCCGAAGACGACGCAGATGTGACCGCAGCGCTTGAGGCGGGCGCAACGGGCTATGTCCTTAAAGGCGTTTCTGCGACAGAGCTGCGCGACATTCTGGGCCGGATTGCCAAGGGCGAGGCGCATGTATCTCCGGGTTTGGCGGCACAAGTTCTCAAGATCATGCAAACGCGCAAACCAGCAGAGCGCCGCCCCATTGACGATTTGACCAAGCGCGAAGAGGACATACTGAAAGGCGTCGCAAACGGTCTGAGCAATCGAGAAATCGGGGAAAACCTGGCGATTCAGGAAAAGACGGTAAAGCACTATATGACAATAATCCTGAGCAAATTGCAGGCGCGGAACAGAGTCGAGGCCGCATTGATGGCTCAGGAAGCGTGGCGCGAGAAATAGGGCTACTGCAAGGCGGCCCGGCGCAGCCGGTCGTGGTCGGCCTGGGTGGCGGACCTAAGCGACACCGTTCGCCCCATCGGGTCCTTTAGTTCATAGCGGCCATTGAAGATTTTTTCTTCCCAGCCGTTTGAATAGATCAGTTGAAGATTTTGACCGACTTCCCGAAGGCGGGGTGCGGAGAGGCTCTTGCCTTTCCCCTCGGAACTGCTAACCGAACTCGCGCTTCCGCTGCCGCTGCTACTTCCGTTGCCATTACCACTACCGCTGCTACTACCGCTACCGCCGCCACTATCGCTGCCGCTGCCAGTCCCGCTATGGCCACCGCCACCGCTCCCGCTGTTACCTCCGCCACTGTTACTGTCACGGCCACCGCCGCTACCGCTGCTGCTTCCACTACCATCGCCGCCGCCGCTGTTATCGCCGCTGTCGCCGTCCCTGCCTGATCCGCTTTTCGCAAAAACAATCATGACTTTTGCGTGAACGCCGCTTTCGAAGTCGAAAGAAATTCCTACCGGACAGACGGCGAACATCAGTCCGACCGCTAGGCATTTCAGAGAACCGTAAATGCTGCGAAACGACTCCACGAGATCCTCGGCTAAGTGTTCGGGTGCTGACTGACGCAAACGGAATTTAAAGTCGTTGCAGTTTAAATGCATCGGACGTTGGTCCGGCGTTCATTGCGTCGGTTCGGACGGTACCGTGCAGAAACCGAATGTGCCCGCCTGAAAGAGGCGGGCACAAAATCCCAAGCGTTGGTTCAAATGCGGCATTCCGCATGCTCGCGGATATCGCCCGGATCATCACACCCGGATCCGCCCGGAATGCGTGGTTTACTGCGACCGGAACCGCTTTTGCCGCCCTTCTTTTGATCGTCCGTGCTGCGATGGCGCCCGCGACTGCGGTCGTCATCCCCGCCGCGACCGCGACCCCGGCGGGCAACGTCAAACGTACCGCCGTCATCTGTTGCGACTTCACTGGATACGGACAGATCAATGCCCGGCAAAAGCGTGGCATCGACAGCTGCAGCGAACTGCGGTGCCGATATCCCTGCAATAACCAAGGTCGCGCTGCTAAGGAACTGTTTCAGTGTCATGGCTTTTCTCCTGTTGAGATTGCTAGTGAAAGGAAACTGCCATTCCTCTGCTCTATGCGATATTGACCTTGGACCTGCGACATTCTGTTGAAGGTCTGAACGATTTTCAGACCAATGTCCGATTGGCACGCTCGTCCGGCCAATGAAACCCGTCATGGCCTTTGAGACAGGTCGAGTTGTTTTGCCAAGGGAGACTTCTGTCTCATCGCAGTCCTTGAATGGATGCGAGATGAGATCGAAAACGGGGCCAAGTGGATCGGCTGACAAACACCCAAAGGGATAAAGCACAAGGCGCGACGAAAGTTGTTGGCCGAAGAAAACATTCGGATTGCCTAGACTGCAGCGCGATGTACAAATGGCCGCGATGCGAAAGCTGCACCGCAGCACCCATGCTAAGGTTCGATGTCGATTGGCTGACGGGATACGCGGCGGTAGCTGTCTGCGCTCATGCACTGGGGGCTGGTGGTTGGGTGATCCCAGCACAGCGGCCCGTCAATTCATTGGCTGGTGTCGAGATCGGGCCACGCCGGATATGGCATCCTCCATTCGGCTGTCTGTGGCGATTTTGATCTGGATGATTTCAGCAGCAGGGCGGGCGCCCGATGTCGAGGTCTGGCCCAGAGCTGAATGGCTGAGCCACATGGCACTGGCCGCGATGGCGCTGGTCTGTCTGATCCTTTCGCTGACAGCTTTCCGTTCAACCAGTTTTTCTTAGGCGGATTCGTCTGTTTCGCTCGGCCATGCATGAGTCTGATAGATCGCCGACGCCAGAACGTCATGGTGCCAGACGAGTGTCTGCGCCGTCTGCCGCGTCGGCGTTTCGCGGGGCTGATGGCGCCAGCGCGCTGGTTGCGGCCTTAGTGCTTCGGTTGGCTCTGATTGCGCTGCACCCGCTGCTGATTGGCGTGCCTGCTATCTGGCAAACGATGTTCCTCATTCGGCCTTGCCGAACGTCCTTCTCTTGAACTCGATCCGTCCCTGCACTAATTAGTTAGTAGTCACTCATTATACGGCCTATTCACATGTCCCGAAAATCCGCCAAGAATCGCAAGGCAGAGATCGCCACCACCACCTTGCGGTTGGCCGATGAACTGGGGCCGGACCGCCTGACGACGCAGGCAGTCGCCGATGCCGTGGGACTGACGCAGCCCGCAATTTTTCGGCATTTCCCGACCAAACAGGCGCTTTGGCAGGCTGTCGCCGACACAATCACCGAAACGATGACGGCGGCATGGGAGGTGGCGCTGGCCGAAAATACCCAGCCCGAGCAGCGGTTGGTCGCGCTCGTTCTCGCGCAGCTTCGCCAGATCGAAGCCAATCCCGCAATCCCCGCCATCCTGCATTCGCGCGAATTGCAGATCGAGAACGCCGAACTGCGCGAAAGCATTCGGACTCTGATGATGCGCTTTCAGGGCCTGTTGCTGGCAGAACTGACACGCGCCCGCGATGCGGGTCTGTTCCGCCCTGATCTTGCGCCGGAAGACGGCGCTGTTCTGCTCATCTCGCTGGTCCAGGGGATGGCGATCCGCTGGTCGCTGGGGAATCGCGCCTTCGCGCTTGCGACCGAGGGGGCGCGTCTGCTTGACGCTCAGTTGCAGTTGTTCCGTGTCTTGCCGGGATGGGAGGACAGAACATGACGCGCCGGACGCGCCGCAGCTTACTTGCATTTGCCGCTGCCGTATTGATCGGCGTCGGAGGCTGGTTCTTTCTGACAGAGCGTCCGCTCGGTGTGCCCGTGGCCACGGCGCAAAAGGACGTCGCGGTTCGGGTATACGGTCTTGGCACGGTCGAGGCGCGGATCGTGTCGAACATCGGCTTCGAAGTCGGTGCCGCGCTGATCAATCTCACGGTGGACAGTGGCGACGCGGTAGTCGAGGGTCAGGTTCTGGCCCGCCTTCACGCCGCCGAACAAGAGGCGCGCGTGGCGCGGGCCGAGGCGGCCGTCGAGGCAGCGCGGGCAAACCACGGCAAGGCGGACGCCAACGTCGCGCGCGCGCATGCGGTGCTTGCACAGCGCGAGGCGGCCAACGCACGCCAGCAGGCGCTTGTCCAGCGCAGCGCAATCTCGGCCCAGACCAGCGAAGAGGCGCAGCGCGATGTGGATGTCGCTGCCGCTGACCTCGCCGTGGCCCAGAGCGAGGTGAAGGTCGCGCAGGCCCAGATTTCGGATGCGGATGCCGCACTGCGCTATGAAGCGACACTGCTTGATCATCACGACCTGCGGGCGCCGTTCGACGCGATCGTGGTCGAGCGTCATGTCGAGGCAGGCACTGTGGTGCGCGCGGGAGAGCCGATCTTCACGCTGATGGATCCGCGCACGGTCTGGACACTTGCCTATATCGACGAAGCGCGGGCCGGCGCCATCAGTGTGGGTCAGAGAGCAGAGGTAAGGCTGCGCTCGCTTCCGCACGAGGTTTTCGGCGGCAAGGTGGCGCGGATCGGCATCGAAAGCGATCGGGTGAATGAGGAACGGCGCGTCTGGATCGCCTGTGATCGCTGTCCGGCGCAGGTTTATCTGGGGGAACAGGCAGAGGTCAGGATCACCGTTGCGACCCTGCCCGAGGCGCTGCTTGTCCCCGAAAACGCAGTCAGCGGCTTTGACGGTCATCAGGGCCGGGTTTGGATTGTGACAGATGGACGGCTGACCGAAGTGCCGGTCGTCTTCGGCCACCGGACCGAGGATGCGCGGCTGGAGATCGTCAGCGGCCTGCCCGAGGGAGGGCAGGTCGTCTCTGCTCCGGTCAAGGGTCTGTCCGAAGGCCGCATGGCACGGGTCATCATGGGGGACGCACCATGAACCTTGCCTACCGGGACGTGCGGCACAACCTGTTCCGCTTCGTGCTGACCTCTCTGGGCCTCAGCTTGCTGATGGCCGTCGTTCTGGCGATGATCGGCATTTACAACGGTCTGGTGGCCGATGCGTTGAACATCGTGAAGGCACCGCAGGTGGATCTTTGGGTCGTGGAATCCGGCACACAGGGACCATTCGCCGAAGCTTCGAAAATCCCCGGCGACACCCGCGACGCCGTGGCCCGCCTGCACGGCGTGGCCGAGGCGGGCAGCATCACCTATCAGACAGTCGAGGCCAGCCATGCCGGAACGACCCTGCGCCTTTACGTCATCGGCTTCGAGCCTGGTCATCCGGGTGGGCCGCTGACAATCGTCGAAGGGCGCGACATCACCCAAAGCCATTTCGAGCTGGTGGCCGATCGCAAGTCCGGGCTGGTGGCTGGTGACCGGATCCGTCTTGGTCGCGACAGCTTTGCCGTTGTCGGTCTGGTCGAGGACACGATGAATTCCGCTGGCGATCCGGCTGTCTTCATCACGCTGGCGGATGCGCAGACCCTGCAATCGCAACTGGCCCCGTCGGCCCAGCGTGTCCAGGCTGCGCGCGGCGCAGGCCTGCTGGAAAGCGCCGATACCGTCGCCGCGGTGATCGCGCGGCTGGAGCCCGCGGCTGACGCGCAGGTCGTGGCGCAGAACTTGCGGCATTGGAAACATCTCGGGGCGCTGACACAAGCCGACCAAGAGGCGATCCTTCTGGGGTCGGTCGTGGATCGCGCCAAGCGGCAGATCGGCCTGTTCCTTGGCATCCTTCTGACAGTCTCGGCGGTGGTGATCGCGCTGATAATTTACACGATGACGATGGAAAAGCTGAAGCAGATCGCCACGCTGAAGCTGATCGGCGCGCCGGACCGCACCATCGTCGCGCTGATCGTGCAGCAATCGCTGGCGCTCGGAGCCGTCGGATGGAGCTTCGGCCTGATCCTGATCCTGCTCATAAAGGACTACTTCCCGCGCCGCGTGGTGCTGGAGCCTGTCAACGCGGCCGCTCTGGCCGGGATTATCCTCGTGGTCTGCATCCTGGCCAGCGGGCTTGGCGTTCGTGCCGCGCTCAAGGTCGATCCGGCCACGGCGATTGGAGGGTGAAGCCATGACAGACGCCATGACCGACGCCCGACATCCGTTGGTGCAGGTTGCGGGTGTATCGAAGCACTTCGGCGAGGGTGAGACGCGTGTTGATGCGCTGCGCAACATTGATCTGACCGTCCACCGCGGCGAGGTGGTGGCGCTGCTTGGTCCGTCGGGGTCGGGCAAGACCACACTGCTTAACGTTATCGGCTGTATCATTGCTCCGACCGAAGGTCGGCTGACGCTGGACGACGAACTTGTTTACGACAACCGCTGGCTAAGGCGCGATCTGCGTCGGCTTCGGCTCGACAAGATCGGTTTCATCTTTCAATTCCACAACCTGCTGCCCTTCCTAAATGCCCGCGACAACGTGGCACTGGTGCTGACACTGGCCGGCACGCCAGCGGCCGAAGCGCAGGCGCGCGCCGTCGAGCTGCTCGACTACCTTGAGGTCGGCCACCGCAAGGACGCCATGACGGCGCTTCTGTCGGGCGGTGAAGCGCAGCGGGTGGCGATCGCCCGCGCGCTGGCCAACAGTCCGCGCATCATTCTGGCCGACGAGCCAACCGCCGCGCTCGACAGCAAGCGGGCCGGGATCGTAATGGACCTGATGCGCAAGCTGGCCGCCGAACAGGACGCTTGCATCATCGCCGTCACCCACGACGAGAAGATCTATGACCGGTTCGACAAGCTGTTTCATCTGCGTGATGGCGTTCTGGAAAACGACTAAGGAGTAGTCCATGAAGACGTGTTCATCGAAGAACTGGCCAATGAGCGTCGTGGCAGGCATCGCGGTGGTGTTTGGCGCCCTGACGATTGTGTCGGGCGGACGGGTGCTATTCGGCGGCGCCGCAGAACAGGCAGCCGCCGGAGATGCCGTTCCCTTCGTTCTGTGGTTCAATTTTCTGTCCGGCTTCGCCTATGTCCTCGCCGGCGTCGGGATCGCCCTGGGCCGACGTTGGGCGGCCACGCTGGCAATCGCTCTTGCGGTCGCCATCGCCGCCGTCTTCGCGCTTTTTGGCCTGCATGTCCTTCGGGGCGGGGCGTTCGAGATGCGAACGGTCGGCGCCATGGTTCTGCGACTCGGGGTCTGGACCGCGATTGCGGTCTGGGCGCGAAAGGCATTGGTCTGACGGCGGCCAACCGAAATATCGAGACCTGAGAACTTCCTCAGTGCGCAGGATCGTCGATCAGCGGCGTTGGTTTGGCCAGGTCCAAGAGATCCTTGGGATTCGTGATCGTAACCCGCGCACCATCGACGGTGACCCCGTAGGGCTGCAGCGCCTTTATCGCGCGCGACAGATTTTCGGGCGTCATACCCAGATACGAAGCAAGACGGCGCTTTTCGATATCAAGCTCGAATGAACTTGCGCCACCTGCACCGATCTGCTTGCGGACAAGGTAATTGGCAAGTCGCTCGATCGACGTTCTCAGCTTGAGATTCTTGGTGTTCTTGATGACCGACCGGTAGCATTGCGCGAGTTCAGCGACGATCGCATGGGCAAACCCGCTGTCCTTCTGGAACACACTGCGAACGTCTTCCGAAGGTAGCAGGACCAGGCGGGACTTCTCGAGCGTGCGCGCCGACATCAGATACGGCGCATCCCTGATCGTCGCCGCAAGGATGAAGGTGCCCAGCGATTTCACGGTTGCCATAGTGGTGTCGCGCCCGTTCCACGAAGCAAACATCTCGACCGTGCCCTCGATCACGATATGAAGGAAATCACTCGGCTCTCCTTCGGTGATCAATTCGATCCGCGGCGGGAAGTTCTGTACGTACGCTCCCCGCATCAACACGTCTAAATTCCCATCCTCCACGTCGCGAAACAGCGGCAAGGATTGGATTTCCGGGATGTCGGACAATTTCAAGAGATTCGTTCCTGATTGCTGCTTGATATTTATCAAACCTTAGAGTGGCCGCTGTCAAGATGCCGAGGTCTGTTCCGCAATTGGGCGACAGACATCCGCCAGAGGTTAACAAGACATTTGATTTCAAGCACTTATTTCATCCTGTTGAGGCCGTCGACTTGATCCAGATCATGCATTTGCGCGGACCGGGAATCCAGATTTGGCCGCAAGCCATTCGTGGCATTCAAAGGACGTACTTCCGGAGGGTCAGTCATGCACAGTATCGATGGCGTTCGCAGCGCGGATCAGAACCGCGCTCTGGCGCTCAGCACCATCGCATTTACCGCCTGTTTTGCGGTCTGGACGATTTTCTCGATCATCGGCGTCGCCATCAAGGACGAGCTTGGTCTGAACGAGTTCCAGTTTGGCCTGCTTGTCGCTACGCCGATCCTCACCGGGTCGGTCACACGATTATTTCTGGGGGTCTGGACCGAGAAGTACGGCGGACGACTGGTATTCACAGCGCAGATGTTGCTGACGGCAGCGGCCACGTGGATGCTGACCTTCGCCTCGACCTATACGATGTATCTGGTCGCGGCTCTGGGTATCGGTCTTGCGGGTGGGTCCTTCATCATCGGTGTGGCTTACGTCTCGCGCTGGTACGATGCGGGCCATCAGGGCACCGCGCTCGGGATATTCGGGGCCGGCAACGTCGGCGCGGCGGTTACGAAATTCGTGGCTCCCTTTGTCATGGTCGCTTACGGTTGGCACGGCGTCGCGCATGTCTGGGCCGTAGCGCTGGCGGCCATGGCCATCGTCTTCTACCTGTTTGCCAAGGACGATCCGGCGCTCGTCGCGCGTCGGAAGAGCGGTGCTCGCGCACCGAGTATGGCCGAACAGTTTGCGCCTTTGGCCAACCTTCAGGTCTGGCGCTTTTCGCTCTACTATTTCTTCGTCTTCGGGGCTTTTGTCGCGCTGGCGCTGTGGATGCCGCACTATCTGGTCGATGTCTACGGGCTCGATATCCGGGTTGCGGGTATGTCCGCGGCTGCCTTCTCGCTTTCGGCCTCGCTGTTTCGCGCCTATGGCGGGCATCTGTCGGATCGGGTCGGCGCGCGGAAGGTGATGTACTGGTGCTTCGGCTTCAGCCTTATCCTGCTTTTGATGCTGTCCTATCCGCCGACCGACTACGTGATCCAGGGCAAGGACGGTCCGATCGCCTTTTCCACGCAGATGGACGTGTGGCCCTTCGTCTTGACACTGTTCGTGCTCGGTTTTTTCATGAGCCTCGGCAAGGCGGCGGTCTACAAGCATATCCCGGTCTATTACCCCGAGCATGTCGGGGCCGTTGGCGGGCTCGTCGGCATGATCGGCGGTCTGGGCGGGTTTATCCTGCCTATCACCTTCGGCGCGATGCTGGATTTGACCGGCATCTATACCAGCTGTTTTGCGCTTCTGTTCGGCATTGTCGCCCTGTCGCTGGCCTGGATGCATCTTTCGGTCAGGGCAATGGAGCGGGCAACCCATGGTCAAGAACTCGACTCGCTTCCCGAATTGCCCGAGATGCAGCCGATCCACTTGCCCGGACGCACGGTCATGCCCCACACTCTGGCAGAATGGCAGCCCGAAGAGGCGTCGTTCTGGGCCGACAAGGGCCGCGCAGTAGCCCGGCGCAACCTGTGGATATCGATCCCGGCGCTCTTGCTTGCCTTCTCGGTCTGGATGGTCTGGTCCGTGGTTGTCGCGCGACTTCCGGCGATCGGCTTTAACTTCGCCGCCGGTCAACTCTTCTGGCTGGCCGCCTTGCCGGGTCTGTCTGGCGCCACGCTGCGGATCTTCTACAGCTTCATGGTGCCGATTTTCGGCGGGCGGCTCTGGACGACGCTGTCGACCGCTTCGTTGTTGTTGCCTGCCATCGGCATTGGCTATGCCGTGCAGAATCCCGAGACGCCCTATTTCATCTTCCTCGTGCTAGCGCTGCTCTGCGGCCTTGGTGGCGGCAACTTCGCCTCATCCATGGCCAATATCGCATTCTTCTTCCCGAAAGCCGAAAAGGGCAACGCCTTGGCGCTGAACGCGGGGCTGGGAAACCTCGGCGTATCGGTCATGCAGTTCCTGGTGCCGATCGTCATCACGGCGGGGGTATTCGGTGCGATGGGCGGACAGCCGCAAACCATGTCGGACGGTGGTCAGTTGTGGATGCAGAACGCCGGCTTTGTCTGGGTTCCGTTCATCGTCGCGGCGACCGTTGCAGCCTGGTTGGGGATGAACGACATCGCCGATGCAAAAGCCAGCTTCCGCGACCAGGCGATAATCTTCAGCCGCAAGCACAACTGGCTGATGTGCATCCTCTACACTGGCACATTCGGCAGCTTCATCGGCTATTCGGCGGGCTTTCCGCTGCTGACCAAGCTGATGTTCCCGGATGTGAACGCGCTGCAATACGTGTTCCTTGGTCCGCTCGTCGGGGCACTCAGCCGCGCGGCCACGGGGTGGGTCAGCGACCGCTTCGGCGGTGGGCGGGTGACCTTCTGGACTTTCGCGGGCATGATCGTCGCGGTCTTCGGAGTAATCACTTTCCTGCCGTCAGGCGGGGCAGGGGGCAGCTTCCTGGGCTTCTTCGCCTGCTTCATGGCTTTGTTCCTGCTTACCGGGATCGGCAATGCCTCTACCTTCCAGATGATCCCCGCAATCATGGGACGCGAGATCCCGCGTTTGATGCCAGAACTGGACGTTGCGGCAACCCGCAAACAGGCGGAACGTGAAAGTGCTGCGATCATCGCCTTCACTTCTGCCATCGCAGCCTACGGTGCCTTCTTCATTCCCAAGGCCTACGGCACCTCGATCGCGATGACGGGCGGGCCGGTGTTGGCGCTTTGGGCCTTCCTTGGATTCTACGCAATCTGTCTGGTTATCACCTGGGCGTTCTACACACGACCCGGCGGCCTGCTTCACGACATCGAACATGGCAAGTCAGCAGCCGCGGCCGCCCAACCCGCACAATAAGAAAGGACGCATGTCATGAGCCATCTGCTCGACAGACTGAACTTCCTCCAGCCCAAGGAGCTTGAGAAATTCGCAAACGGCCATGGTCAGGTCACGCGCGAAAATCGGGACTGGGAGGACACCTACCGGAACCGCTGGCGGCACGACAAGATCGTGCGCTCGACACATGGGGTGAACTGCACCGGATCGTGTTCTTGGAAGATTTACGTCAAGTCCGGGATTGTCACCTGGGAGACGCAGCAGACCGACTATCCGCGCACCCGCCCCGATCTGCCCAATCACGAACCACGGGGTTGCGCACGGGGGGCCTCATACAGCTGGTATCTTTATTCGGCCAATAGGGTGAAAAACCCGCTGATCCGAGGCAAGCTGATGAAGGTCTGGCGCGAAATGCGCAAGACCATGTCGCCGATCGAGGCCTGGACCAAGATCCAGAACGATCCGATCCTGCGAGCGTCCTATGTTCAGATCCGCGGTAAGGGCGGGTTCGTGCGGGCCAGTTGGGATGAAGCGACCGAGATCATCGCCGCCGCCAACGCCTACACGACCAAGACATACGGTCCTGACCGGGTGTTCGGCTTTTCGCCGATCCCCGCGATGTCGATGGTCAGCTATGCCGCTGGCTCGCGGTATCTGTCGTTGCTGGGCGGAACGTGCATGTCATTTTATGACTGGTATTGCGACCTGCCGCCGGCCAGTCCGCAGACCTGGGGCGAACAGACCGATGTGCCGGAATCGGCCGACTGGTACAATGCTGGCTTTTTGCTGCTCTGGGGCTCGAATGTGCCACAGACCCGCACACCGGATGCGCATTTTTATACCGAGGCCCGCTATCGCGGTACCAAGTCGGCGGTGATCTGCCCCGACTATTCGGAAGCCGCCAAATTCGGTGACATCTGGCTCGCGCCCAAAGCGGGCACAGACTCCGCGCTCGCCATGGCAATGGGTCACGTCATCCTGCGCGAATTCCACCTCGATCGGCAGGCCGACTATTTCGAGGACTACGTCCGCAAGTACTCGGATATGCCGATGCTCGTGCGGATGGAAGAAAAGGACGGCAAACTGATCCCGGGCAGGTTCATCCGCGCGGATGAGTTTTCCGACAAGTTGGGCGAGACCAACAACCCCGACTGGAAGACCGTCGCCTTTGACGAAGTGTCGAATTCGGTCGTCGCACCGAACGGCACGGTCGGATTCCGCTGGGGCGAAAAAGGGTCGTGGAACCTTGAGGAACGCGCAGGCGATGCCGATACAAGGCTGAAATTATCGTTGATCCTTAGCGAGGATCACGACGATGTCGTCGGGGTGGACTTCCCCTATTTCGGTGGCGAGGCGACAGAGCATTTCGTGAAATGCGAGCACCCTGACGTGCTGACCCGCAACGTGCCGGTCAAGCGCATCAAGCTGGCCGATGTCGATGCGCTGGTCGCCACGGTGTTCGATCTGTTCTGTGCCAACTATGGCCTCGACCGCGGCCTCGGGGGCGACTGGGTGTCAAAGGATTTCGCCGAAGACAAGCCCTATACCCCGGCCTGGGCCGAGAAGATCACGGGCGTTTCCGCCGACAAGATCATCACCGTCGCGCGCGAATTCGCCCGCAATGCCGAAAAGACCCAAGGCAAGTCGATGGTCATCCTCGGGGCCGGCCTGAACCACTGGTACCACATGGACATGGCCTATCGCGGCATCATCAACATGCTGGTGATGTGCGGTTGCGTCGGCCAGTCCGGCGGTGGCTGGAGCCACTATGTCGGACAGGAGAAACTGCGCCCACAGACCGGCTGGCTGCCGCTGGCCTTCGCGCTGGACTGGAACCGCCCGCCACGTCAGATGAACAGCACCAGCGCCTTCTACGCTCATACCGACCAATGGCGCTACGAGACGTTGACGGCGGGGGAAATCCTGTCGCCCACAGCCCCCGAGGGGGACTGGGACGTGTCGATGATCGACTACAATATCCGGGCCGAACGGATGGGTTGGCTTCCGTCGGCGCCGCAGCTGAAGCAGAACCCGCTGGAAGTGGCGAAAGCCGCCAAGAAGGCCGGGGTCGAGGCCAAGGACTATGTCGCCAAAGGTCTCAAGGACGGATCCTTGCAGATGTCCTGCGAAGACCCGGATGCGCCCGAGAACTGGCCGCGAAACCTGTTTGTCTGGCGCTCGAACTTGCTGGGGTCTTCAGGCAAGGGACACGAATACTTCCTCAAGCACCTTCTTGGCACGCAGCACGGCGTCCTTGGCCACGATCTGGGCGAGGAGGGGCGTGCGAAACCGAAAGAGGCCAAGTGGCACAAGGACGCCCCCCAAGGCAAACTCGACCTTCTGGTGACCATCGATTTCAGGATGAGCACGACCTGCGTCTATTCGGACATCGTACTGCCGACCGCAAGCTGGTATGAAAAGAACGACCTCAACACATCGGACATGCACCCGTTCATCCACCCGCTGCAAGCTGCAGTAGACCCGGCTTATGAAAGCAAGTCAGACTGGGAAATCTTCAAGGCGATTGCGAAGAAGTTCCAGGAAGTCGCCCCTGAAATCCTCGGCAAGGAAACCGATGTCGTCGCTCTTCCGCTTTTGCACGACACAGCATCCGAACTTGCGCAGCCCGATGTGAAGGATTGGAAAAAGGGCGAATGCGACCTGATCCCCGGCAAGACCGCGCCCGCCTATATCACCGTCGAACGCGATTATACCGCGATCTACGATAAGTTCGTGGCGGTTGGGCCGCTGTTGGACAAGCTCGGTAACGGCGGCAAGGGTATCGGTTGGGACACCAAGGACGAGGTGCAGCACCTGCGCGAGTTGAACGGTGAATGGCTTGATGGCCCCGCCAAGGGTTGCGCCAAGATCGAGACTGATATCGACGCGACCGAAGTGATCCTGATGCTTGCCCCTGAAACCAACGGCGAGGTCGCTGTCAAGGCATGGCACGCGCTGGAACAGGCAACCGGTCGCGAACATGCGCATCTGGCGGCATCCAAGGAAGACGAAAAGATCCGCTTTCGCGATATCGCCGCACAGCCGCGCAAGATCATCTCGTCACCCACATGGTCGGGCATCGAAAGCGAGAAGGTCTGTTATAGCGCCGGCTATACCAACGTCCATGAACTGATACCATGGCGCACGCTGACCGGACGCCAGCAGCTTTATCAGGATCACCTGTGGATGCGGGCCTTCGGCGAAGGGTTCTGTCAGTACCGCCCACCGGTGGACCTCAAGACGATCACCAAGGACGTGAACCACGACGCTCGTGACAACCAGCCTCATGTGGTGCTGAACTTCATCACGCCGCACCAGAAATGGGGCATCCATTCGACGTATTCCGACAACCTCATGATGCTGACGCTGAACCGTGGCGGTCCGGTTGTCTGGATGTCGGAGGTGGATGCTAAGAAAGCAGGTCTTGTCGATAACGATTGGGTCGAGGCCTACAACACCAACGGCGCCTTGACGGCGAGGGTGGTGGTTAGCCAACGCATCAAGGAAGGCACGCTATACATGTATCACGCGCAGGAAAAGATCGTGAATACGCCGGGGTCTGAACGCACCGGCAATCGGGGCGGCATCCACAACTCGGTCACGCGTACGGTGCTCAAGCCCACCCACATGATCGGCGGGTATGCGCAGCTTTCCTACGGCTTCAACTATTACGGCACCGTCGGATCGAACCGCGATGAATTCGTGATCGTCCGCAAGATGAAAAAGGTCGACTGGCTCGACACGCCGGTCGGCAACAAGGAGGCAGCCGAATGAGAATCCGCGCACAAATCGGGATGGTGCTGAACCTCGATAAATGCATCGGGTGCCACACCTGTTCGGTCACCTGCAAGAACGTCTGGACCAGTCGCGAAGGCGTCGAATACGCTTGGTTCAACAACGTCGAAACCAAGCCCGGCACTGGCTATCCCACAGACTGGGAAAACCAGAAGAAATGGAATGGCGGCTGGTCGCGAACGAAGGCCGGTAAACTCCAGCCCAAGCAGGGCAGCAAATGGCGGATCCTGGCGAATATCTTTGGCAACCCGGACCTTCCCGAGATCGATGACTATTACGAACCGTTCACCTTCGACTACGACCACTTGAAATCCGCGCCCGAAATGTCGGCCTTTCCCACGGCGCGGCCGCGTTCGGTCATCACGGGCGAGCGGATGGAAAAGATCGTGAAAGGCCCGAACTGGGAAGAAATCCTGGGCGGCGAATTCGAGAAACGCAGCAAGGACTATAATTTCGAGGGCATCCAGAAGGAGATCTACGGGGAATATGAGAATACCTTCATGATGTATCTCCCCCGGCTGTGTGAACATTGCCTGAACCCGGCCTGCGCCGCTTCCTGCCCATCGGGCGCGATCTACAAGCGCGAAGAGGACGGCATCGTCCTGATCGATCAGGAAAAGTGCCGCGGCTGGCGGATGTGTGTATCGGGGTGTCCCTACAAGAAGGTCTACTACAACTGGTCTACGGGCAAGTCCGAGAAATGCACGCTGTGCTATCCCCGGATCGAGTCCGGAAACCCGACCGTCTGCTCGGAAACCTGTGTAGGGCGCATCCGCTATATCGGCGTTATGCTTTATGACGCCGACAAGATCGAAGAGGCGGCGAACGCCCCCGATGAAAAGGACCTGTATGACGCACAACTCGGCGTCTTCCTTGATCCGCGCGACCCGGTGGTGATTGAAACTGCCCGCGCCGACGGTATCCCCGAGGACTGGATCAAGGCCGCACAGGAAAGCCCGATCTGGAAAATGGCTATGGAGTGGCAGATCGCCTTCCCCTTGCATCCCGAATACCGGACCCTGCCGATGGTGTGGTACATCCCGCCGCTTTCCCCGATCCAGAACGCGGCCGCAGCTGGCAAGATTGGCGTGGACGGCGACATGCCGGATGTCCGCTCGCTTCGGATCCCAGTCCAATACCTCGCCAATATGCTGACGGCGGGCGACGAGGCGCCGGTGCTCAACGCGCTGGAACGGATGCTGGCGATGCGCGCCTACATGCGGGCCAAGACCGTGGACGGTGTCATTGACGAAGGCATTGCGGCCCGTGTCGGGCTGTCGGGTCGAGTGATCGAGGACATGTACAAGATCATGGCCATTGCGGATTACGAGGACCGTTTTGTGATTCCGACGACGCACCGCGAGCAGGTCGAGGAGGCATACGATCTGCGCGGCGAATGCGGCTTTACCGACACAAATGGCTGTTCGCCCGGTATCAGCAAGGGTTCGCTCTTTGGTGGCAGTAAACGCCCGCTCAAGATGCCGACGGAGGCGATGTGATGACACTTGTACTCAACGACCGAACCCTCAAGGCCATCTCGCTGATCCTCAGCTACCCGACCGAAGAGTTGCAAGCCGCCATGCCCGAGATCGGCGGTGTTCTTTCTTCGGAGACGCGGCTGACGGCGGTGACGCGTCGCGCGTTGCGGCCATTGGTGACGGCGCTTGCAGGCGACGACATCTACAACCTTCAGGAACAGTTCGTGATGTTGTTTGACCGATCACGCACCCTGTCGCTGAACCTGTTCGAACATGTCCACGGTGAAAGCCGCGACAGGGGTGGCGCGATGGTGTCGCTTGTGGAAGCCTATCGCGATGCCGGGTTCGACCCGGCGACGTCGGAACTGCCCGACCATCTGCCCGTGCTCCTGGAGTTTCTGGCCACACAACCGGCAGCCGAAGCGACGGACACCCTGGCGGATGCGGCGCATATTTTTGCTGCATTGTCCGAACGGCTCGCCCGCAGGGAAAGTCCCTATTCGGCGGTCTTTGACGCCTTGGGGCAGCTGTCGCTCGCCAAGCCGGACGCGGAGGCAGTCACTCAACTGCTGGGGCAACCCGACGACGACCCCACCGATCTGGACGCTCTCGACGCGGTCTGGGACGAAGCGCAAGTCACCTTCGGCCCCGATCCCAACGCTGGTTGTCCGCAGGTCCGCGACATGCTGGCCAACATGGATACCCCCAGGACACCCGCGCCGAAACCCCGGCACGCGGCTGAATAGCGGAGGCTCAGATGCATACATTCATTTTCGGGATATATCCCTACATCGCCTTGTCGGTCCTTCTGATCGGCAGCATCGCGCGGTATGAACGCGATCCTTTCACCTGGAAATCGTCCTCCAGCCAGTTCTTGCGCCGCAAGCAGTTGATCCTTGGCTCGGTCCTGTTCCATGTCGGGGTGCTGACTATCTTTGTGGGCCACCTGTTCGGCCTGCTGACGCCGCTTTGGCTTGTCGAAGCCCTTGGCATCAGCCATCAGGCCAAACAGATCCTCGCTGTTGTCGTGGGCGGGGTGGCCGGGGTTGCGGCTCTGGCTGGCGGGATCATCCTGATCCATCGCCGTCTGGTCGATCCGCGCATCCGGGGCACGTCAAGCAATATGGACATCGCGATCCTGGCTCTCTTGCTGCTGCAACTGTGCCTCGGGATGCTGACGATCATCATTTCGGTTCAACATATCGACGGCGGCGAGATGGTAAAGTTCATGATGTGGGCGCAGGCGATCTTCATCTTCGACGGGAATGCTGCGGCCTATGTCGATGATGCGCCGCTGCTCTTTCAGCTTCATATTCTGCTGGGTCTGACGATCTTCATCCTGTTTCCCTTCAGCCGTCTTGTCCACATGGTGTCGGCCCCGCTGCGCTATCTATGGCGGCCCGGATACCAGATTGTCCGCTCTCGCCGGCAGACATCGTTGCCAAGCCGAAGCGGAGCCACGGCACCCAAGGCCAAATTGTCCGGGCAACACCCCGCGGCCAAACCGGCGGAGTAGATCATGTCCATTTCTCTTTTCCCCGATGTAACCGTCAACGGCACCACCATTCCTTCGTCGGCGATTGCTGCCGAAGCCCAGAATCATCATGCGCCAAAGGGCAAGCCCGGCCTTGCCTGGCGCAAGGCGGCCCGTGCTTTGACCGTGCGCCAGCTATTGCTGGAAGAGGCACACCGGCGTGGCATTGCTGCGGTGCCCGAAGAAGTCGACCCCGGCCGCAGCGAAACCGAAGACGAGTCGCTGATCCGTGCGCTTCTAGAAGACGCCATTGACGTGCCAAAACCTTCGGAAGATGCCGTGCACGCCGAATGGGCCAAGGCTCCGGATCGGTATCGGGCGCCCCCACTGTGGGAGGTCTCGCACATTCTTTGCGCCTGTGATCCCGGTGAGAATGACGGCGCCACCGCCGCGCGGGTGCGGGCCGACGTGCTGATTGACGCGCTGCACAAAGGCGTGCGGCGTTTCGCGGATCTTGCGGCAAGCGACAGCGATTGCGGGTCGAAAGCTAATGGTGGAGCGCTTGGTCAGCTTGGACCAGGTGACACGGTCCCAGAGTTCGAGGTCGTACTGCGCCAACTCGCCGAAGGCGAGATGTCTCAAGAGCCCGTGCGGACGCGCTTTGGCTGGCATATCGTCAAGTTGGATGCATTTGCCGAAGGTCAGGTGCTGCCATTCGAAGTGGTCGGTCCGAAGCTGGCCGAAGCGATGGAAAAGGCCGCCTGGACCAAGGCCGCGCAATCCTTCACTGACGGGCTGGTTTCGGCGGCGAATATCTCGGGTCCGGATATCCGATCCCTCTGACACGGAGGATTGATCATGAAGACCACAGGCAGGAGCGTGTCTGAGAGTGTCAGAAGGGCCCCGATGGTTGTGGTGCACTGTGACAGTACCTCGACTTTCTGGCCGAGCAGCATTTTCGCGAAAGGGCGATCTGTTCCCTGATCGAAGCACGCGCCGAGGTTACTATGTCAGACAGGGCCGCGATGGCGATAGTGTTGGATTTTCTAGGCGCCGAGTTGCCCGCTGCGGAAGAGAATGCTGGAAGGCCGAACACCCTCGGCCGTCGGATTTGATCATGCTGGCTGACCTTTTGGAGCGTAATCGATCCTGGTCGCATGTTTGGCGTGACGAGCAACCCTGATATTTTGCTCGCCTCGCAGCGCGACAGTACCCTGAATTCTTCTGGATCGGCTGCTCTGACAGCCGCGTTTCGGCCCATCGCCCTGCTGAGGTTGGTGAAGTTCAGGACAAGGCCTTGCCAGAAGACGCTCGGTTTTTGGAAGATCGCGCATCAAGCATGACCGATGGAAGGTCGGACCGGCTTTCCAATGTGAGACAACGCCTTGGCTGATTGCCAGAACGGTACATTTTCGGCACGCCCAGCACCATCACCGGGGGCGACTGCCGGGCGGCGCTCCGCTCCATACCGAGAAAAACGGCATAGCGCCTCTCGGCGATATTCATCGCCGGAGTGGTCATGCCGACTTGGCGCAGCCAGAGAACACGATGCCAGCCTGCCAGCCTAGCGCATTGTCGACAGACCCTCTGTCTCTGCGTCGAATCGTATTTCGAATTGTTCCATCAAGTGGAAGATTTGCAGGGTATTTCCTCGTGCGGTCTCGTCAACGCAAGCGGCCATTTCCCCTTCAAAACTACACCCGCCCATACACCGTCGTTTGCCTGTCTTCTCTCTCAAGCGGGTAGTTTAAAGCCGTTCGTGTGCATAGTATGTTCAAAACGGGTCTGAACAAGCAATTCGAGACCCTGAGGAGACGGACAAATGCTGAATGACGCAGCCACACCGGCCGCGCGCTTATCTATTGCGCCGATGATGGATTGGACCGACCGCCACTGTCGCTACCTGCACCGGCGGATGACGACCCATGCGCTGCTCTATACCGAGATGGTCACCGCCCCTGCACTGGTGCGTGGCGGCGCGCGGCATCT
>JBBKVT010000170.1:0-4689 GCA_037968535.1 Paracoccaceae bacterium
GTGGTATGGTTGGCCACATGCCCGATCAGCACCGAGGTCGCGGCAGAGGCAATGCCGGGCATGTTGTGATGTTCGGCCATCCAGTAACGGTGATAGCCCCAAACCTCAGCATGGCGCGCCAGATCGACAGTGTTTGCGATGGCCTGTGCTGCCTCGGCCCCTTCGGGCACGGGCGCCAGGTCGAGAACGGAAAACTGCATGGCTGGCTCCTGTGATCGGTACTGTCGACCTAAGCGCACGAGGCAGAGAACAAAACCCCGCACCACACGGAATTTCGCTACACCCCAACGAAAAAGGCCGCCCCCAGCGGAGCGGCCTTTTCCAGGCGTCGGGCGAAACCCTTAGCGCTTGGAGAACTGGAAGCTCTTGCGGGCCTTGGCCTTGCCGAACTTCTTGCGTTCAACCACCCGACTGTCGCGGGTCAGGAACCCGGCGGCCTTCAGGGCTGCACGCAACGACGGATCGTAAAGCTGCAACGCTTTCGAAACACCATGCTTGACTGCACCGGCCTGACCCGAGAGACCACCGCCCTTGACGGTCGCAGTCACGTCGAACTGGCCGGCGACGCCGGCAACCGTGAACGGCTGTGCCAGAATCATCTGCAAGACCGGGCGCGCGAAATAGGCGTTCATCTCTTTGCCGTTGACGGTGACCTTGCCGGAGCCCGGCTTGATCCAGACACGGGCGACCGCGTCTTTCCGCTTGCCGGTGGCGTAGGCCCGGCCCAGCGCATCGCGAACCGGTTCGCGCGGTGCTGCAAGTTCGGCAACAGCCACATCGCCCGCGACTGTGTTCAGCTCTTCGAGCGATTTGATTTCATCTGCCATGATTATGCGTCCCGTGTATTCTTGGCATTCATGGACTTAACGTCCAGAACGTCGGGTTTCTGGGCTTCATGCTGATGCTCTGCACCGGCATAGACGCGCAGGTTGGTCATCTGCTGACGGGAAAGCTTGCCGCCCGGCAGCATCCGCTGCACGGCCTTGATGACCACGCGTTCAGGATGCGCGCCTTCCAGGATCTGGCCGGCAGTGCGCGACTTGATCCCGCCCGGATAGCCGGTGTGACGGTAATACACCTTGTCGGCACGCTTCTTGCCGGTCAGCTGGATCTTGTCTGCGTTGATGATGATCACGTTGTCGCCCATATCCATATGGGGCGTGAACGACGGCTTGTGCTTGCCGCGCAGGCGCATGGCGACGATCGAGGCGAGACGGCCCAGAACCACGCCCTCGGCGTCGATCAGGATCCACTTCTTTTCGATGTCCGCCGGTGTAGCGGTGAAGGTTTTCATATCCATACCCTTTGGGGTCCGTTCTTCGGAAGTCTGTGTTCTAAGGATTTTCAGCGCCGCGTCAAGGCGCATACCTTACATTTAATCATTGTAATACAACGCGTTATAAATAAGGTATTTTAATACCCCAAATTTCAGCCTTCGGGCGGCAGGGAATAGGTCAGCGAGGCGCGCGCTACCGGATCAGCCATCCCGTCGGAATAAAGCAACACCTCACCCACCGCCAGCACACGACCCAATTTCAAAAGCTTAGCCTGCGCAATCATGTCCATGTCCGCCGCTGGTTTGCGCATGAAGTCGATCGAGCAATTCGTCGTGACAGCCAGCGCTTTCGGCCCGATCATCGCCAGGATCGCCAGGTAGACTGAAACATCCGCCAAAGCGAACATCGACGGCCCCGAGATTGTGCCGCCCGGTCGCAAATGCCGGTCATCCACTTGCAATCGCACCGTGATTTCATTCAGCGCGACGGCATCAACGGTAAAGTCGCGGGCGACTTGCGGGAAAGTCTCGTGCAGAAACGCCTCCAGCTCGGATTTGGTCATCATCAGGCGCATGGCTTCCCCTTGTGTCGCTGCCGCCCTAGACTTGGCCCGAACTCGGACGGAGGGCAAGATGGCGATCCTCGAACGCAAGGACGATGGCGCGGTGGCGCATCTGGTGCTGAAAGCGCCTGACAGCCTGAACGCGCTGTCGGACGCCATGCTGTTGGCGCTGAAGGAAGAATTCATCCGGCTCCAAACCGATACCACGGTGCGAGCAGTGGTGCTGTCCGGGACGGGCAAGGCGTTCTGCGCCGGCCATGACCTGAAGGAAATGACCCGCGGGCGGCAGGCCGAGGACGGTGGGGCGGCTTATTTCGCCGACCTGTTCGATCGCTGCGCCGAAGTCATGCAGATGATCCCCCGCTTGCCGCAACCGGTGATCGCCCAGGTCCACGGCATCGCCACGGCCGCCGGGTGTCAGCTGGTTGCGTCTTGCGACATGGCTGTGGCGGCTGCTGGCACCCGGTTCGGGGTAAACGGCGTAAACATTGGATTGTTCTGTTCGACGCCAATGGTGGCGCTCTCCAGAAATATCCCACGCAAACAAGCGTTTGAAATGCTATCCACCGGCAGTTTCATCGAAGCGGGCCGGGCGCTTGAACTGGGCTTGGTGAACCGTGTCGTGCCCTCCGAAAGGCTTTTCGAAGAGGCGAAAACGCTGGCTGACACCATCGCGGCGAAGCTGGGCTCGGCGGTCAGGATCGGCAAGCGCGCCTTCTATGACCAGATCGAGATGCCACTGGACCGGGCCTACCGGTTCACCGGCGAGGTCATGGTCGAGAACATGCTGGACCGCGACACCGCCGAAGGCATTGCCGCATTCCTGGAAAAACGCGATCCGGACTGGGAGCAATGAGTGCAGTAGACGCCCATATCGCTGCCATCCAGAACGACGACCGCCGTGAACAAGCCCGCGAACTGGACCGGATCTTTCGCGATGTGACCGGCTGGCAGCCCTACATGGTCAACAACAGGATGATCGGCTACGGGCGCTATCACTATACGTATAAGACCGGCCATTCCGGCACGGCGCTGGCAACCGGCTTTGCTGCCGCCAAGAACAGGTTCACCATCTACATCATGCCCGGATACGCCGATTTCAGCACGATCACCGCCCGCCTCGGCAAGCACAGCCTCGGCAAGTCCTGTTGCTACATCAACAGGCTGTCCGACATCGATACCGACGTTCTGGCAGAACTCATCCGGGCGGGCCTCGACGATCTCGCCACCCAGTGGACCATCGAGCCGACCTGACCTTCATTGTCTGAAAAATATCCCCGCGCGGCGTGCACCGCGGTGCGGGCGAAGGCCGCCGCGCAAATCCTCACAATCGGTAGATGGCCCCGAATTTAGCCTCCAGATAGTCAAGCAGCGGCCCCTCGTCCGGCTCGAACCCACAGGCACGACGAACCGTTTCGCGCGGCTCATGCAGACCGCCGTGGCGCTGCACCTTGTCGCGCAGCCAGCCGGTGGCGGGGTTGGTGTTGCCCGCCGCCAGTGCGGCGTCGAGATCGGGCAGGTCCACCCGCATCGCCTTCACCAGACAACCCGCATAGACGTTTCCAAGCGTATAGGTCGGGAAATAGCCGAAGAGACCGACCGACCAGTGCACATCCTGCAAGCAGCCGTTCGATGGCTTGTCGACAGTCACGCCAAAATCTGCCGCAAAGCGGTCGTCCCAGGCGGTCGGCAAATCGGCGACCGACAGGCTGCCGTCGATCAGGGCGCGTTCCAGATCGAACCGCATCAGGACGTGCAGGTTATACTGCACCTCGTCCGCCTCGGTGCGGATAAAGCCCGGATGCACCCGGTTGACACTGCCGTAAAACGCCTCTGGATCGGCCACACCAAAATCACCGAAAGTCGCGCGCATCCTGTCAAATAGGTATCGGGTGAATGCGCGGCTGCGACCAAGCTGGTTTTCGTAAGTCCGGCTCTGGCTTTCATGCACTCCCATGCTGACCCCTGTCCCAAGCGGAGTCAGCAGATAGGCGCGGTCAATACTCTGCTCATAGGCCGCATGGCCGACCTCGTGAATCGTTGAATAGAAGCAATCGAACGGGTCGGTCACGACGGTCCGGGTGGTGATCCGCACATCGAGGCCAGAGCCCGACGAGAACGGATGCACCGCCTTGTCGATGCGGCCGTGGTTCAGGTCATAACCGAACGCAAGCGCAAGGTCGCGGCTGAGCTTTAACTGCCCGGCCTCGGCAAACTCTCCCGTCAGCGGTGCGGGCTGGTAAGGTGCGTGCAGGATCTTCTCTCGCAACGCCACAAGGCGCGGGCGCAGCGCACCGAACATCGCTTTCAATTCTGCTGCGGTGGCACCGGGTTCATAGTCATCCAGCAGCGCGTCATAAAGGTCGCCGTCGCCCGCCAGTGCCGCGGCCTCTTCCTGCCGCAGCTTCACAACTTTTTCCAGCGTTGGCGCGAAGGCGGCATAATCCTCGGCGGCACGCGCACGCGCCCAGACGCCTTGCGCGACAGAGGTCACTCGGGCGATCTCGGCGGCTAATTTCGCGGGCACTTTCATCGTGCGGGCATAGCGACGACGAATGTGCCGCATGTTGGCCTGACCGACGGGATCAAGCTTGATGTCCTCGATCAGACCCAGCCAGTCATGCAAACGCGGATCGATACGGCGGGCATGCAGGATGCCTTCCATCGCCGCCATTTCCTCGCCACGCTGTTCAGCGGCACCGGGGGGCATCACGGTTTCCTGGTCCCAGCCAAGCCGTCCCGCAACTTGGCTCAGCGCCTCGGTGTCGCGCTGGAACGCCATCAACTCTGCATAAGCGGTCATCTGCTTGCCCCCCTTACCGACTGCGGCAGCGGATACTGCGACAGGTA
>JBBKVT010000171.1:0-9006 GCA_037968535.1 Paracoccaceae bacterium
TACCTGATATGCGCGGCGTAATCTTCTTCGTCGCGGATCGTATGCTCCCAAAACCGTCGCTGCCATATGCCTGCATCGCCTTTGGCAATCTTGCTCGGGGATCGTGGGATGGGATCGACGTCGGCGGGTTCGGTGGGGTGGAACCCCACCCTACGCAAACCCGTCGTGAACCGCGCTTTGATTGCACCCCATCGCACCGAATAATCTGCATCGCCCTCGGGCATGGTCCACACAGCATGGATATGGTCCGGCAACACCACCATCGCGTCGCAACGCACCGGATGATCGGCCACCGTCGCCCGGTACGCCGCCCGCAAGACCTCGATATTGTCGATCAACGTCGACCGCCCCCGCTCCGCGAGGTTGACGGTGAAGAAGTACGAGGCCCCGGCAACCCGGACGCGGCGATAGTTCGACATGCCCTACCGCATGCGCTTTTTCGATTAAGAAAGAGTTTAGTTCGTCGGGATGGAGATGTTCATGGCCGAGATCAACCGCCGCGGCTACCAGGTGGCGGAAAACTCCGGCCAATTCGTGATTTTCTGCAACCGCGCGCCCGTCCGCTGGCTGACCTGACCGCCCCGCCAGCGCCGCTTTCTTGAAAAGAAAGCACCCCCCGAAATCCTCAAAGGATTTCGTCGCCCAGCAAGCACCCTACTCCGCCACCTTCGCCGGCTTGATCTCCATCGTCAACCCCGTGCCATGGATCGTCGCCCGAACCAGAAACGCGTCGTCGCGCAGTTGCGGGAACTCTTTCGTCCAATCGCGGAACTTGTCATTGCTGACCACCCGGCCGCGCAGCCGCACCGCCTCGGCCAGCAGCAGCGGATCGGCGGGGCTGCCCTTGGGCGCAACACGGATCGCACTGGACGAGACCGGCAGAAACCGCGCCAGATCCCGCTCTGTCATATAGCGGCTGCCGACCTTGTAGCCGACATTGGCATCAAACCAGACAATGGACAGGTAGCCCAGATCCGTCAGCTGTTCCACGACACTGGCAACAGTGCTCAGCGACGGAGTGTCATCAAACCAGTGCATCACGTTCGACCCGTCGATCACCACCCAGTCCAGTTTCGATGGCTTCGACTGCCTTGGCTGCCTTGGCGCGAGCCGGAAGAACAGCAGGCAACCGGCGATCCCGGCCACAATCCAAACGGGTGCGAAGTCCGGGTAGACCAGATATCCAAGCGCGCACAGCGCAACCCAGCTAAGCATCCGAAACAACGCAATAATCATGGATCGATCTGCGCTATTTGCCGAGCCACTGTCAAGCGGGCGTAGGCAATTCCCCAGCCAGAAAAACCGTGTCGAAATTCGATTAACATTTCCCTAATGTGAAAAACTTTGTCACTATAAAACAACGCCTTACCTATTTGTCCACATGTGGACACCCCGCCCGAACGAGACCCAGAATGCTCACCGGTTCCTGCCATTGCGGCAGAATTCACTGGAATTTCAACGGCGACCCCGGCTCCGCCACCGCCTGCAACTGCACGATCTGCCGCCGCTACGGCGTGCTCTGGATCTACGATTACGAGGACGAGCGGATCACCGTCACCGGCCCCACCACGGCCTACTCATGGGGCGAGAAAACCATCGACTTCCACTTCTGCCCGACCTGCGGCTGCGTCGCATACTGGCGGGCGATCACCCCCCGCCCCGACGGCCGCCGCCGCATCGCGGTGAACGTCCGCCTGTCCGAACCGGGCACCGTCGCCGACCTGCCGATCGACCATTTCGACGGGCTGACCACATTCGACGACCTGCCCCGCGACGGACGCTGCGTGTCGGATATGTGGTTCTGAACGGCAGGCCGGAACGACCTGCCCTTGCCGCCCCGCCGCGTCCCCGATACGGCTGGCGCGACCATGAACGGACAGCCCATGACCAGACACCCCCTCTATGGCCTCGCCCTCGCGCTTTTCGGCGCGCTGGTCCTGACCCCTGACACGCTCTTCATGCGGATGTCGGGGATGTCGGGCTATCAGATGGTCGGCTGGCGGGGCCTGTTGATGGGCGCGATCATGCTCACCGTCTGGGCGCTGACCAGCCGCACCAAGGCGCGCGACCTGGCACTACTGGCCAGTGGCGCGGGGGCCATCGTTCTCGCCTGCCAATACGTCAACGCGACGCTGTTCAACCTTGCCATCGCCGTTGCCCCGGTCACGATCGTGCTTTTCGCCGTTGCTACTGTGCCGGTCTTTGCCGCGATCTTCGCGCGCATCGTCTTTGGCGAGCCAACCCGCCCGGCCACATGGATCACCATCGCGGCAGTGCTCTCTGGCATCGGCATCGCGGTTTTCGCAACCGAGGCCGGCGGCGTCGGCATCGACGCGAACTCTGCCCTCGGGGCAGTTGCCGGCCTTTGCGTGGCGGCGGCAATGGCGCTTTATTTCGTGATGCTGCGCCACCGCCCCGAGCTGCCACTTCTGCTGGTCATGGGCACCGGGGTTTCGCTGTCCGGCCTGACAGGGCTGGCAGTCACCGGCCCTGCCGCGATGACCAATGGCACCCTCTGGCCGATCATCCTGACCGGCGCGGTGATCCTGCCGCTGTCGTTTGGCTGCCTGTCGCTGGCGACCCGTCACACCCATGCCTCGAACGTCAGCCTGCTGATGCTTTTGGAAACTGTCCTGGGTCCGATCTGGGTCTGGTGGGGCATTGGCGAGCGCCCAACCCCCGCGATGCTGCTGGGGGGCGCGATCGTGATCAGCAGCCTCGGCGTTTATCTGTGGGTCACCGGGCGCAGACGCATCGAAACCATCCCGGCGCGGTCCTAGTCGAAGTCGAAAATCTCGCTCAGGATCGACTTGCGCCGCCTCTTGCCATGGCGCCCACGGTCGTCGCGGAATCCCCGATCCTCGTCATAGCGCTCTGCCCTGTAAGGTTCGCCGTGTGCCTGCGGCTGTTGCGCCTTTGGGTAGGGTTCGCGATACTCTCGGACTGGCGGCGTCGCCGGCGCGTCACGGCGCGGTTCCTCGGCCACGACGGGCGGCATCACCTTGTCGATGATCTTGTCCAGCTCGCCCCGGTCCAGCCAGACACCCCGGCATTTCGGGCAATAGTCGATCTCGACTCCTTGCCGTTCAGTCATCACCAGTTCAGTCGCATCAATCGGGCATTTCATCGCCGGGTTCCTCTTGCGGTTCAACTGCCACGCATATGGGGCCGCAGTTGGCGCTCATCAACGCCCCCGCGACGTTTTGCGTGTCCTAGTCCTGGCCCGTTTCGCGCAACTGGTAGGCGATCATCTCGGCCATGAACTTGGCCTGGGACACCGGCGTCACGCCACCGATGCCAACGCGGCGTCCGGTCCGCCACCACAGGCCAGGGGCCCAGACCCGCGACTTGCGATGCTTGAGATGGATCAGGAAGCCATTGGAAGGCTTGAACGCGAACGCGCCGCGTTCGACCGATTTTATCTCGTCCAGTCGGCAAAGCTCTCTGCCCGTGGAATCGCTGATCCGGCCATCGGCCAGTTCGATCGTCAGCCTCGTTGCGCGACGGACGTGTTCGGCGAGATACAACACCAGCCCCCCGCCCAGCAGCAGAAACGCCTGCCCGACGAAAGATGAAGGCGGCTGAGCAAGTGCGAGGTAAATCAGCAATCCTCCCAGCATCATCAAAATGCCGATCGCCAGAAATCGCCGGAACGGCGAAGGCGAAATGCGCGCGATCATGTCTTCCATTCTGTTCCCTGTCGCCCGACCACGGGCACTATCCGGCCCCTGCCGCACGCCGTACCATGTTGCAGTAGATCCGCTCGACCCGGTCCCGCGACAGTCGCCCGCCTTCCCGGTACCAGGTGTTAACCCCGGTCAGCATCGCGATAATGGCCATGGTTGCAAGCTTGATGTCGGGAACCCGAAACGACTGAATCGCATGGCCGTCTGACAGGATGGATTCCAGTTCTCGCTCGTAATCGTGCCGGAGCCGTTCGATCACCGCGAAATTCTCCGGCTCCAGGCTGCGCAATTCCATGTAGGCAATGAACACCTCATCGGGGCGATCAAGGTGAAACCGGATGTGGAACCTTGCAAAAATCTCCAACCGGTCCTGCGGCCCACCGCCGTTCGGCTCTGCGGCCCACGCGGTCAGCAATTCCTCAAGATGGGTCTTCATCAGGTCAAAAAGAAGCGTCTGCTTGTCGGGCGTGTACAGGTAGAGCGCGCCTGCCTGCACCCCAACCTCTGCCGCGATCTGGCGCATCGACACGGCGGCATAGCCATGCTGCGCGAACAGGCGCTGCGCTGCTTGCCGGACCAATGGTCCTGTAATCTCGGCATGGGATCCAGTTTTTCGTGCCATGATGGCTGGATATCTGAACAAGCGTTCATTTCAAAGCGTTTGCTTGCTCGTTCCCCCATTCAGCCCCTATCAAGGGGCAGTTCATCCGAGGTTCCGATGTCGCGCCATTTCCCATTGCTGCTTTCTACGCTTCTGGTGGGCTGCGTTCCGTTCCCGCAATTGAATGACGCCATTTCGCCAGAGGCACGCCGGGCATCCTACCCGGTGCTTCAGCCGGTGGACGAGTTGCTGGCCCGCGCCGCTTACCCCGCCGATCAGGACTCGGCCGCCGCGATCGCGGCGCTGCAGGCGCGGGCGGACCTGCTTAAGGCTAGGGCACGCATCCTGCGGCAAACCGATGTGATCGACAGCGCATCGCAAGACGCGATGAAAGCCGCCTTCGCGCGATTGAACCCCTGAGCTCAGGCCAGCGTTGCAGTCATCCCCGGAACTGGGTAACACGAGCCGGAATTCCGATACGGGAACGCGATATGCCAGAACCTCTGCGCTTGGGAATTGCCGGTCTGGGAACGGTGGGCACCGGAGTCATCAGGATTGTCCAGCGTCAAGCCAGGCTGCTGGAAGCCCGCGCCGGACGGCCGATCGTGATCACGGCCGTTTCGGCCCGGTCGCGCGACAAGGATCGCGGTGTGCGACTGGATGACTATGCCTGGGAAGACGATCCCGTAGCTCTGTCAAAGCGTGCCGATGTCGATGTTTTCGTCGAACTGATGGGCGGCTCGGACGGACCCGCCAAGGCCGCGACCGAAGCCGCAATCGCTGCGGGCAAGGACGTGGTCACCGCCAACAAGGCGATGCTGGCCCATCATGGCCACGCGCTGGCTCTGGCGGCCGAAGCGGCTGGACACGTGATTCGCTTCGAGGCGGCGGTGGCAGGCGGCATCCCGGTCATCAAGGCGCTGACCGAGGGGCTTGCGGGCAATGAAATCACCCGCGTCATGGGGGTCATGAACGGCACCTGCAATTTCATTCTGACAAAGATGCAGCACGACGCGCTGACCTATGACGAGGTTTTTGCCGAGGCCGCCAAGCTTGGCTATCTGGAAACAGATCCGACCCTCGACGTGGGCGGTATCGACGCGGGTCACAAGCTGGCGCTTCTTGCCGCCATCGCCTTCGGCACCCAGGTGGCGTTTGACGACATGGAATTGGAAGGCATCCAGCGGATCACCATTGAGGACATCGAACTGGCCGCCGACATGGGATACCGGATCAAGCTTCTGGGTGTCGCGCAAATGACCGGTCGCGGGTTGGAACAGCGGATGTCGCCGTGCCTGGTGCCCGACGACAGCCCACTCGGCCAGTTGGAGAACGCGACCAACATGGTGGTTCTGGAAGGCGACGCGGTTGGTCAGATCGTGCTGCGCGGTGCCGGCGCGGGTGCGGGCCCTACCGCAAGCGCGGTGATGGGCGACGTGATGGACATTGCGCGCGGTGTCCGCGTCGCGACCTTCGGACAGCCCGCCACCAGCTTGATCAAGGCGAAATCGGCGCGGGCAAGCATTCCTGCGCCGTATTATCTGCGAATGAAGCTGCAGGACAAACCCGGTGCTCTGGCCAAGATCGCCGCCGTTCTCGGCGACGCCGGAATCTCGATCGACCGGATGCGTCAATATGGCCATACCGATCCCACCGCCCCGGTCCTGATCGTGACTCACAAGACCAGTCGCACTGCACTTGAAACCGCGCTGGCGGGGATGGCCGGGACGACAGTTTTGGTCGGCGAACCGGTCGCCATCCGCATCGAGGCGGTGTGAACCCTTGTGTCAGCGCCAGCGCCCGCGCTAGGTGTAAAGTGAAATTTCCCAGCGCAGGACCTGATCATGACCGATTCCGTTGAATTCCACGACCGGCTGCTGTCGCTCGGACTGGCCCGCGTGTCTGAAGCGGCGGCAATGGCCTCGGCCCGCCTGGTTGGTCGTGGCGACGAAAAGGCCGCCGATCAGGCCGCCGTCAATGCCATGCGCCAACAACTCAACCTTCTGGATATCAAGGGTGTTGTGGTCATCGGCGAAGGCGAACGCGACGAAGCGCCGATGCTTTACATCGGGGAAGAGGTCGGTACCGGCGATGGCCCCGCCGTTGACATCGCCCTGGACCCGCTGGAAGGCACGACTTTGACCGCCAAGGACATGCCGAACGCGCTGACGGTCATCGCGATGGCGCCCCGCGGAACGTTGCTGCACGCACCCGATGTCTACATGGAAAAACTCGCGGTCGGCCCTGGATATCCCAAGGACGTCGTGACGTTGGAGATGACGCCGGCAGAGCGTGTCCGCGCCCTCGCCAAGGCGCTTGGCTGCGAAGACCGTGACATTACCGTGTGCATCCTCGAACGCCCCCGCCACGAAGACATGATTGCCGAAATACGCTCGACCGGGGCAGCGATCCGGCTGATCACTGATGGTGACGTGGCCGGCGTGATCCACTGCGCCGAAGCCCAACGCACCGGGATCGACATGTACATGGGATCGGGCGGCGCTCCCGAAGGTGTTCTGGCCGCCGCAGCGTTGAAATGCATGGGTGGCCAGATGTGGGGCCGCCTGATTTTTCGAAATCAGGACGAGAAAAGCCGCGCGGCCAAGGCCGGCATCACCGATCTCGATCGCGTCTATGCGCGCGACGACATGGTAACCAGAGACGTCATCTTCGCCGCGACCGGGGTGACGGATGGCTCGATCTTGTCGGGCATCAAGCGCGAACCCGGTTATCTCGAGACCGAGACGATCCTGATGCGCTCCAAAACCGGATCGGTCCGGCGGATGACCTACCGAAATCCCACCAAGGCGGGATGACGACCGACCGCGCTTTCCTGGATGTCGAGGCGTCACTGAGCGGGCGGCGCTGGACCGGTCCGAACGCCGAACTGGACCGCCTTGCCGAAGCGATGGAACAGGCGACCGACCTGCCCGCCGCTGTGTGCCGGATGCTCGTCCGCCAAGGCGTCACCCCGCAGGAGGCCGACCGCTACCTGGCCCCATCGCTGCGCGATCTTCTGCCCGATCCGCTATCACTGCGCGACATGGACGTCGCCGCCAAGAGGTTCCTTTCGGCCATCGACAAGGGCGAACGGATCGCTGTGTTTGCCGATTACGACGTTGACGGTGGCGCGTCTGCAGCGCTTATCCTGTGTTGGCTTCGCGACATGGGACACCAGGCAACGCTTTACGTTCCCGACCGGATCGATGAAGGCTACGGCCCGAACGACGCCGCGATGGCCGATCTGGCTCGCAGCCATTCCCTGATCATCTGCGTCGATTGCGGAACCCTGTCGCATGGTCCGATTGCAGCGGCGACCGGTGCGGATGTGCTGGTGCTTGATCACCATCTGGGTGCCGAAACCTTGCCCGCCGCGTTGGCCGTGGTCAATCCGAACCGGCAAGATGAAGACGGTGACCTCGGGCATCTTTGCGCAGCCGGTGTGGTGTTTCTCTTCCTCGTCGAGGTTAACCGACGGCTGCGGGAAAGCGGGACTACAGGTCCTGACCTGATGGGGTTTCTGGATCTCGTAGCACTCGCCACCGTGGCCGACGTGGCGCCGCTGATCGGCGTGAACCGCGCCTTCGTCCGGCAAGGGCTGAAGGTCATGTCGCAACGGCGGCGTCCTGGCCTTGTCGCCCTGTCAGACGTGGCAAAACTCGATACCGCGCCGTCACCCTATCACCTTGGTTTCGTCCTTGGCCCCCGCGTCAATGCCGGCGGGCGGATCGGCAAGGCCGACCTGGGGGCGCGACTGTTGTCCTGCATCGACAAATCCGAAGCAGGCTCGATCGCCGAGAAGCTTGACATGCTGAACACCGAACGTCGCGAGATCGAAGCAGCGGTGCGTGATGCAGCACTGGCGCAAGCCGAGGCGCGCGGTCTTGACGGGCCGCTTGTCTGGGCGGCAGGCGAAGGATGGCATCCCGGCGTCGTGGGCATTGTCGCGTCACGTCTGAAAGAGGCCACCAACCGCCCGGCCATCGTCATCGGCCTGTATGGGGACGAGGGCAAGGGATCGGGGCGGTCGGTCAGTGGCGTGGACCTTGGCGCTGCAATCCACAGGCTCGCCGCGGAAGGGCTGCTGATCAAGGGCGGCGGGCACCGGATGGCCGCGGGACTTACGGTAGCGAAAGACCAGTTGGAACCGGCGATGGCTCGGCTGGCTGAACTGCTTATGCGGCAGGGCGCAGGAGATCTGGGGCCCAGGGACCTGCGTCTCGATGGCGTGCTGATGCCGCAGGCGGCAACCATCGAACTCATCGACCAACTCGAAGCCGCCGGCCCCTTCGGTGCCGGGGCCTCTGCCCCGCGTTTCGTGTTCCCCGACCAAACGGTTCGCTTCGCCAAGAGGGTTGGTGCGTCGCATTTGAAGTTCAGCTTCGGCGACGGCTTGGGACAGCCGCTGGACGGCATCGCGTTCGGGGCCTTCGATGGCCCGCTCGGCGCGGCGCTGGAAGGTCATGGGGGCAAGCGTTTTCATCTGGCGGGTCGACTGGAGGTCAACAGCTGGGGCGGGCGCAATCGCGTTCAATTTCGTTTGGAAGATGCGGCATATGCCTGATGATTTTCCGCGCTGCGCAAGGCAAATATCCTCTTGCCCTTCGCCCGCGCTTTGCCTAGATACGGCGCACATTACGCCGTGGCCCGTTCGTCTATCGGTTAGGACGCCAGGTTTTCAACCTGGAAAGAGGGGTTCGATTCCCCTACGGGCTGCCA
>JBBKVT010000172.1:0-4592 GCA_037968535.1 Paracoccaceae bacterium
GCCGCTGTTGCGTCTGGTGATGGGGGATCTGAGCCATCTGCAGATCGATGCGGCGGACTTGCCGGACCATGCCGTGCACTGGGTTCGGGACCAAAGCTTTCCGGTCATCATCGAGGCGCCGGCGCAAGTCGCCAAGGGCCTCTTGGTTGGCGGTCTGACGACGCGCGATATCGCGCGGCTGGATTTCTACGAAGGTGGTTATGACTATGCGCTGGTGCCGGTCGAGGTGATCGCCGGTGGTGTGCTGAAGGCTAGCCAGGTCTACAAGACCGCCGAGGGACGCTGGCCAGTCGGCGCGCCATGGATCCTCGGCGACTGGGCGCGCGACTGGGGGCCGGTGGTACTGCTTGCGGCGACAGAGATGATGGCGGATTTCGGCAGGCGCGACCCGCATGAGGTTGCCCGCCGGTATCCGCAGATCCTGCAACGGGCGGCTTCCCGGCTGCGTGCCGCCCAGTCAGCGTCGCCACGCACCCTGCGGCAAGGGCCGCCGCGCGACAGCATCGAGGTCATCACGTCGCGCCGACCCTATTCAGAATTCTTTGCATTAGATGAAATCGATCTGCGGTTTCCGATGTTCGACGGGACGGTGAGTCCACCTGTCACCCGCGCCGCCTTCGTCGCGGGAGATGCGGCCACCGTGCTGCCTTATGATCCGGTGCACGACCGGGTACTGGTGATCGAGCAGTTCCGTTTTGGCCCCTACGTCAGGGGCGATCTGCACCCCTGGTCGCTGGAACCTATCGCGGGGCGGGTCGATCCCAACGAAACCCCCGAAGCGGCAGCGCGGCGCGAGGCGATTGAAGAAACCGGCCTCGTGCTGGACAAGCTTCTACCGATCGCGCGCTATTATCCGTCGCCGGGCGCGGTTTCGGAATATCTGTTCTCGTTCATCGGCCTTTGCGACCTGCCGGACGGCACGGCCGGTCTGGGCGGCGTCGCCGCAGAAGCCGAGGATATCCGGGCCCAGCTGCTGTCGTTCGACGAACTGATGCTGCTCGTGGCATCTGGTGAGGCCGAAAACGGACCGTTGATTTTGTCTGCGCTCTGGCTTCAGCGCGAACGCGACCTGATCCGGCGCGGTGCTTGAGTTCCCCGGTCCTGCATCCTAAACAGCAATCAGAACATCGGCAGGGGGCGAGACATGGAGATTAAGCAGGATCTTTCCGACAGCATCGGAAACACGCCGCTGATCCGTCTTCGGGCGGCCAGCGAGGCGACCGGCTGCGACATCCTGGGCAAGGCCGAGTTCCTCAACCCCGGTCAGTCGGTCAAGGACCGTGCCGCCCTTTACATCATTCGCGACGCGGTGGCATCGGGCACATTGCGCCCCGGCGGCACGATCATCGAAGGCACGGCGGGCAATACCGGCATCGGACTGGCGCTGGTTGGCGCGTCGTTGGGATTTCGCACGGTCATCGTGATCCCGGAAACGCAGAGCCAGGAAAAGAAGGACATGCTGCGGCTGGCTGGGGCGGAACTGGTGCAGGTGCCCGCGGCGCCGTACAAGAATCCGAACAACTATGTTCGCTACTCTGAACGGCTGGCGCAAAGGCTGGCGCAAAGCGAGCCGAACGGCGCGATCTGGGCCAACCAGTTCGACAATATCGCGAACCGTCAGGCGCATGAGGAAACTACGGGTCCCGAGATCTGGGACCAGACCGATGGCAAGGTGACCGGCTTTGTCTGCGCGGTCGGTTCGGGCGGCACACTGGCGGGCGTGGCGGCCGCGTTGCAACCAAAGGGTGTCAAGATGGCGCTGGCCGATCCGATGGGGGCCGCGCTTTACAGCTACTACACCACTGGAGAGTTCAAATCCGAGGGCACGTCGATTACCGAAGGCATCGGGCAGGGGCGGATCACCGCCAATCTGGAAGGGTTCACGCCCGACATGGCGTATCAGATCCCGGATGATGAAGCGCTGCCGATTGTCTTCGACCTGCTAGAACACGAAGGCCTTTGCCTTGGCGGGTCAAGCGGGATCAACGTTGCCGGGGCGATCCGCATGGCACACGAGATGGGGCCGGGCCAAACCATCGTGACGATCCTCTGCGACTATGGCAACCGCTACCAGTCGAAGCTTTTCAATCCGGCCTTCCTAAAGGAAAAGGGTCTGCCCTATCCCAAATGGCTGGACGAGACGCCGCGTATCCTGCCGCCGGTGTTCGAGGACTGATGCGCCGCCTGACCGCGATACTGATTGTCGTTTTTCTGGGTTTCACGGGCCTTGCTCCATTGCCATTGGCGCCACTCTTTGCGGCCTATGCGCAAGAGACCGACGCGCCGCCCGACTATGCCGCATGGCAGAAGTTCTCTAATAGCGCCGAGCCCCAGCTGGATCAGACTGATATCACGATCCCGGATCTGGAAGCATTGCGCGTCGACCTGGTTACCTGGCGCAGCCGATTTTCGAAGGCCCAGGACGCGAACGCGAACCGGATCTCGATCCTGAAGAACCAGATCGACGCACTGGGACCGGCGCCGCAGGACGGCGCTACAGAGCCCGAGGATATCGCCGGTCGGCGGAAGGTACTGAATGATCAGTTGATGCAACTGGAAGCGCCGCGTCTGAAGGCAGACGAAGCCTTCCGCCACGCTGACGGTCTGATCGGCGAGATCGACACGATCCTGCGCGACCGGCAGACGCGGCAATTTCTAACGCTTGGTCCGATACCACTCAATCCCGTCCACTGGACCCAAGCGGCCCGTGATCTGAGGCAGTCTGTAAGTGACATCTGGCAGCAATTCGACACGGCCTGGAACGTACCCGAACGCCGCGCGGACCTTCGCAACAATCTTTTGGTGATCGGACTCGAAGTACTTATAGCATTGGTCCTGCTTGGCCGGGGACGGGCCTGGATGGAGCGGCTGACTCGTTATGTCCAGAACAGTCCGAAAGCCACAAAACTTCGCGGCCTTGGAGTGTTCCTGATCTCACTGGGTCAGGTCATTTTGCCGTTTTTTGGAATTCTTCTGCTGGTCAGCGCGCTGGAGGCGTCGCAACTCTTCGGACAATCAGGCCTTGCCGTGATTACGCGGCTGCCCGGGCTTGCATTGTCGTTTGTCGCAGCACGCTGGCTGACTTTGCGCCTGTTTCCCGATGATTCAACGCAAGCGGGCCTGCTCGATCTCGATATCCAGACGCGGGCCGAGATGCGCTTTTACGGCAGTGTCTTGGGACTGTTGTTTGGTGTGACTGTCGTACTGTCGGGCCTGGCCGACGTCGAAGACTATTCAGAAGCTACGCGCGCGGTGCTGATTTTTCCACTGATCCTTGTGAGCGGTTTGATCCTGTTCCGACTCGGAGCAGTCCTGCGGCGCAGCCAAACGATGACAAAAACCAATGATGCAGGCGAAAGCGTCGGCGATCTTCGTGGCAGACTGGGCGTGCTTACCGGCGGTGCGCTGGTCGCGGCGGGCATAGGCGGACCACTTATCGGCGCTGCCGGTTACAACAATGCCGCCGCTTTGCTAGTGTTTCCGATGGTACTGTCGATTGGGCTGATTGGTCTGCTTTTGGTTCTACAGCGCGTGATCACCGATGCCTATGCAATGATGACGGGCAAGTCGCCAGAGGAATCCGACCAAGCGTTGGCACCAGTTCTGATCGGCTTCCTGCTCGTGGTCCTGTCGCTGCCGGTGTTCGCGCTGTTCTGGGGCGCGCGGGTCACCGATCTGACAGAGCTTTGGACGAAGTTCCAGCAGGGCTTCACGCTGGCGGGCATAACCATTTCACCTGCAGTGTTCATGACATTCGCGATCGTTTTCGCGATCGGCTATGCGATCACGCGGTTCTTGCAAACCGTTCTGCGGACCTCGGTGCTTCCAAAGACGAAGCTCGACACGGGTGGCCGCACCGCGATTCTGTCCGGCATCGGATATGTCGGCATTTTCCTTGCTGCCCTAGTGGCGATCACCTCGGCCGGGATCGACCTGTCGTCGCTTGCGATTGTCGCAGGTGCACTTTCGGTGGGTATCGGCTTTGGCTTGCAGAACATCGTGTCGAACTTCGTTTCGGGCATCATCCTGCTGATTGAACGCCCGATCGCGGAAGGTGATTGGATCGAGGTCGCCGGTCAATCCGGCTACGTCCGCGACATCTCGGTGCGGTCAACCCGGATTGAGACCTTTGACCGCACCGATGTGATCGTCCCGAATGCCGATCTCGTGTCCGGCGTCGTGACAAACTGGACGCGCGGCAATCTGATCGGCAGGGTCAAGGTCGGCGTAGGCGTGGCCTACGGTTCTGATACCCGACGGGTCGAAAAGATCCTGCGTGAGATTGCTGAAGATCATCCTCTGGTCGCGATGAAACCGCCGCCAGCGATATTCTTCATGGCATTCGGGGCAGACAGCCTGAATTTCGAAATCCGCGCGATCCTTCGCGATGTCAATTTCATCATGTCGGTCCATAGCGACATGAACCACGCGATTGCCAAAAGGTTCGCCGAGGAGGGCATCGAGATTCCGTTCGCACAACGCGATGTCTGGCTGCGAAACCCCGAAGCGCTGCGAATGCAGGCGACAGATCCTGACAAGACGGATGACCTGACTCAATCTGATCCGGCTCTGCCCGACGCGTCAGATGAAGC
>JBBKVT010000173.1:0-15573 GCA_037968535.1 Paracoccaceae bacterium
CACAGGCTACGCGCGACGGCGTATCCGGCGCGGCGGCGACAGCCACCCAAACCGCCAGCGGCGCGTGGCAAAGCACCAAGTCCGGCATTGCGGATACCGCGGCTTCTGTAAAATCGCACACCGACGAAATCGGTCGGCGTCTCAGCGAGGGAACCGAGCATCTAACGGAAGAGGCTCGGTCTCGAGTGGTTGCCGCGCGCGAACGTGCACTCGAGGCGCGTGACCAGGCGGAGCGCGCCTTGCGTCGCGGTGCCGATCATGCCGTGGACTTCTACGACGAACATCCGCTGGTGGCTGGTGCGCTGGCGCTCGCGGCCGGCGCGGCGATCGCAGGAGCATTGCCGCGCACAAAAATGGAGGATGAGCGACTGGGTCACTATAGCGACGACTTGTTCCACGAAGCCGAACGGGTTTTCGAAGAAGAACGTGCGAAAGCCGAAAAGGTCGTGAAGGCCGGCGTTTCCGAGGTCAAGAAGGTAGCTCAAGAGGTCAAGAACGACCTCGACGGACGTGCTCCCGGCGATCAGACGGTGGCCGAAGCCGCAGTCGATAAGGCAAAATCCGCGGCAAAAAAGGTCGTGGATGCGACTAAATCGAAGGCGGAACAGGAGAACTTGGGAAAGCCCAAAATCTGACCTAACTCGATCAACCCCGGCCGCGAAGGCTCGCTTGGTGGCCGGGGTTTCCTACTGGAGAATTCTATGTCCCATGGTCGCACTGCGCAAATACCCACCAATATTCCAGCGAAGGGTTGGTACGACATCTTGTGGCGCGTCAAGGGCGAAGTCGCGAAAGACAATATAGGACTGATCGCCGCTGGCATCGCATTCTACACACTGCTGGCATTGTTCCCCGCGATAACCGCAGTTGTCGCAATCGGCGGTCTGCTTCTGGAACCGTCGCAAATTGTGTCGCAGTTGCAAACCCTGTCAGCCCTGATGCCACCGCAAGCAGCCGAGATCCTGATCGGACAGGCCGAGACAGTCGTTGGCTCGCGCGAAGGTGGCCTGGGACTGGCTGCACTATTGGGAATTCTTTTGGCGCTGTATTCTGCGTCGAAGGGCGTTGGCAGTCTCATAGAAGGGCTCAATGTCGCATATGACGAAAATGAACGGCGTGGCTTCTTCGTGCTCAAGGCGGTCACACTTGGACTGACGTTGGCTCTGATCTTCGGTTTCCTCGTTGCAGTCTGTGCGACGATCGCAGTTCCGGTTGTCCTGTCTCTGTTCAGCCTCGGCACCGGAACAGAGTTGCTCGTCACATTGGGCAGCTGGAGCTTGATGCTGGCACTCGTTCTTCTTGGTCTGGCAATGATCTACCGTTACGCCCCGTGCCGCGCTCGACCGAAGTGGCAATGGGTCTCGGTCGGGGCTGTTGTCGCTTGCGTCATCTGGGTTGTCGCTTCAGCGGGATTTGCAGTTTATGTTGGAAACTTTGCGTCCTACAATGAAAGCTTCGGATCGCTGGCGGGGATCGTCATTCTGCTGATGTGGCTTTGGTTGACCGCATTTATCGTTCTTCTCGGGGCGGAGTTGAACGCCGAAGTGGAAGCGCAAACGCGCCGTGATACGACCGCCGGACCCGACGAACCCATGGGAGAACGCGGCGCAGTCAAAGCCGATAATTTAGGGGATCGTCGCAACTCGAAATAGGCCTGACACTTGCCGTGGATGCAAGCGGCTCGTCAACACTGCAAACCTCAGCAAAATTAATTGTTGTGAGCCGAGTCTGCTAGGGGAATAATCATTCTCGCGACCATCCCTTCCGCAGCGTATTTTAGTTCGGCAGACCCTTGCAGCGTATCCTGCAACGTCGTCTGAATCAGCATACTACCAAATCCGGTTCTCGCAGGCGGCGAGACCGTCGGTCCACCGCTTTCGGTCCAGGTCAGGTGAATTCTCTGCCGTCCCTTCAACGTTTCGAGCCGCCAAGCTACCGAAATGAGTCCGGTTTGGGACGAGAGCGCGCCGTGTTTGATCGCATTCGTCGCAAGTTCGTGGAAGATCAGTCCCAGCCCATGAACTCGGTCCGGGTCTAAAGGGATGGCGAGGCCATCGAGTTTTAGTCTGTCGTTGCTGTCAGCGGTATAAGGTGACAGTTGTTTGCGAATTACCGTCGCCAGATCAGCCTGAAGCTCTGCTGCGGAAAATATGCTTTCGTGGGCCGCGGCCATGGCCCGCAGACGACCGCCAAACGACTCTTTGAAGCTTTCCATATCGGCCGACGATCGCATTGTGTGAGAGGCCATCGCCTGAATCGTAGCAAGGCTGTTCTTGACCCGATGGTTCAGTTCACCGACCAGCAGTTCTTGCCGAGCGACTGCCGCTTTCTCGGTCGAGATGTCCTCCACCACAGCGATCAGATAGTCCAGCGGGCCACGTTCGGGACGCGCGGCGCTGACTGTCAAATTAATCCATACTATCGAGTGATCTTTCCGAATGTATCGCTTATGAATCTGATAATCGTCGATCTCTTCGTCGAGGAGTCGTCGCAACTGATCTAGATCGCGTTGAAGGTCCTCAGGATGAGTGATGTCCTGAAACGTCATTCTACTAAGTTCTTCTTTCGAATAACCGACTATGTCGCAAAGTGTCTGGTTCACGCGCAGCCAACTACCATCCGGTGCCACGTGCGCGATTCCGACCGCAGCATTTTCGAAGGTGGCGCGGAAACGGGACTCACTCGCGAGCAGAGCGGCCTCGTATTCCTGACGCTCTGAAAGGTCATAGAAATTGCACACAACGCCAAGTCTGCCGTCTGGCAGCACTGCACGCTCGATTTTCCAGTCATAGGCTTCGACTTCTTCGGTGTTCCGGCGTTGCTTGATCGTAGACGGAGAATGGTAGGGTTTCCCGGTGGCAAGCGTCTTGCGGAAAAGCTCGATGACTTCGCTGGCGAAAGGCTCGGGCCAGATGATCCGGAGGATTTCGGCAAAGTCCCGTCCGATCAGCGGCTCGATGTTGCTGAAGACCTTTTCCGCACCCGCGCCGACCATTGCGAGCCGGAAATCAGCATCTACGGTGTAAATGCCGAAGGGCGAATTTCGAACAAGGTTTCCAAAGCTGTCCCTGGTCGCGCGAAGAGCCAATTATTGCGCCTTCCGGTCGGTAATATCAACGCCCGACGGGATCAGAAAGTCGACATTCCCAGTGGCATCGAAATGCGGCAGCAACTGAAAATCGATTATCATTCGACAATCATTGGCAATCCGGATTTCAACGTCGTAGCGGATGGATTGACCGGCCGTCGCGCGCCTGACTGCATCGCGTAATTGGTCTTGAACGGTGGCATCGAAACTCCACCAATAGCAGTCCCAAAACGGCTTTCCGATAACGTCCTTGCGGGTTAAATTTGCCGCGCTGATTGCAGGTTCATTGGCCTCGATCAGAACACCGGTGGTTGTCAATACACCAACGAATCCGACGACCCCGTCAATAACAGTCCGAATGGCTTCTGAAAGGCCAGTTTCAATGCTTGCAGTTGAAGGAACGATCCGCAGGGCCTCTTCGCTCATCTGCTTACACTTTTCCTTGAAAGCAAACCGTAAACCAAGATTGCGAACTGACTACCAAATCCAGCCGCCGCGTGCCTGATTCGATGAACCTGGCAGGTTATGAGAATAGCGTAAAATCGACCCCGTGCAATCGAGCGAAGCGGAACCCGACGATGCCGCCGAGAGTTAAGCACCAATCTGGACTAGCAGAAGTCAGGATGCAGAATGGACGGCGCCGCGGTTCCTTTCGACCTTACGCGAATGTTCTTGGGCAGTGAACCGCCGCTCTTCTACCTCGAGATCGTGGTTCGCACCGTTGTCATCTATAGTTATTCGCTGGCGCTGATCCGATGGGTAGGCGGGCGCGGCATCGCGCAAATGTCCACCGTCGAGTTTCTTCTGGTCATTGCGCTCGGTTCGGCAGTCGGGGACGCGATGTTTTATCCTGAAGTTCCGCTTCTTCATGCCATGCTGGTCATCACTTTGGTGGTCTTGATCAACAAGGCCCTCGACTCGCTGATCAGCAGGTCGGAGGGCTTCGAAAGGCTGATGGACGGCTCTACTGCAGAAGTGGTCCGTAACGGTGTCATCAATTTGAGAGTGATGCGCGCGAACAGTATCGGCAGAAGCGAGCTGTTTGAAAGCATGCGCGAAAACGGCTTTGACAATCTCGGTCAGCTTCAACGAGCCTATCTTGAGACTTCGGGTAAGTTTAGTTTCTTCAAGCAGACATCAGCTTCGATCGGCTTACCGGTCGAACCGGCCTGGTCGGTAGATCCGCCGCCGACGTTCGGTCAAGGACATGCCATCCCGGCAGGGTCTTCTGTCGCGTGTTGTTCTTGTGGCCACGTGTTGCCAACCACTACTAACACGACCCCGTCTGCCTGTCCGAATTGCGGCAGACAGGTCTGGACGTTAGCGCGAGTAACGGCTGCCGACAGTCAGGTCGTTCAGTTGAAACGGTAAGTCTTTTGTCGCCGTCAGCATTTACGAAATCTGCCGCGACCGGTGCAACTTGCGGCCAGTGCGTCATATCCGTCGCCGTCCCCGTTGCAGCAAAAACTGGGCCGCGATGAGCATGACAATGAAATCGTCGAAGCTGAAGGTGAAACTCAAGAGAAAACCCGCGACCACCGCCGGTGCGATGATCGGCAAGGTAACCTGTCGAAAAGTTCCAAACGGTGTCGCGTAAAGATCAGCGGAAGCCTCGATCACGGTCCGGTCCATGCCAGAAAGCCGCGATCGCACCATGTTGATCACCAACGCCGTCAAGAACATCGTATGAGCCGAGATCAGAGACCCCAGTCCCAGGTGAAGTTGTGGAGCGATGCCGGCGTCGGACCAAAGTGCCGCGATGACTGGATTCAATCGGTCGAATAGCGTCACGAGCCCTATCAGGGTGGCTATTCCAACGACGATTCCGGGGATCATCACTGCTACATAAATCAGCAGATCGAAGAGATTGCGAAGCGTACCGCTGACGCCTTGCAGCGCAATCGCGGCCATTGTCCCAAAGACCGTCGCCAATGCAGCCAACACAAATGCGACCATCAGGCTGGTCGTCAACGCGTCCATCACAAAGGGGTTCGACAATGCCTTGCCGTACAATTCAGTTGAAAACCCTTGAAGCTGGCTCGCATGTCGACCTGCATTGAAACTGAAGAGCGCAATCACACCAATCGGGCAGTACAGGAACAAATAGATGCAGATCGCATACAGCCTCAGCATCACAACATCGCAACATCGCAACGTCGCAACGTCGTCGCGCTGCGCGCCGATCCATTTCATCAGCTACATATATACTGTCACCGTGATCAGCATTATCAGGACGAGCATGACCGTGACTGCTGACCCGTAGGCCCAGTTGCGCGATTGCAGGAACAGATCGACGAGCGCGATGCTGACGAAGAAAACCTTGCCGCCGCCCAGCAGGGCCGGGAACAGAAATTCTCCCCTCAATAAAATGAAGACGAGCATGCATCCGGTTGCAATACCTGGGACCGACAGCGGCAACGTGACCTGCAGAAACGTTCGCCACGGTGGAGATCCCAGATCCGACGATGCTTCAGACGATCTCTTATGCAGTCGGTCGAGGTTAACGAAGATCGGGAACACCATCAGCGGCAAATAACCGTAAATAATCCCCAATAGGACAGTGAACGGAGTGTTGATCAGCCGGACGCCCTCGATGCCGATCCATTCCATCAGCGCAGGAATGCCTCGACCGCCAAGCAGAAAAATCCATGCATAGCTGCGGATCAGGATCGAGGTCCAGAATGGAACGATGACTAGCACAAGCAGGAATGTCTTCCATTTTGGCCCCTCCCTGATCGCCAAGAAATAGGCCAATGGATAGGCGATCAACAGGGCTGCCAAAGTCCCGAGTGGCGCACGAACCAAAGTATTCTAGAATGCCGTCCAGCGCGCCGGAAGATTGGCGTACTGCGCCAGAGTAAAAGGGTTCGTCCAGAAGCAGAAGCTTGGGTTCGTTGATGATTGCACGGGCCAAAATAACACACTGCTGCTGTCCACCTGACATCGTCGGGCGCCATCGAAATCGCGTTGGGTATTCATTTCCGGCTGTACCCCCCGAGGAAGCTGGTCAGGTTGGCGCCCAGATCGTCTGACAGATATCCGCCTTCTTGCACAATGACAGTGGCAATATCCAAAGCCGCGATGGCCTGCGCGATTTGGGTAAAACCCGAGGTTGTCACCTTGAACCCCTGAAACGGGTCGCGCTCATGCGCATCAAGTCCCAACGCGACCACGATAGCGTCGGCTCCGAACGCAGAGACCCGCTCGAGTGCTGTCGCCAGCGCTGTCAAAAACTCGGTGTCTGATGTGCCGCGCGGCAGTGGCAGGTTCAGGTTGTAGCCAAGTCCATCGCCTTCACCGCGTTCTGCCGCATGGCCCCAGAAGAACGGATAGAACCGGATCGGGTCGGCATGGATCGAGACGGTCAGCACATCTCGGCGATGGTAGAAAATGCCTTGAGTACCGTTGCCGTGATGCACATCGACGTCGATGATGGCAGGACGGCGGCCGGCCTCCAGCAAGGCCTCGGCGGCAATGGCCGAATTGTTGAGAAAGCAGAATCCGCCGGCCAGGTCGCCAAACGCGTGGTGTCCGGGCGGTCGGCAGAGAGCGTAGGTTGCGTGTTCTCCGGCCAGAAGTGCATCGATGCCGCCCAATGCGGTCTGCGCCGACCAATAGGCGGCGTCCCATGTTCCGGCTGCGATCGGGCAGGCAGTGTCGGCCTGATGAAAGCCGGCCTGCCCCGCTGCGGATTTCGGATAGCTCGCGGTTCGGCGGTCTGGATGGATGTTCGGGATCACCTCGTTTGAGGCGCCTTCGATTCTGCTCCACCGGCTATGGATCGTCTGAAGAAATGTCAGGTATTCTGGCGAATGGATCGCAGCGATGGGACCTATACCGTGATCGGTCGGCATGGAAAACTCGCAACTCGCGGCTTTGGCGCCCTGCATTAGAACCTCGATGCGGCGCGGTTGCTCGGGGTTTGGCAAGGGCTGGCCGTTGGCCATGAAGTTCTTGGGGTCGTGGGACCATTGGCGGTCGTCGAACAGCGCTTTCATGATTCCCGCCCTACTTCGCTCAGCGCGATGCCTTCGAGTGTCATTTGGATATCGTCCTGCATTGCGGTAAAGCCGATCCGTTCGTAAAAAGCGACTGCGCGGGGGTTGTCGGCATAGACCGCCAGTCGCAAGAATCCGGCGCCCCATTGCGCCTTCGCGTGATCACGAACCGCTGCTAGCAGAAGCGGGCCAAGCCGTTTTCCTCGTCGAGGCGCGTCGACCCACAGATCCGATACATACGCCCCCGACATGCCCCGCACCGTCGAGAAAAGCGGCGAAAACAATGCTACTCCGACGACATTTCCCTCTGTTTCGACAATCATTGCGTGACATGCGGGCACTTCGCCAAATACGGCTTGGGACAAAACTTGGGCAGCGGCTCGGTGGGTATCTCCCATCGTCTGCGACAGTCCGCGCAGCGCTGCGTCCAGCCGCGCCGCATCGGCCCGCTCGGCCAGCCTGATCGTGATCCCCGTCATGGTCTAGAACGCCACCTCTGCCATGCCTTTCAGCCCCAGCAAAGTGCGCGCCTCATCCGGAGTTGCAATTTCTCGACCCAATTCTTCGACGATCCGGCGGACTTTGCGGACCTGTTCTGCGTTCGATTGCGCTAGCTGACCGCGTGCGATGTAAAGATTGTCTTCAAGACCGACGCGGACATGGCCGCCCATCCCGGCAGACATCGCGGCAATCGCCATTTGCTGGCGCCCCGCGGAGAGGACCGAGAAGATGTAGCTGTCTCTAAACAGGCGATCGGCGGTTTGCTTGAGATGCACCAAATGTTCCGGCTCGGCCGCGATACCGCCCAGAACGCCCATGACAAACTGGATGAAGATCGGCGCTTCGATCAGCCCCCGATCGACAAAGTGGCGCAGCATGTAAAGATGCCCGACATCGTAGCATTCAAATTCGAACCGGGCGCCACGTTCCTGCCCCATCAATCGCAGGACGCCAGCAATATCGCGAGGCGTATTCTTGAACACCAGATCGTCAGAATTCCGCAAGAACGGTTCTTCCCAGTCCTGAATCCATTCAGTTCGTTTGCCCAGCATCGGGTAAAGCGCGAAATTCATTGATCCCATGTTCAACGAACACATCTCGGGCGCGGCGGCCATCGGGCCTGTCAGTCGCTGTTCGATTGTCATGACGGCGCTGCCGCCGGTCGTCAGGTTCACAATCGCATCCGTGGCACTTTTGATAGCGGGCAGGAAACCCATGAAGTGTTCGACTTCTGCCGAGGGCTTTCCGGTCTGCGGATCGCGCGCATGAAGATGCAGGATCGCAGCCCCGGCCTTTGCCGCCCCGATCGCCTGATCCGCGATCTGGCGGCCAGTGACAGGAAGATGAGGTGACATTGACGGCGTATGGATTGACCCTGTTACAGCGCAAGAGATAATGATCTTCGACATCGGCATTCCTCAGGCGACGCCAAGCTGCGCGACACCGGCCTTGGCTGCAAACAGATCAAGCGCGACCGTAAGCTTTTCGATGATTTCCTCGACATGCGCCTGAGTTGCGATCATCGGCGGGCAGACAAGGAAATGGTCTCCCTCCACGCCGTCGCGGGTGCGCCGTGAATAAATGATCAGGCCCTGTTCATAAGCCACTTCGACGAGTTCGACATGAGCCAACAACTCTCGCGGTAGCGGCGTCATGGTCTCTCGGTCCGACACAAGCTCGAACGCAAGCAACAGCCCTTCGCCTCGCACGTCTCCGATGAAAGGAAATCGCTGCATCAGGTTCTGCAGCCGAGCTTTCAGCAATGCGCCGATGGCCGCTGCATTGCTGATCAAACCGTCCGCTTCAATCACGTCGAGTACGGCTAGGCCGGCGGCGCAAGCCAAGGGATTTCCGGCGTAAGTATGGCCGTGCATGAAACCACCACCGTTCAAAACCGGCTCGACGAACTTCTCATGCGCGATCATTGCTCCCAAAGGCGAATAGCCTGCGCCGAACCCTTTGGATATGGCGATGATGTCGGGCGCGACGCCCCAGTGCTCTGCCCCCCAGAACCGCCCGGTCCGACCGCCGCCGGACATGACCTCGTCGTGGATCAGAATCACCCCATAGCGGTCGCAAATCTCGCGCACCGCCGACATATAGCCGGCGGGTGGCACCAATGCGCCGGTCGATGCACCGCCAACGGGTTCGTGGATAAAGGCCAGAACGCTGTCGGGCCCTTCCGCCACGATCTTAGCCTCAAGCATTTCAGCGTAATGTGCCCCGGTCGCAGGGTCATCGATATCCAGACCGTCCAGATAGGCCCGCGGGGCAGGAATTTTAGGCATCGACTGCATCATTGGCAGAAAGGGATCGGACAACGGCGCATAGCCAGTCAGCGCAAGCGCACCAAGCGTCGAGCCATGATAGCTGGGACTGCGCGAAATGACCTTCCAGCGAGACGCTTGCCCGACGGTCACCGCATATTGGCGGGCCAACTTGATAGCACTTTCGACGGCTTCTGAACCACCGGACACGAAGAATACCTTCTCCATCCCGACAGGCGATAGCGCCGCAACCTTGGTGGCCAGCTTTTCGCCGGGGTCCGTTTCAAAATGCAGTCTGTATCCGAAAGTGGATTTTTCCATCTGGCTGCGCATCGCGGCCAGCACTCGTGGTTCGGAATGGCCAATATTGCTGACCATCGCGCCAGACGAACCATCAAGATAGCGTTTGCCGTCCACGTCCCACAGGTAGACACCTCGCGCTTTGGAAAGTGTTGGCCTGCGCGCACGGGTTTGATAAAAAAGATGGCTCTTGTGCATGTCCTTACGCCTCTGGCGGCAGAACGGAGCAATCGTCAGGATCGATCGCAACCCTGACTTCAGCTCCCATGCCGAAAGGCCGGCCGTCGATCATGTTCATCGCCTGCAACTGCAGATCCCCGACACGGACGAAGTATCGTGCGACCTGACCCTGGTAGTCGACGGCTTCGACCACGCCTTTCGCACTGACTACCGCATCAGCGGACGCATCCGCAGCAAGCAGCTTCAGTTTTTCAGCTCGAACAACTAGCCGACCGCTTTTGGCAGAGCCAAGATTGACCGCTCGCGCGCGCGGCACCGCAATCGTTCCAAATTGTGGCGTTCGCAGCGCTATTGTGGCGCCATCAGATCCGGTCACGTCGACGTCGAAGATGTTGGATGCACCAAGAAAGTTCGCCACGAACTCGCTTGCCGGATTGTTGTAGACATCCTCCGGTGCGCCAACCTGTTGGACTTCGCCGGCGCTCATCACGATAATCTTGTCCGACATTGCCAACGCCTCGGACTGGTCGTGTGTCACGAAAATAGAGGTTACGCCGATCCGGTGCTGAATCGCTTTCAATTCAACCCGCATCTCCTCGCGCAGATTTGCGTCGAGCGCTGAAAGCGGTTCGTCGAGCAGCAACACGTCCGGTTCGATCACGATTGCACGCGCCAGCGCAATGCGCTGTTGCTGGCCCCCGGATAGCTGGGTCGGATAGCGATCTTCGACGCCGGGCAGGCGCACGACATCCAGCGCTACCTTGACCTTCGCCGCTGCATCCGTTTTCGAGACACCGCGATATTTCAGGCCGAAGGCGATATTCTCGCCGATCGTGCGGTGAGGAAAAAGGGCATAGTTCTGAAAAACTAGCCCAAGGTTGCGCTTGTGGATCGGCACCTCGTTCACCCGCGCTCCGCCAATGATGATGTCGCCGTTGGTGGGTGCCTCAAGCCCTGCGACCATGCGCAGGATGGTGGTCTTGCCACAGCCTGATGGCCCGAGCAGCGTCGTAAATGAGCCCTCTTCAAACTCTACATTGACTTTGTTCACGGCGTTGACCGCGCCAAAAAACTTGTCAATGTTCTTAAGCTCTACGCCTGCCATGGATCGGGCCCCAATTCGCGTTTCTTCTAACGAGGGCGGACCCCACTGGGACCCGCCCTATCGACATCGCCCCGGTTTAGCCGCCCTTCGCGACGCGGTTCCAGGCGTTGGTATATTCCTTCTCTAGCGGGTTCCACGTGACGGGATCGCGGAATACCAGATTGGCCAGCTTGCCAGTTGGGTCATAGGCTGGCAGAGCTTTTATCATATCCGTCATCTCGACCTTGTTAGGGTCGAGTGCCGACGGGTATTTCTGCCCTTCAGCCACCGCGATCGACGTGGCCGGGTCCAGCATGAAGTTGAGCAACTCTTCTGACTCGGCCATGGGCGAGCCCTTCAGAACGAACATGCTTTCCATCCAGGCAAGACCATTCTTTGGATCGACATAACCGATCGGATGGCCTTGTTCCTGCAACGCGGCGACTCGGCCCGACCAGGCCTCGGTCACATAGATTTCCTCTTTCGCCAAAAGATCCATCAGCTCTGCGCCCGAGCTCCAGTATTTCAGCACCAACTCGCGATGTTCGCGTGCTTTCTCCCAAACCGCATCCCAATCCTGAATGTTGTTGGGGTCTTGTCCTGATTGCAGCGCGCCATACCAGGCGCGGTTGGCCGCGTCGCTCCAACCGCCGATTTTGCCCTTCAGCTCTTTCTTCAGTAGCAGGTTGGCGCCAAGCGCTTCTGCCTCTTCCTTGGTGACATACTTGGTGTTGTAGGCGATTCCCGTGGTCCCATAATCGTAGGGCACAGCCGACAGGCTATTGGGGGTGATTGCACGGAACGGCGCGATTATGGCTTCCATGACGTTGGCAAGGTTCGGGATATTTGCCTCGTTCAATTCGCTGCCATACCCAGCATCGACCCAGCGCTGATACCAGCTAACGCCCGAGGAATGCAGAATATTATGGCCGTCCGTGCTGCCGGCTGCCTTGATTTTGGTCAACACTTCGTTCTCGCCGCCGAAGGTCGAATCGATCACCGTGTTGCCGGTCGCCACTTCGTAGGGGTCGAACGCATTCTTGCGCAAGGCTTCGCTGACAACGCCGCCCCAGCCTTCGAAGTTCAGCGTCGTGCCAGCCGCACGCGCCTGCTGCGCCATGCCGACCATGATGCCGCCGCTGACCCCAGCGGTGATCCCCGCGGCCCCCAGTAGACCCATGAAAGAGCGCCGATCCACATCGCCATTGCCCATCCTTTCACGCAGCATTTCGTAGCGTTTCGTGCTGTCGATCTTCTTCATTCTTTCTCTCCTTGTTGAGTGGTCGGGTTCTTTGTCCCGGTCAGGTTTTCTTGCGGGCAAAATAGCGTGCCAGGCCGCCCGCAAGCAGTGGCAAGCCAACGGTAATCACAATCATCACAAACCCGAGGGCGTTGATTTCGGGGCTAACGGAATTGCGCAACATGCCGAAGATCTGGGTCGGCACCGTTTCCATTCCGGTCGGACGCCAAAAGATCGTGGCGGTGATGTTGTCAAACGAGATGGTGAAGGCGAACAGCGCACCGGCGAAGACTGCGGGCATCAGCAATGGCAGCGTGATTTGTAGGAAGGTCTGCACCGGGTTCGCGCCAAGGCTACGGGCGGCCTCTTCGTATTCCTTCTTGATGCCGACAAGCCGCGCCTGCACCACCAGAACAACGAACGGCAGGGCGATGATCGAATGACCGAGCAACAGTAGCAGGAAGGACCGCGGCATGTGCAACCAGCGCAGGAATATCAGCAATCCAACCGCCAGAACGGTTTCTGGCACCAGCACCGGCGAAATCAGCATCGTGGTAATCAGATCCTTGCCGCGAAACTGGTAGCGCACGAGCGCCAGTGAGGCCAACACTCCGATACTGGTGGACACCAGAGCCGTCAGCAGACCAAGGATAAACGAGGTCTTGAATGCTCGGATGATCGCTTCGTTCTCGGCCAGCTTGTAGAACCAGCGCAGGCTGAACCCGTCGATCGGAAACCCGCCGAACTGCGAATTGTTGAACGCGAGCAGCAACACAACCGCAATGGGCGCGAACATGAACACGTAGACCAGGATCGTGTAAAAGCGGATCAAGCTCCATGCACGCATCTCTGTCCCCTACCTGAACGCTTTAGAAAGCTGGTTGAGGCCCATGAACCGGCTGTAGATCACCACCACGAGTCCGAGCAGCACTAGAAGCGTAAACGACAGCGTCGCGCCCATCGGCCAGTTTAACTCGCTGACGACTGCATCGTAGATAAGGTTGCCGAACAGGTAATCACTGGGCCCGCCGAGGATCAGCGGCGTCACATAACTGCCGCCGGTAAGCACGAAAACCAGAAGACTTCCCGCCGCGAGACCTGGAAGCGATAAAGGCAGCGTCACTTCACGGAAAGCCTGCCAAGGCGTGGCGCCAAGTGTGCGCGCCGCCGGTTCCAGGTTCTCGTCGATGCCGTCGATCGAGACATAAACGTTCAGGATCATGTAGGGCAGAAAGACATGCAGAAAGCCGACAATGACAGTGGTCTCATTGTACATCATCTGAATCGGCGCGTCGGTCAGGCCAAGCCACTGGAACAGCCCGTTCAGAGCCCCTTGGTTTCCCAGGATGTGAATCCAGCTCAACGTGCGAATGATGAAGCTGACCCAAAATGGCAGGATGAGCAACAGGAGTAGCAGCCATTTCTGCCGGAACTTCGTCCTCGCGATGAAGTAGGCCGGAATGTAGCCCAGAACTGCGGCCAACACAGTCACGATCACCGAAAGCCGCAAGGTCTTCCAGATGGCGGTCAGGTAATACGTGTCGGTGAACAATGCAGTCCAGTTGGAAAACTGGAAGGCAACCCGGTCAACCGCAAGATCGATATTCTCGTAGAATGAAGAGACCAGGATAAAGGACATCGGGATGACAACCAACGCGGTGATGCTTAGAAGGGCCGGTGTCAGAAGGAGCCAGGGACGCCGGTCGAACTCTTGCTCCGGGATGGTCATGTGCGGCAAAATTCTCCTGCAGGCGCGGTGCGGTCACTGGCTCCACCGACTATTGCACCCGCACAGGGAATTGTTGTAATTGATATTTGTAATGAAGACTATTGATCTCGTTAATGCTTAATCAATCTCACGACAGATTCGTTTCGAATCTCGACTGGAACCTTCTGCGGACGTTCGTGGTGATCGTCGAAGAGGGCAGCATTTCGCGAGCGGCAAACCGGCTTTTGCGCGGTCAACCGGCAGTCAGCCTTGCGCTCCAACGACTGGAAGCAGAGGTCAACGGCCGGCTGATCGAACGGGGTCGGGGCAGCTTCAGCCTGACCGCGGCGGGCCGAAGGCTCTATGAAGAATGCGTTGACATTTACGGCGGGATTGCGCGGCTCAAGGAAACCGTCGCTTCGGAAGCCCAAGACCTTTCTGGCAAGATCACCATCTGCCTTGCCAGCCATGTCATGACCCCCTTGCTCGACGAAACCCTGACGCAAAATTACAGAGCCCACCCCAAGGTCAGCTACGCAATCAAGACCGCTCCAAGTGCCGAGGTCGCCAATCAGGTGCAGGACAAGATCGCAAGCTTGGGGATCTGTCTGGTCAGCCGGAGGATACCCGATCTCGACTACGAAAATATCTATCGCGAGTTTTTTGGCTTCTACTGTGGCCCACCGCATCCTCTGTTTGGCAGACGAAACTTGAGGCTCGGTGATTTGCGAGGCCTGGACGCGGTGTCTTTCGATACGGATGACCTGAACGACGCGCTGCGGCCAGTTGCGCTGCTGCGCCAGCACAACGAAATGACACAACGCATCGTGGGGCGATCTTCGCACCTGGAAGAACTGCGGCGGATGATACTGTGTGGTCTGGGCATTGGTCCCCTGCCCGTCCATGTGGCCGAGCGGGATGTCCGCGACGGGCTGTTATGGCGGTTGCCGCCCTACAAAAGTCCTCCTGCGGTTGATATTTTCCTGGTAACAAGTCCGCGGAAGCGCTTCAACCGAGCAGAGACTGTTTTCATCGAAGCACTCAAATTGGCCATTCGCGCGACGCCGCTGGCACAGCGAACTTATCCGTAGGATGGCGAAAATCCCAAGCCCTGGACTGCCGCGTGACTAGTGCCGGAATGTCCGTCGTCGTCGTCGGCGCAGGAATTGTAGGGCTGTCGTCGGCCTGCCGACTTGCGGAAATTGGCTATGACGTCACCGTCGTCGAGCAAGCGGCCGCGCCAGCGGCAATGACCAGCCACGCCAATGCCGGGCAACTTTTGTTCGACCGAATTGGGGCATTGGGCTCTCCGGGATTCCTGCGGGCGTTGCCACGCATGCTTGTGAACGCAGATCAGGGGGTCAGCGCCGCTGGGTTAGGGCGACCCAGACACTGGCCATGGGCCGTCGCTTTTCTGCGCCAATGCACAGAAGTGGCCTGGCGTCGGAACACGATTGATTTGCTGAAGATCGCCCATCTCTCGCGCAACTCGATGCATGATTTCATGACTCGGCACGCGATTACCTTCGACTGGCGAAAAGCCGGAAAGCTTATTCTTCATGCGACCGAGGCGGATCTTTCTGCCGCGAGACGATCGGCTGAGTTTCAGGGAAGGTCAGGAGGTGTGCATCAGATCCTGACCCGTGAAGCCTGCCTGAACCGAGAACCGGCCTTGCGCAAGTCGCGTCGCCCCTTTGTCGGTGCCATC
>JBBKVT010000174.1:0-11748 GCA_037968535.1 Paracoccaceae bacterium
TTTTGCATCCCGTTGAATTCCTGCGGACGCGGGATCCTGATCGCGTCGGATGTCATCGTCGGATACATCGCGACGCGGTGATAGCCTTCGAAGGACACATAGATCGTGCCGTCCTTGGCAACGGCCAACCCTTCGGCATCATTATATATTTTCGTGACTTTCTCGCCGGTCGAGATCTTCAGGATGTTCCCTTCAAAGCCCTCGACGCTTGTTATTACACCCGTTGCAGGGTCCCGTCGCAACTGTCCCTTGGCAATGAGTCCGTCATCGCTGACGGTCCAGAAATCCGTTCCGTTATCTGCCAGCTCCAGCCCAGAAAATCCGCCGAACCCGACGGCGTCTCCTTTCCAGCGGTAACTGCCAACGAACTCCGCGCGAGACGGCGAGCCAGCCGACGATCCAAGGCTGACCAGAACCCCCGCAGCCGCGATCAGCGCGACGATTGTACGGGTGCGCATTGAGCAGGCAGATCGGCAAGCACCAGTTCCCGGCGCGGCACCGATTTGGGCGCGTTCGGATTGGGTGGCGGCGGATTGAGGATATTGTTCACCCAGTCAACTGCATCCTGACAGCCATCACCGGGCGGTGGCGGATCTTGATTGGCGCAGCCGCGCGCGCCGGAAGGACAGGCCAGTCGGACATGAAAGTGATAGTGATGTCCCCACCACGGTCTGACCTTGCGCAGCCAACTGCGGTCGCCCTTTTCGTCCTTGCACATCTGCACCTTAGCGCCCGGAAAGACGAAGATGCGCGCCACGGCCTTGTCCTTGGCAGCGGCCTTGATGATCTGGTGCTGCGCGGCGGTCCAGCTGCCGTTGACGTAAGCGCCGTTCGCCCGCTGCATCGAGATCGACGACAGGTTTTCCCGATCTGTGGCGGTCAGATTGAGTCGCGTCGCCGGCAGCATCCAGATATCGGCATCCAGCCCGATTTGGTGGCTGGCGTGGCCCGACAGCATCGGTCCGCCGCGCGGTTGCGACATGTCGCCGACGTACAGCCCGCGCCATCCCGGCTGACGCGCGGCCGTCTTGCTTAGCCGCTCGATGAATTCAATCAGGTCCGGATGGCCCCAGTTCCGGTTCCGGCTGAGGCGCATCGCCTGCCAGGTTGGGCCGGTTTCCGGCAACTGCGCGGCGCCTGCGACGCAGCCCTTGGAATAACTGCCGAACGCGGCCGATTGATGCGGCGACGCGCTGCGCATTTTGCCAAAGAGCTGCTTTGCCGGGGTATCGGCCAGCGCAGGCAGCGCAAGGCCAAGCGTCAGGAAAAGGGTAAGGGCGAGTCGGACCATTTTTCTGCTCGGTTCGGATCTGGTTCCACCCAGACTAGCAGGAAGAGCCCGACAAGAAAAAGAGCAATGAGCGGCGAGACGCCCAATTGCTGACTGCCGGTCACATAGGTTGCCATCCCGATCGACAGCGGCGCGATGAACGAGGTCGCCTTGCCGGCAAGGGCATACAATCCAAACGCCTCGGTCATCCGGGCCGGGTTGGCCTGGCGCACCATCATCGTGCGACTGGCCGATTGCAGCGCTCCGCCCGCGGCACCGATGGTCGCGCCAAGGATATAGAACGCAATGTCCGGCAGTGACGATCCGGCGGCGACGGGCACACCCAGAACGGAATTGCGCGACACAAACACGATGGCGACGGCGGTCGCTGTCAGCACCAGAACGCAAACGACGATCACCGGCCTGGGGCCGTAGCGGCTATCGGCTTGGCCGCCCAGCCAGGCAAAGATCGCGCCGGTGATAATCGCGAGAATGCCGAAAACGCCGGTTTGTACGACGCTCCATCCCAGAACGCCGGCCGCATAGATCCCGCCGAAGACGTACATGCCGTTCAGGGCGTCGCGGTAGAACATCGAGGATCCCAGATAAGCGAACAGACTGGGCGAGCGGGGCAGGGCGATGATCGTGCGGGCAAGTCCCTGCAGCGCTTGCCGCGTCGCGCCGGGTCGTGTTCGGGCCGGTCTGGGGTCGCGGACGTAAATGAAGAACGGCACCATGAAGATAACGTACCAGACCGCAGTCAGCGGCCCGACGAAGCGGGTGCCCTGCCGGGCGGCAGCATCCAGACCGAGGATCGGATCGATCCCCAGCAATGTCTTTCCGGTCGCGCCGTTCTCGGCGAACAATGCCAGCATCGCGACAAGCGACAACAGACCTCCGACATAGCCGAAGGCCCAACCATTGCCCGAAATCCGGCCGATCATCTCTCGGGTTCCCAGGTCGGGCAGCATCGAGTTGGTAAAGATCGTTGCAAATTCCATCCCGATCAGCCCGACGGCAAAACAGAGCAGCGTCAGCACGAGGTTGAAGTTGTCCGGCGCCGCCCACCAGAGGCCAAAAGCGCCCACCACGTAAAGAACCGAGAAGCCCCATATCCAGCGCATCCGGGCGCCCGATGCATCGGCCATCGCGCCGAGGACCGGAGCGAGCAGCGCGATAATGACGCCAGCCCCACCGATGCCAAAGCCCCAGGCCGTTTGCGCCGCCGTGCCGTCGCCCAACAGTTCCTTTACGTAGGGACCGAAGATGAATGTCAGTAGCAAGGTGTTGTAGGGCTGACTGGCGAAGTCGAAGAAGAACCAGCCCCATATCCGCTTGCGCGCCGAAAACTCTGCCATGACGCCTCCGCCAGTTTCGGCGCGAGTGAACAAGCAAAGGCCCTGACTTGCAAGACACCCGATCCGGGCGATCGACCACTTGTCAGCCGGGACGGCTTTGCATAGGTGTTGCGGGCGCAAAATCGGACGGGCAGGCCAATATGACTTCGATCTTTCAAATCCTCATGCTGCTGCTGGATATCGTGTGGTTCGTCATGATCGCGCATATCGTGATGAGCTGGTTGATCAATTTCCAGGTTCTCAATTTGCGCCAGCCTGTCGTGGCGCAACTGTGGACCGGACTCAGCCGTCTGTTGGAACCGCTTTACGGGCCGATCCGGCGGGTTCTGCCGCCAATGGGCGGACTGGATCTTGCGCCGCTGGTGGCGCTCATTGCGATTTATGCAATCCGGGTTGTGCTGATCAACAACTACGCTGCCATTTACTGAGATCGCACGCTGGTCGGCCGTGGAAGCCACTGGCGGGGATATTTTCCGCTGAAAAGAAGCCGGCTGCGACTTGTTCACCGATTCTTCATGTGGGATGGTCGATCCATACGAGCAGATTGATAACAACCCGCAGGCAGATGCCCCAGGCTCCAGACCTACTTTCCACCGTTTTCGGTTTCGATGACTTTCGCCCTGGTCAGCGCGAGATCGTAGAAGCTGTTGCGGCCGGCCGAAACGCGCTTGCCATCATGCCGACCGGTGGTGGCAAGTCATTGTGCTTCCAACTGCCGGCGCTGATGCGAGCGGGCGTTACGGTGGTCATATCGCCGCTGATCGCGCTGATGCGCGATCAGGTTCGTGCGCTGCGCGAGGCTGGGGTCGAGGCAGGTGCGCTGACATCGGGAAACACAGACGAGGAAACGTCTGCGGTTTTCGAAGCGCTCGACGCAGGTCGGCTGAAGCTTCTGTACATGGCACCAGAGCGTCTTGCCGCGGGCGGTACTTTGACCCTACTACGCCGGATCGGCACTTCGCTGATCGCTGTCGATGAAGCGCATTGCGTTTCGCAATGGGGCCATGATTTTCGGCCTGATTATCTGCGGATTGGCGCGCTTAGGCGGGCGCTTAACGTGCCGCTTGCGGCTTTCACCGCGACCGCCGACGAAGAAACCCGCGCCGAAATAATCGAGCGACTGTTCGACGACGCGACGCCCGAAGTTTTCCTGCACGGGTTCGACCGCCCGAACATTCATCTAGCCTTTGCCGCCAAGGACAGTCCGCGCAAGCAGATCATCAGCTTCGCCGAGGCGCGGCGCGGCCAGTCCGGTATCGTCTATTGCGGGACCCGGGCCAAGACCGAGACCCTTGCGCGGGCACTGGTTGAGTCCGGACATGCCGCATGCGCCTATCACGGCGGGATGGACGCCGATATGCGCCGCGTGGTCGAGAGCCGGTTCCAGACCGACGACGGGCTGATCGTGGTGGCGACGGTCGCGTTCGGCATGGGGGTGGACAAGCCGGATGTCCGCTGGGTTGCGCATGCCGATCTTCCGAAGTCGATCGAGTCGTATTACCAGGAAATCGGCCGCGCGGGTCGCGACGGTGCACCGGCAGAAACCCTGACGCTTTATGGCGCCGACGATATCCGATTTCGGCGTGGCCAGATCGACGAAAGCCCCGCACCGTCCGAACGCCGGATGGCCGATCACGGGCGGCTGAACGCACTATTGGGGCTGGCCGAAGCTCAGGGTTGTCGGCGTCAGAAACTGCTCGGGTTCTTTGGTGAAACCTCTGACCCTTGCGGCAATTGCGATCTGTGCGACGCAGCCCCGGCGGTGTTCGACGGGACCGAGGCGGTGCGCAAAGCGCTGTCCGCAATTCTGAGAACCGACGCGTATTTCGGGGCGGGCCATTTGATTGATATTCTGACGGGCACCGTCACTGACAAGGTGCGACAGCGGGGTCATGACGCGCTGCCGACCTTCGGCGTAGGGCGCGAGTTCGACCGTCGCCAGTGGCAGGCGATCTTTCGGCAAATGATGGGCCATGACCTTGTGCGCCCCGACCCAGAGCGTCACGGCGCTTTGCGGATGATGGAAGCGGCGCGCCCGATCCTGCGCGGCGAAGCAGGCATCACGCTGCGTCAGGACACCGTCACCAAGGGCGAGCGGCATGTTGTCGTGAAGACCCTTGTATCCGAAGAAGACGCGCCGCTGCTATCTGCCCTGAAAGCCAAGCGGCGCGCACTTGCCGAGGCAGCGCGGGTGCCGGCATATGTGATTTTCACCGACCGCACGTTGATTGAGATGGCCGAAAAGCGACCCGCTTCGCTGGATGAAATGGCGCGGATAAGCGGCGTTGGCGCGACCAAGCTGGAACGTCATGGCCGCGCGTTTCTGTCCGTCGTAACGGGGATGGACGAGGTTCCAGCCCATCCTCGCCGCCGTAAACTGGCCGGTCGTACATCCGCAGGCATCTATGATCGGTTGCTGGAAATCCAGACCGAGCTTGCGCGGGGCGATGCGGGAATCGACAAGCCGATGTCCTGCTCTGCCTCGCTGCTGGCCAAGGTCGCCACCTTGCGACAGGCCGATATGGACGCGCTTTCTAGGCTGCTGGGTGACCGCCGCGCCGAGCGGTTTGGCCCGGCGTTTCTGGAAGCTCTGCGCGAAACCTAGCTCAGCCGTCGGCTGTCGCCAAGGCGCAGACCGGGTCAGCTTCTGGTTCCAATTGCTCTGCGCTTGCGGGGACTGCGGCGCGGATGCGGGCGAAGATCGCGTCCTTGCGCAACGGTTTGGTCAGGTAGTGGTCCAGCCCCGCTGCAAGGATCGCGGCGTCGTCTCCGTCCATTGCATGGGCGGTCAGGGCGACGATCGGTGTTCGCGGCAAATCCGCAGTCTGTTCTGCGGCACGGATCAGGCGGGTCGCTTCCTTGCCGTCCACTTCCGGCATCGAAATGTCCATGAACACAAGATCGGGCCGAGAGCTTTGCCACTTTTCGAAAGCCTCGCGGCCATTCACCGCAAACTCGAGTTCGATGTTCAGCGATTTCACCAGCTTCGAGAATACCAGACGGTTGGTCTTGTTATCCTCGGCCGCCAGAATCCGCATTTTTCGACGCTGCGCAGGCACGGGCTGAATGTCAGTCGCTGCCGTCACATCGGGCGCCTGATTCATCTTGGCCAATGTTGCGATCAGCGCCCGCCGGGACAGCGGTTTGGCCTGAACGGCCACCGGTTGGTCGGCAGGCTCGCTGTCGATTGCGGCATCGGTGTTGATGATGACGGCAGGAGCCGCGCAGCCTTGGATTCGCAAATCCCGAAGTCGGTCAAGGCCAGATTCGTTGGGCAGCTTCGCATCAATCAGCAGCACGTCGTTCGGCTGCACGTGTGCTGCGCCAAACCCATCCTTGGGCCGCAGCAGATCGACGCCAAACATCGCCAGTTGGGTTGCCAGAATTGCGTTGCCGGGTGACTGCGCGTCCAGCAAGACCACGCGGGAAATCCAGTCGGGCAAAGAACCCAGTTCGGTCACCGGGCCATCTGGCGCGTGCATTGTCAGATGAAAACCGAAGCAAGAGCCTTCTCCCAGGACCGAATCAACCCAGATGTCGCCCCCCATCAGCCGCACGAGTTGTTCGGTGATCGCCAGACCCAGCCCGGTGCCTTCGAACTTGCGGTTGTTTTCATCCTCGACTTGTGTGAACTCGCCGAAAATCTGCTCGGTCATCTCGGCTGGGATGCCGATACCGGTATCTTCGACTGTGACGTGGATTCGGAAATCGTCGCTTTCGCCTTCGGGCAGGCCAACCACACGGACCAGAACCTGGCCCTGTTCGGTGAATTTGACCGCATTGCCGATCAGGTTGGTCAGCACTTGCCTGATGCGACCAGCGTCACCGACAAAACGGGTCGGCAAGAACATGTCGTAATCCACGACCAGATGCAGGTCACTGTCGTGAACGCTTGCCTGAAGCAGCGTCACCACGTCGTAGATGCTGCGTTCCAGATCGAACGGCTCTGGATGAAGCACCAGCCGGTCTGCTTCTATCTTCGAGAAATCGAGCACGTTATTGATCAGGACCAGTAATGCTTCGCCCGACGATCGGATAGTTTCCACGAAGATCTGCTGCTCTTCAGTCAGCGTCGTTTCGGCAAGAATATCCGCCATGCCGACAACGCCGTTCATCGGCGTCCGCAATTCGTGGCTCATGTTGGCGAGAAAGGCCGACTTGGCGTGATTTGCGGCCTCGGCCTTGCTGCGCGCCTCCTTCAGTTCCTGTTCATAGCGAATAGTGTCGGTGATGTTCAGGGCCAGCGACACGGTGTCGCCGTTCGCGGACCTGCGGTCGATCAGCTTGATGAAGCCGCCGTTCCACAACTTGATAGTGCGCGGTTCCAGATCCGTGCCGCGCCAGCGATCGGTCATGCCTGCCCACCAGTCGATCCGAGAGCAGTCGCCGATGTCGACGATCCCCTCTTCGGCGAGGATGTGTAGGATGTCGTCGTAAAGGATTCCCGGCGCAACACAGTCCATCCCGTCGAAGACCGACAGATAGGCGGAATTCGCGGCCACCAGCCGACTTTGCCCATCGAAGACTGCAAAGCCGTCCTCGATCGTCTCGACGGAATCCCAAAGCCGTCGTTGGGCGATGACGATAGCATGATTGGCCTGCTCGAGATCCGACAGCACGCGGCTGTTCTGACCGCGCAACTCGTCCGCCTCGGTGCGCACGACCGCGACTTCTTCGCGTTTTTCGACAATTTCGTCTGACAGCGCCAAGGCGTGCCGCGAAAGCTCTTTGTTGGCAGCGAACAGTTCGGCCTGCCTGGCGTCCAGCAGCCGTTCCGCCGCAAGACGGGCGCGGCGTTCCTGGGACAGCGATTCCATATGGCTCATTCCATCTCTCCAACCATGAGCGAGGGGCAGCTTGTAACGAAACGGACCCTAGCCGGGGCGGGGTGAACAGGGTGTTAATCGCCGCTCGTCTCAGTTGTCAGAGGGCCTGGCTTCGTGTCAGCATGGTCACGTCAGCGAGGAGGGTTCCGATGCGTCACCTTGTTTTGTTTTTGATCGTCAGCCTCAGTCTGGCAACCACTCTTCAGGCTCAAGACACGGTGCCCGAACGGCGGCTCGTTGTGTCTCAGGACGTTGATTTCTACGGTTCCGATCTGAAGACCATCTTCGACACGACTTTGGGCGCGTGTCAGGCAGCATGCCTGAATGATCGGGCTTGCCGCGCGTTCACTTTCAACACCCGATCGAACGCCTGCTTTCCGAAATCCGATATCTCGGAACGAGTCGCCTATGACGGCGCTGTTTCGGCAGTGGTGTTGGATACCGATCCGGCGATCCTGAACACCGCGCCGATTCGGATGCAGGAGCTTTCGTTCCTGTCGGCCGATGATATTGCCACCGCCCACGAGCAGGCTCGCGGAATTGGGCCACTGCACCCGGCAGACAGCTGGACTCTGCCCGATCTGATCGCATCCTCGCGCAATCTGGCCGCTGCCGGAAATTTTCTGGCGGCATTGCGGGCGATGGGTTCTGCCGCTGCAATTTCTGACGCGCCCGGTGACTGGCTGGACTATGGTCAACTGGCCGGCTCCATCGCGATGAATGACAACGAGCAGCGCGAAGCTTACGGGGTCCGGGCACTTTCTGCGGCGATCAATGCCTATCTTCGCACCGCGTCGGAGGGCCAACAGGCAACGGCGCTGGCACAGTTGGCGACGGCGCTGGAACTGCAAGGGCGCGGGCGCGAGATGATCCCGGCCTTGAGGTTGGCGCAGGATGTTCAGCCGCGCGACGACACCGCTGCCGCCCTGGAGGATGCAATCGGAAAATACGGCTTCCGCATCATCGAACATCAGGTCGACAGCGATGCCGCCAGCCCGCGCATCTGTGCGACTTTCAGTGAGCCGCTGGTGCAGGCAGGCGTCGATTACGCGCCCTTCGTGCAGATGCCGGAAGGGCCGTTCTCGGTCGATGTCAGCGAGTCGCAGCTTTGCCTTGACGGTGTCACCCATGGGTCGCGTTACCGGGTAACGTTCCGTGCCGGCTTGCCCGCAGCGTCGGGCGAAGAGATGGCGAAGTCTGTTTCCCTGGCCCTCTATGTCCGGGATCGCTCGGCTTCGGTCCGGTTTCCGGGGCGGTCATATATCCTGCCCGCTGCGGGTCAGGCGGCGCTGCCTGTCGTCACCGTCAATTCCCCGAAGGTCGATCTGATCTTGCGCCGGATCAGCGATCGAAATCTTCTTCGCGCGATTCAAAGCGATTACTTCGGTGCGCCCCTGTCGCCGTGGGAAGAGGAAACCTTTGCGTCCGACGTCGCTGAAGAGGTCTGGCGAGGCACCGGCGACACGCAGATGGAACTTAATCAGGACGTGACCACGCTGTTGCCAATGCGCGAGGCAGTCGGGCAGCTGCCCCCGGGCATCTATGCGCTACAGGCGGCGATCCCGGATGCCGATCCCTACCAGAACGCGCCGGCAACCCAGTGGTTCGTGGTCAGCGACCTTGGGCTTGGAACGATGAGCGGCACGGACGGGTTGCATGTCATCGTGCGCTCGCTTGCCAGCGCCGAACCGGTGGCAGGTATCGCTGTTCAACTCTTGTCGCGCGCTAATGCCGTGCTTGCCGAGGCTGTCACCGATGCCGAAGGTTATGCGCGGTTCGATCCGGGCTTGGTGCGGGGATCCGGTGGGTCCGCGCCTGCGATGGTGACGGTGCGTGATGGCGAGACGGATTTTGCCTTCCTGCCACTGACCGACCCGGAATTCGACCTATCGGATCGGGGTGTCGAGGGTCGCGCACCTGCGGGACCGGTCGACATGTTTCTGACGACCGATCGCGGAGCCTACCGCGCGGGCGAGACGATCTTCGCCACCGCGCTGACCCGTGACGACAATGCCGAGGCGATTTTCGGGCTACCGGTGACGGCCGTCCTGATGCGGCCCGACGGGGTCGAATACAGTCGCCAGCTTTCGGCCAATGCGGTTGCCGGTGGCCATGTCTTTGCGATGCCGGTCGCCGGCGGGGCGCCCCGCGGCACCTGGCGGTTGAACCTGTTCACCGATCCCGACGCGGCGCCTTTGGCATCGACAAGCCTTCTGGTCGAGGACTTCCTGCCGGAAAGGATCGACGTCGATCTGTCGCTGCCCGAAGGGCCGCTTCGGATCACTGATCGGCCGCCGCTAGCTGTCGAGGCGCGTTATCTGTTCGGGTCACCGGGGTCTGATCTGGCGATCGAGGGTGAGGTGGTTCTGGATGCCGCCCGCATTGTCGAGGGCTATCCCGGTTATCTTTTTGGCCGTTACGACCAACCGTTCGAGCGTCGCATAACGGCACTGCCGCGGGATGCTCGCACTGATGCGCAGGGCCGCGCGACCCTGGCGGTTGAATTCCCGGCGACCGAAGCGGCGTTAGTGCCGTTGGACGCGACGTTTGTCGTGCGGGTGGCTGAAGGGTCCGGTCGTCCGGTCGAACGACGCCTGACCCGCGCGATTGCGCCTGATGGCCCGGTCATCGGCATCAAGCCCGGCTTTGACGATGTGCTGCCCGAAGGCGGTGAGGCGAACTTCAGCCTGATCGCGCTGGACGCGGCGCAGCAGCCTGCCGCAATGAACGTACGCTGGACCATCAACCGCATCGAGACCCGCTATCAATGGTATCAGAGCTACGGCAACTGGAATTGGGAACCGACGACCACACGCAGCCGTGTCGCCTCGGGCGATGTAACGCTTGGCGCGGCACCCGTCTCGGTTTCGGCGGCGGTTGACTGGGGCCATTACGAGATCAAGGTCGAGCGTCTGGGTGGCGACTACGCCGCCGCTTCGACGGATTTCAATGTGGGCTGGTATGGCGGGGCCGACGCCTCATTAACGCCGGACACGCTGGAACTGTCGCTGGACAAACCGTCTTACCTGCCGGGTGAAACCGCGACAGTTCGGATCGTGCCGCGCTACCCCGGAAAGGCATTGGTCAGCGTGGTGTCGAACCGGCTGATTGACATGGTTGCGGTCGAAGTCATCGAAGGCGAGAACCTTGTCCGCCTGCCGGTGACAGACGACTGGGGCGCGGGGGCCTATGTCACCGCGTCGGTGATCCGGCCGATGGATGTCGATGCCGGACGCAATCCGGCGCGATCTTTGGGGCTGTCTTATGCCACCGTTGATCCTGGGCCGCATCGGCTCGACGCGGGTTTCCAACTGCCGCCAGAGGCCGCGCCACGCGCCACGTTGCCCGTCGCGTTGAAGGTCGACGGTATCGCGCCCGGAGAAACCGCCTATGCAACCATTGCCGCGGTCGATCTGGGAATTCTGAATCTGACCGGGTTCGAGGCCCCCGATCCCATCGACTACTACTTTGGCCAGCGTCGGCTGGGGGTGGGACTGCGCGATGTCTACGGCCGCCTGATCGACGGGATGAACGGAGCGATGGGTGCTTTGCGATCCGGTGGCGATGCTGCCGCGCAGATGCGGATGCAGTCACCGCCGCCGACCGAGGAACTCGTCGCCTATTTCGCCGGGCCTGTCACTGTCGGGCCGGATGGGATTGCGCGCACCACGTTCGATCTGCCCGCATTCAATGGCACTGTGCGGCTGATGGCGGTGGTCTGGTCGAAGACCGGCGTTGGTCAGGCCAGCACTGACATCCTTGTGCGCGACCCCGTGGTTGTCACCGCATCACTGCCTCGATTCATGGCCCCCGGTGATACCGCACAACTCACACTCGACATCACCCATGCGACAGGGCCCACAGGCATTGCGGGGCTGAAGTTCAGTGCAAACGGCGTGAAACTCGTGGGGCCCTTGCCGAGCGGTGTCGATCTGACGGAACAATCCACCGCGCGCGTTACAGTGCCGATCAAGGCCGAGCAAACCGGAGTTCATAGCATCGTCGTAAACCTGACGACGCCCGACGGAAAGCTGTTGATCAAGACCCTCAGCCTGCCTGTGCAGGTCAACGATCCCGAGATTGCACGCACAAGTCGATTTGATCTGGCCGTTGGCGCTACTTTCACTCTCGATCGCAACGTCTTTGCAGGTCTCTATCCCGGCACCGGATCAGCTACGCTTGCCATTGGTCCGCTGGCGCAGTTCGACACTGCCGGCTTGCTGAACGCGCTCGACCGATATCCTTACGGATGTACCGAGCAAATCACCTCGCGCGCGATGCCGCTGCTGTATCT
>JBBKVT010000175.1:0-2797 GCA_037968535.1 Paracoccaceae bacterium
GGGCCTGTAGCTCAATTGGTTAGAGCAGAGCGCTCATAACGCTTTGGTTGGGGGTTCGAGTCCCTCCGGGCCTACCAACGTCCCGGCTTGTCAACGCGGCAACACGATGACCGCGCGAAGGCCCCCGAGTTCGGTGCTGTCTTCAAGCCGCAATACCCCGCCGTGGCGCCGTGCGATGTCGTTGGCGATGGCAAGCCCCAACCCGACCCCGCTACCACGATTCTGATTGCGCGCAGTATCAAGCCGCGAGAACGGCTTGACCGCTTCTTCGCGCTGACCTTGCGGGATACCTGGGCCATCATCTTCGACTGCGATCCGAAGAAACCGCGGCGTCAAGGACAGGCTCAGAATCGCCCGTTTTCCGTAGCGAAGGGCGTTGCCGACAAGGTTGTCGAGCGCGCGTGTCAACGCGACCGGACGTAGCATCACCATCCCTTCGCCTTCAATCAATCCCGTCGTCACCTTGCCACCGCCTCGTCGCGCCGTCTCAACCAGATCCTGGACCAGCGCAACGGGATCAACCTCGGCGAGGTCGTCCAGCGCGTCGCCGCGGGCAAAGGTCAGGAACTCGTTCAGAAGTCGTTCCATTTCCTCTACGTCGCGGGTCAGATCCTGCACCTCTGGCCCGTCACCGATGATAGCCAGTCCCAGCTTCAACCGGGTCAGCGGCGTGCGAAGATCGTGGCTGACGCCTGACAGCATCATCGTGCGCTGTTCTATCTGCCGCTCGATCCGGTTGCGCATGTCCAGAAACGCATTCCCGGCGGACCGCACTTCTGCCGCACCCGATGGCCTGTAGGGCATGATACGGCCCTTGCCGAAGGCCTCGGCGGCATGCGCCAGACGGCGGATCGGGCGCAGCTGGTTGCGCAAAAACAGAAATGCAACCAATGACATGACCGCGCCCACGAAAACCATCAGGACAAGGAACTGATGCGGGTTGGACGCCGATACTCTGCCACGACTGACAGAAACGAACATCGGCCCATGCTGTGTTTCGATCCAAAGCAGTACCCGGCGACTGTTCTGCGCCAGATCAACAGCGGTCAGCTGGTCAATTTCCTCACGCAGAGTTCGGATCACGACCCGACCGGACAGATCGTAAAAAATCCGTGTATCTCCGCTTGCCTGACGTTTGGCAGGAATATCCACGGCGAAATCCAAAGGCTTTTCTATCGACTTCGAAAATAACAACGCGGCTTCAAGTGTGTCTGCCCGCTCGACCCCACCGCGCAAGTATTCCAGATCCAGAACTAGGCTTCGCGTCATCTGCCGGGTCACATCCTCGAAATGCCGTTGGATGAAGACCACCGAGACCACCACCTGCAACGTGATGATCGGCACCAGAAGGATCAGCGCGGCACGGCCATAGATGCCGCGCGGCATATAGCGTTTGAGCCAGTCGAAGGTCATGAGCTATCACTATCCTCATCGCAGGTCGGGAAGGAAGCTAATATGTCACAAGATCGCCCGCCAGCGATAGTCCAACTCGAACCCGGACTCCGCCGCGTGTTGGCGCCGAACCCGTCGCCGATGACGCATTGGGGTACAAACACGTATGTGCTTGGGGAGGGTCGCGTCGCGATCATCGACCCTGGCCCTGATGATCCGGTGCATTTCGCCGCAATCCTTGCGGCATTGGCCCCCGGCGAACAAGTCAGTCACATCTTGGTAACCCATTCGCATCTCGACCATTCGCCACTGGCACGGCATCTTTCGGATCGCGCCGGTTCCCCCGTGTTGGCATTCGGCGACAGCCGGGCCGGACGCAGCCCACTGATGCAAAAGCTCGCGACGCTTGGCGGGGTTGGTGGCGGCGAAGGCGTCGATGTCAGTTTTGCGCCGGATGAGGCGCTGACCCATGGCGACACCATCAGCGGCGAGGGCTGGACATTGTCCGCGCTCTGGACCCCCGGTCATTTCGGCAATCATTTGTCGTTTGCGTGGGGCGATGCGGTTTTCACCGGCGACCACGTGATGGGCTGGGCGTCGTCTCTGGTTTCGCCACCCGACGGTGATCTGAGCGCTTTCATGTCGTCGACGCGCGCGCTCGCCGCCCGCGACGATCGAATCTATTTCCCCGGCCATGGCGCACCGATCGAAAAGCCGAAGGCGCGGGCCCTGTGGTTGATCCGTCATCGCGAATTGCGCGAGGCCGCCATTCTGAACGCTTTGGGCCCGCAGCCACAAACAATCCCCGACCTTGCCGCGATTGTCTATCACGACACGCCGGTTGCCCTGCGCCCCGCCGCTGAACGCAATCTCTTTGCACATCTCATCGACCTTTGTTCGCGCAGCCTCGCCGTGGCGGAGCCGGCAATATCTTTTCAAGCAAACTTCAGCCGCAGATGACTTAACGACCTCGCCCGGAATTTGTGTCAAATGCCTCTGGACGGAGACTGCCCCCCTTGTTATATCGCCCCGGTGTTCCGGCGTAGCTCAGCGGTAGAGCAGTTGACTGTTAATCAATTGGTCGTAGGTTCGATCCCTACCGCCGGAGCCAATTTTGTTGTATGTTATCAAGAGATTGGTTCACTTGTGCCCAACGTGGCTGCATACATTTGCTATCAGACTCATCACCGAGTCAGCACCGTGGTCCATTTTCGGGGGGTTCAGCATCGACGAAGGGTGCAGACTGCCTTCTGCGATTCACTGGTCTTTCGTTTGCCGCTGAATTTGTGTGAAGGAAGTGCCACGTCAGGGAGCCTGAGGAACCACCGAGGGCAATTGTGTGTGAGTGTATTCTCAAACCGGCGTCAATCCGCTTCACGGGCGCTGAATCCGGAAGAGTGTTGCC
>JBBKVT010000176.1:0-4601 GCA_037968535.1 Paracoccaceae bacterium
TTGAATTGCAGACCCTTCAGCGCAGTCTGGGCATCACCTTCGTTCTGGTCACCCATGATCAGGAAGAGGCTCTGTCGATGTCGGATCGCATATGCATCCTGCGCAGGGGGCAGATTGTGCAGGTCGGCAGCCCGCGCGATTTATATGACCGGCCCAAGAACCGCTATGTTGCCGATTTCGTCGGTAAGTCCAACTTCTTTGCAGGAACGGTGCAGCAAGCATCGAAAGACGGCTGCAGCCTTGCCGTTGACGGAGGCCATGTGATTTCCGGCCAGTCGACCCAAGACCTGCGCGCAGGTCAAAAATGCTCGGCCAGTCTGCGGCCAGAACAGATCCGCCTGACGCGCAAACCCGACGGCGGCGTTAGCCATCCGGTCCGGATCGTGACCCGGATCTTTCTGGGTGAACATACAGAATATCTCGTCCGGCACGCGGATCTTGGCGACTTCCTTGTTCTGGTCCCGCGTCAGGCCGAAGCAACAGATGGTGCGTTCGAACCCGCTGACGCGGCCATTGCAACATGGACTGAGGGAAGTGCGCTGATACTGGCAGACGACTGAAACCCCAAACCAACCTGGAGAGTGAAAATGACTGACAAGATTGACTTCATATCTCGTGAAAAATTCATGGCAGAACTTATGCGCTACAAGAAAGGATCGGTCTCTCGCCGGCATTTCCTGGGCGTGACCGGACTTGGACTTGCAACCACGGTTCTGGGATCTGCCGTCCCCGGCCTGCGCGGTGCGGCATGGGCGCAGGGCAATATCGGCGACCGCGTGGTTCTGGCGACTTGGCCAAACTATCATGATCCGGCGAACCTGGAGGCGTTCACCACTGAAACCGGGGCCGCCGTGGACATGAGCGTTTTCGGGTCCAACGAAGAGATGCTGGCGAAGCTGCAGGCGGGTGGGTCCGGTTGGGACGTTTTCGTGCCGACGAACTACACCATCACCACCTATGTCTCGGAAGACCTGATCGAACCGTTGGACCTGTCGCGCATCCCCAACTATGACGCGGCGTCCTTTGACCAACGTTTTGCCGGGCCGGGCACGGTGGATGGCATCGTCTATGCCGTTCCCAAGAACTGGGGAACCACCGGATTTGCCGTCAACAACAACCACACCAATGGCAAAAAGCTGACCACCTGGAAGGAATTCTGGGACATGACGATGGACGAGTTTTCGGGCCGCACCATGGTTCATGACTACCAGCTGACCACCATCGGCAATGCGCTGAAATACTTCGGCTTTTCCTTCAACTCGATCGACCCAGCAGAGCTTGCGCAGGCCGAGAAGCTGCTGATTGACGCCAAGCCGCATCTCTTTGCCATCAACTCTGACTACCAGCCATCTATGCGCTCTGGCGATGCGTGGATGACGATATGCTGGACAGGCGACGGCAAGCAGATGAACCGCGACATGCCGGAAATCGAGTATGTACTGGGCAGCGAAGGCGGTGAATTGTGGTCCGACTTCTACGCGATTCCCAAAGGCGCTTCGCATCCTGACGCCGCCTATGCGTTGATCAACTTCCTGCTGGACCCGGCAGTGAACGCCAAAGAGGTGCTGTTCCACGGTTATCCGGTTGCGGATGCGCGCGTGAATGCGCTGCTGCCGGCCGAAATCCTGAACGACCCCATCCTCTACCCGGCTGCCGATCTTCTTTCGGCGCTTGAGTTCGGTGCCGCCGCCACATTGACGGATCCGAACCGGGCAGAGCTGATGGCGCGTTTCAAGTCGGCCTGACCCGATGGCGATGCGACCAAGATACCGCACAGCCCTGTTCCTGCTTCCCGCGGGGGCATGGTTCTTTGCCATGCTGGTGCTGCCGCTTGTGGTCGTTTTCGTCTTCAGCTTTGGAGAGCGGGGGCCAGCCGGTGGCTATGCCCCCGCCTTCACCTTTGACAACTTCCTGAACCTCGGCGCGCGCTGGACGGCGTTCAAGAACACGCTGACGCTGGCCCCGATCGGCACCATCGCGTGTCTGCTGATCGCCTATCCGTTGGCCTATTTTCTGGCGCTGCGGGCCAGCCCGAAATGGCGCACCATGCTGCTGATCCTTGTGATCGTGCCGTTCTGGACCTCCATCCTGATCCGCAGCTATGCTTGGATTTTCCTACTCGGCGGGCGGGGCATACCCGCTTTGCTGGCCGCGATCGGGCTGGAAGACATTCGGCTTATCAACACGCCCTTCGCCGTTCTGGTCGGCATTGTCTATGGCTACCTGCCTTTGATGGTCTTCCCGATCTACGTCAGCCTTGAACGGCTGGACAAGCGCCTGCTGGAAGCCTCTGCCGACCTTGGGGCACCGCCCCTGCGCACGTTCCTGACCGTGACCCTGCCGCTGTCGATGCCCGGTGTCGCGACAGGCTGCATGCTGGTTTTCATCCTGCTGATGGGGGAATTCCTGATCCCCGCGATGTTGGGCGGCGGCAAGGTGTTCTTCGTCGGCAACGCGCTGGTCGACCTGTTTCTGCAATCGCGCAACTGGGCCTATGGATCGGCTGTGGCGATGGCGCTGGTGCTGATCATGCTTGTCACTGTCACCGCCTACATGCGCGCAACGCGCCGATGGGCAGGTGGCCGTGACGAAGTGTCGTTGATGTGAGGACCTGATGCGTCTATACGCCTTTGCCGTTTACCTGTTCCTGTACATCCCCATTGGGATCATCGCGCTGTTTTCGTTCAATTCGGGCCGCGCGGCCAGCCAGTTCACCGGCTTTTCGGTGCAATGGTATGGCAAGGCGTTGTCTAACCGTTTTGTGGTCGAGGCGTTCCAGACAAGCTTTGGCGTCGCGCTTGTATCGGCCGCCTTGGCGACGGTCTTTGGAACAATGGCCGCATTGGCGCTGCAATCGGTGAAGGGGCGGGTGCGGGAGGTGTTCGATGCGCTGATCTACATCGCGGTGATGGTGCCGGGCATCGTGATCGGCATCGCAACGCTGATCGCGTTGGTCACGGTGTTCGACTGGCTCAACCCGCTGCTGGCAGCGCTGTGGCCCGTGGCCGAAGCAGCACCACAACTTTCGCTTGGCTATGGCTCTTTGATCGCCGCACATGGGCTTTTCACGATGGCACTTGTCATCATCATCGTGCGCGCACGGGTCGCAGGGATGGACCGCAGCCTGATTGAGGCCTCTGCCGATCTGGGCGCGACGCCATTTGGCACATTCCGGCAAGTCACTCTGCCGCAGATCGCGCCCGCTATCCTTGCCGGATTCCTTCTGGCGTTCACCTTCAGCTTCGACGATTTCATCATCGCGTTCTTCGTGGCCGGTTCAAAGACCACCCTGCCGATCTACATTTTCTCGTCCATTCGTCGGGGTGTCACGCCAGAGGTCAACGCGATCGGCACGATGGTTCTGACGATATCGCTGTGCCTTTTGATAACCTCACAGGCGATACTGCAAAGCGGGCGCAAGCCTAACAAGAATTAAGACCGGTGCCATGTTGTTGCAGAACAGAGTAGCACTTGTGACTGGCGCGGGGTCCGGGATTGGCAAGGCGGGGGCGCTTGCGCTTGCTGCCGAAGGAGCCACTGTGATCGTTACCGATGCCCATGGCGACCGGGCCAGGGTTGTCGCGGCCCAGATTTCGCAAACCGGTGGGCACGCCGAGGCACAAACACTCGACGTAACGGATGATGCAGACCTGACGGCCTGTATCCAGCAAGTGGCACGGCGCCACGGACGGCTTGACGTGCTGCATTCGCATGCGGGCATCCAGATCCCCGGTGCACTTGAACACGTCACCGCAGATCAGTTGGATGCATCGTGGCGACTTAACGTACGTTCGCATTTTGTCGCAGTTCAGGCCGCAATGCCGACCATGCGCGCCCAACAGCGCGGTTCGATCATTATTACGGCCTCGAACTCTGGCGTGCAGTATGATCGAGAGATGATCGCCTATGCCACCACCAAGCATGCGGTCATCGCGATGGCGCGCCAGATTGCCGTGGATTACGCCCGCTACAATGTCCGCTGCAATGCCTTGTGTCCGGGCTTCGTCGACACCGCATTCAATGCCGGCTTTGAAGAGCAGATGGGCGGACGCCCCGCGCTAGAAACTTATGTCGCAAGATCCATCCCGATGGGTCGCTGGGGCACGCCTGATGAAATTGCCCAAAGCATCGTGTTTCTGGCGTCAGATCGCTCGTCTTTCATGACGGGGCATGCCCTTGTGATAGATGGGGCAGAGTCGCTTTGATATATCAGCTCACAAAATTCTAGGCGTCTGTACAGTCCAAGATGATGAGTTTGGGTTGGTCGATGCAGTCAACGCTATACGCACCGGTCCGCCCCACTGATGTCCTGCACGCGCATTCAATTGGGCTTTTTTCTCCAAATACGAACTCGCAAAAACAGATGTTGTCCGACCGGTCAGGGGTAGGCAGCATAATTTTTGGATACCCCCCCCTCTCATGTAAAGGAAGGCCTGAAAGCGGACATACACTGCCGCCGCTGCGAAGGGCCGCTCTGCGGACAAAGCGCCAATTCGCTGGCCGCTCGCCAACGGCTGCTTTCAGTGGGTTGCGATCGCAGCGAAAAACTCGACGGGCGGTAGCCAACCTTCGCTGCACTCTCCGTCTGTACTGTCGAGATC
>JBBKVT010000177.1:0-7405 GCA_037968535.1 Paracoccaceae bacterium
ATCGGCATATCGACCTGTAAGGTGTCGTTACGTCATATCGGCGGGCGAATCCGGGGTGCGTCGGGCACCCGATCCGTTACGCTTTTGGCGGTCGTCGCAGGCCGTCGGTCAGGGGTTGCAGATTGGCAGTCACCCGCACCGGCAAGAACGCGGCCGTCTTTGCAGGCTGACCGACATCCGCACCAGACGGATCAAGCCCAAGGACAATCGGCGCGACACCGCATTGCATTGCGGCCATGCAGGCCGCATCGCAGTCGGGCGTGTCGGGGCAATGGTTCGGGCAGCAATTGGCCTGCATGGCCAGCATTGGGGCTGAACTCACGCTGGAAACGGATGCCAGACTGGTTTGCGCAAACACTGCACCAACCAACAAAGCAACCAGAAAAAGGCGCGTTTTGAGCCACATGGCGCATGTTATGATGGTAATCGCGCAAACGGACAATACACGTTGTGTTGACGTATGTGCGCAAATCGCAAAAAAATTCATTGGGTGACGCGCCAAGTTCGAAGTGAGGGCTTTCCTTGTCCCGAATGCCAACACTCACGCCATACCGCGATCAACCGGTCAAAAGCGACCGTTCTTGACCAGAGACTATGGATTATTGAAAACCTAAGAAATTCTTCGATAACAAATTCGTGGCTTCACTCCACTAGACGCCGCTAGGTTTTGCCACGATTTTCGCCCCTCCTGAGACTGCGGACCTTAGCCGTGTTGCGAAAAATCGGTAAAGAGGGCTCACAGCCGCCATTCGCCATCACGCCGGCTGGCGTTGCGTCATGTCAGGTTCCGCTGGCCCGGCCAGGCCCCCATCTCGCTGAAGTGGCAGGGACCGCATCTTGTGTCAATCGCCACCGCGCGCCCCGACGAAACCGTTAAAGATGGCCTAACGCCTCAGGCCATCTCGTTGATAAACAAGGGATTTGATCCCCGTCCACATGTGGACGCAGGACCCCTCAGACCGAGGTGCAGATGTATTTCATCTCCATGAACTCATCCATCCCGTGGCGAGACCCTTCGCGGCCAAGCCCAGATTGCTTGACCCCGCCAAACGGCGCCACCTCGGTCGAGATCAGGCCGGTGTTGATCCCGACCATGCCGTATTCCAGCGCCTCGGCCACCTTCGTGACGCGGCTCAGATCCTTGGCGTAGAAATAGGCGGCAAGGCAAAAGATCGTGTCATTGGCCATCGCGATCACCTCGTCGACGGTATCGAACTTGAACCGCGGCGCCAGCGGCCCAAAGGTTTCCTCTTTCGAAAACAGCATGTCCTGCGTCGCACCCGTAATGATCGTCGGCTCGAAGAACGTGCCGCCCTTCGCGTGCGGCTTGCCGCCGGTCAGCACTTTGCCGCCCTTCTTCTTGGCGTCGGCGATATGCTCTTCAACCTTCTCGACCGCGGATTTGTTGATCAGCGGACCCAGTTGTGATCCGTCCTCCAACCCGTCACCAACCTTCATCTTGTCGACGGCGGCCTTCAGCTTCTGTGCAAACGCGTCATAGTCCCCGGCCTGCACATAAATCCTGTTGGCGCAGACGCAGGTCTGGCCGTTGTTGCGATACTTGCTGATCATCGCGCCTTCGACGGCCGCATCCAGATCGGCATCGTCGAACACGATGAAAGGCGCATTGCCGCCCAGTTCCATCGAGCATTTCATGATCTGGTCTGCCGCCTGTTTCAGCAAGATGCGACCCACTTCAGTTGAGCCGGTGAAAGTCAGCTTGCGCACCACCGGGTTCTCACAGAACTCCTTGCCAATGTCTGAGGACCGCGACGAGGGGATGATCGACAGCACGCCCTTCGGGATGCCGGCCCGTTCGGCCAGAACGCCCAAAGCCAGCGCCGACAGCGGCGTTTCTGCGGCGGGGCGGGCGACAAAGGCACAGCCTGCCGCCAGCGCGGGTCCGGCCTTGCGGGTGATCATCGCATTGGGAAAATTCCACGGCGTGATCGAGGCCGCAACCCCGATCGGCTGCCGGATCACCGTGATCCGCTTGTCGCGCTGGTGGCCGGGGATGGTCTCGCCGTAGACGCGCTTGGCCTCTTCCGCGAACCATTCGATGAACGACGCGCCGTAGAGCACCTCGCCCTTGGCCTCGGCCTGCGGCTTGCCTTGTTCGGCGGTCAGGATCGTGCCCAGGTCTTCGGCGTTTTCGACCATCAGATCGAACCACTTGCGCAACACCGCCGCGCGTTCCTTGCCGGTCCAGCTTGCCCAGTCCTTCTGCGCCTTTTCCGCCGCGGCTATCGCGCGCGCGCATTCCTTGCGCCCCAAATCAGCGACCTTGGCGATGACATCGCCGCGGGCGGGATTGGTGACCTCGAACGTCTTGCCGTCATCGGCATCCGCCCATTCGCCGGCCAGATAAGCCTTGGTTGCCAGCAGGTCGGGATCTTTCAGCAGGCTGGCAAGTTTGGTTGGAGAATCGAGCATGGGTCACCTCTGTTTAGAATTTTGAACGGCAAAGCATAGGCGCGGGGGTGTTGTCCAGATATATAGACGAAAACCGAAGGGGGTGAAATGGACCCGGACATCGCCTACGCGAACGCCAGCTTCATTCCGGGTGGCGAGGCCTATCCCGCCCGCTGGGACACCGAGGCGCGCCGCTGGCGCGAGTTGGAAATCCTGGCTGGCCGCGCCCGTCTCAACCTGCCCTACGGCCCCTCCCCGAGGCAGGCGCTTGATCTGTTTCTTCCCGCCGGAAAGCCCGAGGGGCTTCTGGTCTTCATCCACGGCGGATATTGGCTGGAGCTTGATCGCAGAAGCTTCTCTCATCTTGCACAGGGCGCGACCGCACGCGGCTGGGCCGTGGCGATGCCGTCCTACAGCCTTGCACCCAAGGTGCGGGTCGCGGCGATCACCGCTGAAATTGCCAGCGCCGTCGCCCATGCCGCAACTTTAGTGGCTGGTCCGATCGTCGTCAGCGGCCATTCAGCCGGCGGGCATCTGGCGGCCCGTCTCGCCTGCCGCGACGTGCCGCTTCCAAAGCACCTGGAGAAGCGGATCTCCCGAATCGTCCCGATCTCGCCGCTGTCCGACCTTCGCCCGCTGATGGCGACACGGATGAACGCCGACCTGCGGCTCGATGAAGATGAAGCCAGGGCCGAAAGCCCGGCGCTGCATCCCGATCCCAGATCGATTCCGGTGACCGTCTGGGTCGGGGCCGAAGAACGCCCCGCCTTTCTCGATCAGGCCCGTTGGCTAGCCGAGGCATGGCCCACCGCAAAGCTGCGCGTCGATCCGGGACGGCACCATTTCGACGTCATCGACGGTTTGCAGGACCCTGACAGCCCACCGATGCACGCACTTCTGGACGGGCTATAGGTCGCGCCAGCAGGGCCGGGTGTCTCCCTCCGCCGGCATTGCCGAATAGACGCCGCGGGCGATCGCGCGGGCAAGACATGTCGCCGCCGCATGACCGATCAGCATCGCGTCGGCGACCGGGTCGGCCAACGGGCGCGCACCCGTCGCCGCGGCAAAGACCAGATCGCCATCCAGCAGCGTATGGCTCGGCACCAGCGCCCGGGCCATCCCGTCATGCGCCGCAACAGCCATCCGCTTGGCCTCGGACTGCGACAGCGCGGCGTCGGTGGCGACGATCGCGATGGTGGTGTTGCGCGTGGCCCCATGCTTGGTGGCAGGCAGGGCTGTCGGATCATGCGTCGCCGCAATCCCCAGCCCGCCAAATTCCGTCCCCATCTCCCAGGGTGCCGCCCAGAACTGCCGCCCGCCCGCAACCGTGGCAGAGCCAAGCGCATTGACCGCAACCAGTGCGGCGACCGTCACGCCCGATGGCAACACAACCGAAGCTGACCCCAGACCGCCCTTGCAGGTCGCCGTTGTCGCCCCCGCACCGGCCCCTGCCGTGCCAAGTGCAAAGTCCTGATCCGCCGCAGCCAGCGCCGCGCGCCCGAGGCCGGGATAGGGGTTTTCGGCCCAGTCCTTTTCGCCGCCGTTCAGAAGATCGAACAAGATCGCCGCCGGCACGATCGGCACCCGTTGCCCGCCAACGTCAAACCCGCGTCCTGCGCTCCGCAAAGCATCCGCCACCCCCGATGCCGCGGCCAGCCCCAACGCAGACCCGCCCGACAGGACCAGCGCATCGATCTGCTGCACCAGCTTGTCCGGCGCCAAAAGGTCGGTCTCGCGAGTGCCGGGCGCGCCGCCCATCACATGCACGGCGGCGGTGAACGGGCGATCCGCTGTCAGCACGGTGACACCGGTCCGAACCCGCGCATCTTCCGCATTGCCAACCCGCAGCCCCGCCACGTCGGTGATCAGGTTCCTCGGACCCGGATGCATCATCCTCTTCCTCTTCCTGCAAGTTTCTTCTTGATCGGAATATCCTGCGGGGGAATGCCTGGAACGGGCAGGGCCGCGCTCAGATACAGCGCCCGCCATCGATCTCCAGCGCTACCCCGGTAATCATCGCCGCCTCGTCCGAACACAGGAACAGCGCCGCGTTCGCCAGATCCTCGGGCGTGGAAAAGCGGCCAAGTGGTATCGTTGCCAAAAAAGCCGCGCGGCGTTCGGGTGTGTCTTCGCCAAGGAACGAGGCCAACAGCGGCGTCTCGCCTGCCACCGGGCAAAGCGCGTTCACCCTGATCCCGTCGCCTGCCAGTTCCACGGCCATCGTCTTGGTCGCGGCGATCATCCAGCCCTTCGAGGCATTGTACCAGTTCAGACCGGGCCGCGGCGACAGCCCGGCGGTCGATGCGATGTTCAGGATGCAACCGCCGCGATGGGCCTTCATATGCGGCACCAGTTGGCGCGCCGTCAGATAGACCGATTTCGCATTCACCGCGAACACCCGGTCGAACTGATCCTCCGGCACATCTTCCAGCGGCATCGGCGGATGGGTGATGCCCGCGTTGTTCACCAGAATGTCCAATCGCCCGAAGGTTTCGGTCGCCGCATGCGCCATCGCGCCGACACTGCCCGCAACGGCCACGTCCACTTCAAAGGCGATGCCGTGAACCTCTTCCGCCACGCCCTGCGCCGCGTCCATGTTGATGTCGGCCACCATCACCCGCGCCCCCTCGGCGGCAAAGCGTCGGCAGATCTCGGCCCCAAAGCCCGATCCGCCGCCAGTCACGATCGCCGTCTTTCCCTTCAGTCGCATCTCGATCCTCCCGCTCTGCTCAAGTCTTTCACGAAAGCGCCGCCCGGCAAAGGGGCTCGTCTAGCCCACGCGCTGTTGCAATTTTGCGCGGACATGAACCGATATCGCGGTCCTGCCGGCCATATCCCTTGCCTTGTGGCTCATCGCCGCCAACAATGGCGTTGCACCACGGGAACTCCCCGCGGTTTTCCAACATTCATCCCATGGCGGCGCGTCCGTTCCGACCCTGCCACTGGCAGTTCGGGGCCGGTCCTGCCTGCCGATGCAAAAGGAGCATCCATGACAGAACTCACTCAACACGCCGAGGATTTTGCGCGATCCCTCCACTCCGATCAGACCCGCAAGGGCGCCGCAAAGGAACCATACGCGGATCATCTCGCCGAGGTCGCCGATTTCACCCAACGTCACGGCGGCGACGAGATTGCCGTGGCCGCCGCCTGGCTGCATGACACCGTCGAAGACTGTCCCCCGACCTCGTTCGACGATCTCACGCGGCAATTCGGCGATGCGGTAACCGCCGTGGTCCGCGAGTTGACCGACGACAAAAACCTGCCCAAGGCAGAGCGCAAGCAACTGCAGATCGACCATGCGCCGGACAAAACGGCGCGCGCGGCATTGGTCAAGCTGGGCGACAAGACCTCGAACGTGAAGGGGATCGCCAATTCGCCGCCAGCCAGCTGGGACGCCGCGCGCTGCCGCGCCTACCTCGACTGGGCTGAGAATGTCGTCGCCAACCTGCCGCCGACGCCACCCTCAGCACTTTTGGAATTCAAGCAAACGCTGGCCCGCAGCCGGCAGTTGCTGGCCGCCCGGTTCGGCTGACCGACCCGTCACGACCGCAGCTCGCCCCCGACGCCGGTATCCAGCCTGCAAGGCGCAAAGTGTGGCGATCCGACCGCGCTCGGGGATTTGTTAACAGTTCGATCCGCTTGCTCTTGCATAAGATGTCACGGCTGCTAAGCCCTGTAAGTTAACGTTGCGAACAATGGGTAAATCGGATGAACGGTACGGCACTCTCAAGACGCGCCTTCGGGGCGATGATGCTGTTTGGTGGCGTGGCGGCCTGTGCCCGGGCTCCCGGCGACGAAAACTTCAGCGCCCCGGTCGAGCAGTTTCTGCCCGGCTACGGTCCGATCGACGATGACGGCTACCGGCTGCCGGGCATCCCCAGCTCTTATCTTCAGGGCGTGAACCAGCGCGCACTGGTGCCCTATCCGGGCGAGCAGGGCGCAGGCGTGATCGAGGTCGATCCGCACGCGAAGTTCCTTTATCTTGTGCAATCCGACGGCATGGCGATGCGGTATCCGATCGGCGTTGGCCGTGCCGGCAAATCGCTGTCGCGCCCGACCGTGATCCGCCGCAAGGAAGAATGGCCGGGATGGACCCCGACCCGCAACATGCTGCGCAGGGAACCGGAAGTCTACGGCGCATTCTCGGGCGGCGTTCCGGGCGGATTGGCAAGCCCCCTGGGCTCTCGGGCGCTGTATCTCTACTCCGGCAAGCGCGACACCTACTACCGGATTCACGGCACCAACGATCTGGGATCTGTCGGAAATTCCGGCTCTGCCGGTTGCATCCGCCTGTTCAATCAGGATGTGATCGACCTCTACGACCGCACTGACCTGGGCACCCGCGTGGTGATCCGCAGCTACGACGATTCCGTCCGGATCGAGGGCGAGTCACTGGCCAACAGGGGTATTGAACTACCGCCGACAATCGTCTCGCCGGAAACCATCTACGGCGCGACTGGGATCGAGTACGACTCTGCCGTCTGACAACCGCCAGACGTCGTGGTCTCGGTGAAGGCCCCGGATTTCAGAGCCGGATGACATAATCCTTGGTCGTCGTTTCAAGCACTTCCCAGGTTCCGTCGAATCCCGGTCGCAGAATAAAACTGTCGCCCGCCTTCACTGTGCGCGGCGATCCCCCGGCTTCGGTCAGCACCGACACGCCGGACAGGATCCGGCAATATTCCCATTCGTCATACTTGATGCGCCACTTGCCTGGCGTCGCCTGCCAGATCCCGCAGTAAAGCCCGTCCCGCTCTTCGATGTTCCAGGTCGTGAAAACCGGATCGCCGGCCAGCACCTTCTCGGCGGCCGGACGCTCGGTCTCCGGCTTGGCGGCAGACGGCGTGATACCGATCAGATACTCTGTCATGTCGATTTCCCCTCGGTGTCGTTTCCCTTGGCTAACCAAGCCCGCCCGATCGGGCAATCGTCAAGAATGGGAAAACGGATGACGGGGGGCTGAAAGTTGCGATACCATCCTCCATATGATGCA
>JBBKVT010000178.1:0-2790 GCA_037968535.1 Paracoccaceae bacterium
GAGCGGACCTGCAAATGGCCGGTCGGCGACCCGGCAACGGATGATTTCTGGTTCTGCGGCCTGACCGTGCAACCTGGCAAGCCCTATTGCGAGGCCCATGTCGGCGTCGCGTTCCAGCCAATGTCCAGCCGCCGCGACCGCCGCCGCTGATAGCCGTCGCTGATAGCCGTCGCTGATCCGGGGTATCGGGCTCTGCCCGCGACAAGAGATTGTTTGCGCCGCGGCAGCGCAATTCACCTTTGCGCCGCATCCGGCGGGCGGATATCTGACCCCCGGAACCCGGCGTGCAGACCTCGATAACCCCGACGTCACACTGGCAGGACACAGCCCACCGCGCTACCTGTTCCCCGCCAGCCCAGCAAACGGATCACCCCCAATGCCCGCGATCATTTCCATCAACAACCTCACCAAGACCTATGCGGGCGGTTTGACCGCGCTTGACAATGTGTCGCTTGATATCGAGGAAGGCGAGATCCTCGCCCTGCTTGGCCCCAATGGCGCGGGCAAGACCACGCTGATCTCGGTGATCTGCGGTCTGGTGCAGGCGACATCCGGCAGCGTAACCGTCGGCGGCCATGACATCGGCACCGATTACCGCGCCGCGCGGTCGCTGATCGGGCTGGTGCCGCAGGAAATCACCATCGAGCCGTTCGAGAAGGTCATTGCCACCACCCGGTTTTCGCGCGGCCTGTTTGGCAAGGCCCCCGACGACGCCCATATCGAATCCGTGCTGCGCGCGCTGTCGCTGTGGGACAAGAAGGACAGCCGCAACAAGGAACTTTCCGGCGGCATGAAGCGCCGCGTGTTGATCGCCAAGGCGCTCAGCCACGAGCCGCGCGTGCTGTTCCTGGATGAACCCACCGCCGGGGTCGACGTGTCCTTGCGCAAGGACATGTGGCAACTGGTGCGCAAACTGCGCGACGACGGCGTGACCATCATCCTGACCACCCATTACATCGAAGAGGCCGAGGAAATGGCCGACCGGATCGGCATCATCAACAATGGCAAGCTTTTGCTCGTTGAAGAGAAGGCCAAGCTGATGCGCCAGTTGGGCAAGAAGAGACTGCGGATCGAACTGGCGCAACCGCTGACAAAAATTCCCGACCCGCTCGCCGGCTACAAGCTGACACTGGATGAGGACGGCTGCGCCATTGCCTATGACTATGACACGCAGGCCGAGCGCACCGGCATTGCGCGGCTGCTGGCCGATCTGTCAAAGGCCGGACTACAGGTGCGCGACCTCGAGACGCAGGAAAGCAGCCTTGAACAGGTGTTCCTTGGACTGGTGGAGGAAGACGCATGAACTGGCAGGCCATTCGCGCGATCTACGTCTTCGAGATGGCGCGCACCTTCCGCACCATCTGGCAGTCGATCGTGTCGCCGGTGATCTCGACAGCGCTTTACTTCGTGGTCTTCGGCAGCGCCATCGGCGGCCGCATCCAGTCGGTCGAGGGGATTTCCTACGGCGCCTTCATCGTGCCCGGCCTGATCATGCTGACGCTGCTGCAACAAGCGGTGACCAACGCCAGCTTCGGCATCTATTTCCCGAAATTCATCGGTACGATCTACGAACTCTTGTCGGCGCCGCTGTCGTTCATCGAGATCGTCATCGGCTATGTCGGCGCCGCCGCGACCAAGGCGATCATGATCGCGGTGATCATCCTGATCACCTCGACTCTCTTCGTCGACCTCACCATCCTGCACCCGTTCTGGATGATCGCGTTTCTGATCCTGACGGCGGTATCCTTCGCGCTTCTGGGTTTCATTATCGGCATCTGGGCCTCGAGCTTTGAGCAATTGCAGCTTATCCCGCTGCTGGTCATCACCCCCCTGGTGTTCCTTGGCGGCTCGTTCTACTCGGTCTCGATGCTGCCGCCGGTGTGGCAGACGATCACTCATTTCAACCCGGTGCTTTACCTGATCTCGGGCTTCCGCTGGTCGTTCTTCGGCGTGGCCGACGTTCCGGTGGGCATCTCGATTGCCGCAATCGGCGTGTTCCTGGCGCTGTGCCTCGGGGTGATCTGGCTGATCTTCCGCACCGGCTGGCGCATCCGCCAGTGACCCGGCGCGCCGTATTGGCCGGCCTGATGGCCGCGGTGGCGGGCGTCGCTGTCTGGCGCTCGCCCTTGTTCAGCCCGGACCCGCTGGAACTCAGCGCTCTTGCCGACCCTGTAGGGTTCCGGGCCCTGCGCGCGGGGCCGGTGTCGCCGGGCGGGGCGCTGTTCGCGGGGCTCGAGCCTGCGGCCGTCCCCGACGGGCTGGCCAAGGCCAATCGTGCCGTCTCGGGTGACCTGTGTGGCAGCCTCTTCGAACAGAACGCATCCGGCACCGTGCCGGTCGCGTATTTCTACGATTACCAATGCCCGATCTGCCGCCGCCTCAGCCCGCGACTGCGCGATCTGCAAGGCGTCACGATCACCTGGCACGACCTTGCCAACCTCGGCCCCGCCTCGGTGATTGCCGCCCGTGCCGCCATTGCCGCCCGCAACCAGGGTGCCTTCGACACGTTCCATGACCGGATGATGCGGGCAGCATTCCAGCCGACCGACGGCTATGTCCGAACCCTCGCCGAAAGCATGAAGATCGACGCCGACCGGCTGCTGGCGGATATGGACGATCCGTCCGTCACCACCCGGATGAACCTGTCGCAGGCCGTGGCGAACCGGTTCGCGCTGGCGGGCACCCCGGCACTTGTGATCGGCCGCACGCTGGTGGTCGGCGATGTCGACAGTGCCATGCTGAACCGTCTGGTGGCGCTGGAACGCGAGGATCCCGGCCCCTGCGGCTGAC
>JBBKVT010000179.1:0-2899 GCA_037968535.1 Paracoccaceae bacterium
GGTGCTATAGGGCGGGTAATGCGTGTTTACTAAAGCGTTTCGGCTGAAACCTGAATCGCGGGGGATTCCCAAATTACGCGAGTTGTGATTCATCCTGTTTGGGAGGATGTATCATGTCAGCACCTTTGCCATTGGCGCTTCGGGCGCGGTTTCAGAAATACATTGAGGAAGGTTTAAGCGGGCGTGCGGCGGCGTTTTGGCTGAAGGTCTCGCCTGCGACTGGGGCGCGGTGGGCGCGACAGGTCAGGTCAAAGGGGCATGCCCAGCCTGCGCCCCAGGGCCGTCCGAGCGGTCAAGGCAAGCTGACCCCGCACCGGGCATTCTTTGAGGAACTGATAGCTCAGGACCCGATATCACACTCTTTGAGTTGCGCGATGCACTGGTCGAGAGTAACCGTCCGGCGTCACTGCTCTGCCGCGCATGGAGAGCGTTCGATAGTGTCCGCTTTGGATAGCGGACACTATGGGACGGTTGATGGCGCGTCGGACGAAGCAGTTGTGGACGGACGAAGAGAAGCGTTCGATCTGTTTTCAGACGACGGCACCGGGTGTCTCCGTGGCGCAGGTCGCACGGCGTTATGCGATGAACGCCAACATGGTCTTCAAGTGGCTGCGTGACCCTCGTTATGCGCCGGAAGCTGGAGCGGTGGTTGAAGAGAGGGTGACGGATGCCGCCTGTTTCCTGCCGGTCGAGATCATCGGCCGGACGGAGGGCGGTGGCGCAGATTCCCACGCCGAACCTGTGCCCGCAGCAGGGATGATCGAGATCGACATCGCGGGCGGTCATCGGCTGCGGATCAATGGCATCTATGACCCCGATGCGCTGGCCCGGCTGATCCGAGGCCTGTCGGGATGATCCCTGTCCCGGTAAACACGCGGGTCTGGCTGGCGGTGGGCGTGACCGACATGCGACGAGGCTTCACGACACTGGCGGCTCAGGCCGAGCAGACGCTGAACGAGGATCCGTTCGCGGGCCACATGTTCGTCTTCCGCGGCAGGCGGGGTGATCTGATCAAGATCATTTGGTGGGACGGACAAGGCGCGTGCCTGTTCAGCAAGCGTCTGGAGAAGGGCCGGTTCGTCTGGCCATCGGCGAAGGAGGGCAAGATCGCCCTGACGGCGGCGCAGCTGGCGATGCTGTTGGAAGGGATCGACTGGCGTCTGCCGCAACGCAGTTGGAAGCCGCTCAAAGCAGGGTAATCAGGCCCAGAATGAACCTTTTGGGATTCCTCGAACGCGGCAAATCCCGTATAATCCGACCATGCTGGACGTGGCCAAATCCCTACCGGAAGATCCCGACGAGCTGCGCCGCTTCACGGCGCTCCTGCTGGCCGAGGTGAAGTCGCAGGCGATGCTGATCGAGAAGCTGCGCCACCAGTTGGCCGGTCACCGCAGCCACAGGTTCGGCCCCTCGTCCGAGACGATCGAGCAGCTCCAGCTGGCTCTTGAAGCCAGCGAGATTGCCGTTGCGAAGATGACCGCGAAACTCCGACTCCCCGACGAGGAGCCGAAGGATAAACCGAAGCGTCGGCCGATCCCCGACCACATCCCGCGCCAGGAGATCGAGTTGACCACCGGCGACGACGACTGTGTCCATTGTGGCGGTAGACTGCGCCGTCTGGGTGAGGATGTGACCGAGGAGCTGGAGTATGTGCCCGGCCGGTTCATCGTGAACCGGATCGTGCGGCCGCGCTTTGCATGTTCCGGCTGCGAGGCGTTCACACAGGCAGTTTTACCGTCGCGCCCGATCGAGCGGGGCCGACCGGGACCGGGGCTGCTGGCGCATGTTCTCGTCTCCAAATACGCCGATCATCTGCCGCTGTATCGGCAGAGCCAGATCTTCGAGCGGGACGGGCTCGATCTGGAGCGCTCGACGCTGGCCGACTGGGTCGGCAAATCGACGGCCCTGCTGGAACCACTTGCGGATGCAATCGGACGTCACGTGCTGGCCGGACAGGCGATCTTCGCTGACGACACTCCGGTGAACATGCTGGCACCCGGCACCGGCAAGACGACAACGGCGCGGCTCTGGGCCTACGGTCGGGACGAACGGCCCTGGGGCAGCGATGCCCCGCCCGCCACCTGGTATCGCTTCTCGCCCGACCGGAAGGGCCAGCATCCGAAGGATCATCTCGCAGATTATCGGGGCTGGATGCACGCAGACGGTTATGCCGGGTTCGAGGACATCTACCGATCCGGTGAGATCCGCGAGGTCGCCTGCATGGCCCATGTGCGCCGTAAGTTCGTTGACGTCCACAGGACACAAGGGTCAGCCATCGCCGACGAGACCATTGGGCGCATCGCCCAGCTCTATGCAGTCGAGAAGGAGGCGCGGGGATCGCCACCGGACAGGCGCGTCGAGATCAGACAAGCCAGCGCAAAACCGATCTTCGACGATCTTGAGGCCTGGATGCATGTGCAGTTGCCCAGTATCTCGGGAAAGTCGCCCCTCGCCGTGGCGATCCGCTATGCTCTGACCCGCATGAAGCGGCTCCGACCATACCTCGACCACGGCATTCTGGAGCTGGACAACAACACGGCTGAGCGGGCGATGCGATCCGTAGCCATCGGCCGGAAGAACTACCTCTTCGTCGGATCCCTCACCGGCGGCCGCGCCGCCGCCATCGCCTACACCCTGATCGAGACCGCAAAGCTGAATGGCGTCGACCCGCAGGCCTGGCTGGCCGAAACACTCGCCCGAATCCCGGACTACAAGATCACCCGCGTCGATGACCTACTGCCGTGGAACAGAAAACGATAACGCGGTCAGACTGGACGCTTACCGCGGCGCATGCGATGTGACGCTTGTTGGGGCCCTGGCTGGCATCCTGGCGCTTGGCGCAAACAAGAACGCCGCCCCAGCGGGCGGCGGTACGTTCTTGTTGGTTGCGGGGGTAGGA
>JBBKVT010000180.1:0-7008 GCA_037968535.1 Paracoccaceae bacterium
TGTCTAGCCCCCAAGTTCTGGGCCATTTCTGATTAGAGTTTCTGGCACTGGAGGCCGCATGCTGAGGGCCTGATGTGGTCGCGTGTGGTTGTACTGTCTGAGCCAGTGATCAATGACTATTTGGGCCTGTTTCGTTGTGGTAAACCATTCGGCATTGAGAACTTCCCTACGAAGTGTTCCGTTGAAGCGCTCGTTGTAGCCGTTCTCCCAAGGCGATCCTGGGTAGATACGTATGGGCTTGACGCCGACCCGAACCAACCAGTCCTGCATCGCCTCCGCAATGAACTCAGGGCCATTGTCAGAACGGATGTACTCAGGTGTGCCGTAACGCAGCAGCAGTGGGTAGAGCGCTTCAAGAACGTCGTCGGCACTCATTCTGGTGCGCACCGTCACAGCCAATGCCTGCCGGGTGTACTCGTCCAGAACGGTCAGCATCTTGTAACTACGACCATTGCTGAGCTTGTCGTGGACGAAGTCGATCGCCCAGATGTGGTTCGGATGCGTCGGCCTCAAGCGGATGATCGAGCTGTCCTTGTGATAGAGCCGTCGGCGCTTCCTGTGCCGCTGCGGAAGCTGCAACCCTTCCTCGCGCCACAGCCGCTCGACCTTCTTGTGATTAACCTTCCAGCCTTCGATGTGGAGCAGTTCGGTGATCTTGCGATAGCCGTACCGACCGTATTGCTTCGCCAGCCGGATCAGAGCCAACCGCAGCGCATCGTCATCTCTTCGGTTCGGCTGGTATTGCAGGGAGCTCCGCGCCAATCCGATCACCCGGCACGTCCGCCGATCAGACGTCGCAAGCTTCTGGCGTGTGTGAGTGACGGCCTGACGGAGCTCCTCTGTGGTCAGGCCCTGGGCTTTGGTGAACTCGTCGATAATGTAGAGCGTGCGGTAAACCCGCCCGTCATGAGTGCGGTCCTGCACGAAGTCATAGGACCAGACATGATTGGGGCGTTCCGGTCTGGGCCGGACGCAGGAGCCGTCATTCAGCCAGAGCCGACCGCGCTTTCGCTGCTTCGCCGGCGCTTTCAGCCCTTCACGCCTCCCGATCCGTTCGACCACCGCCCGGCAGGGCATGCCTGCATGCCCGCCTCGCCAACCGAAAAACGTATGCTGGCAGAGCCTCGCTGACTGATCGGCACTGATCACGGCGACCGGATCGCTTCGACCGAGTCGCGGGCGATCAGCGCGCATTCCAGACGCGTAGTAGGAAACGTCGCCTTGCTTTGCCCGGCCTCTTGCCCCAGTCGCTCGACCGCCCACACGCCCATGGCGCGGTGCGGCAAGATCAGGGTGCTGAGCGGCGGGTGCAGATGACGTGAAATTTCCTCGTCGTCATACCCGATTATCGACATTTCATGCGGAATCCGAAGGCCCGCTTCTTTCAAAGCTTCGTAGCAGCCAATAGCCATTCGATCATTCTGACAGAAGATGGCCGACGGACGATCCGGAAGTGCCAGCAGGCGCTGAGTTCCATAATAGCCGGAACTCGCTGTCCAGTTGCCCTTGACCACCAGATCCTGATCGAACGGAATACCGATCTCGGCAAGGGCACGTCGGTAGCCCTTTTGACGGTTTCGCGTTGCTTCCATCCACGGCTCACCGGTGATCATGCCAATTCGGCTATGGCCGTTCTCGATCAGATGGGCGGTGGCCCGGTGCCCTCCCGCCGCTTCGGCCGGAATAACCGATGGTAAACGGTGGTCGGCCGAATGACAATTCAGCAGAACTACGGGAATCGGCAGATCCACCAGACAATCGGGCAACTCGATCTTGCGTGTGAAGATCGTCATATAGATCAGACCCGTCATTCCGTGCGCCAGCATTGTGTCGATGGTCTTCTCTTCCAGTTCGGGGTCGTGCATCGTCTGGCCTGACAACAGGATTTTGCCGCTATGCCAACTGGCCTGGCGCGCAGCGTCGATAGCGACAACGGCCTCGGGGCTGGTCGCCAGCTGATCAACCAGAAACCCCAGCATCGGAGTCGAGCCGGCGGCGTTGGTCGGTCCAACTGATTGATGCACGAAGGTGGTGGCGGAATAGCCCAGCCGGATCGCCGCTTCGATCACGCGCTTCCGCGTGTCGGCCGAAATTTTGATGCCGGGCGCGTTCTTGAGCACAAAGGACACCGTCGTCTGAGAGCAATTCGCCTCAACCGCGACATCTGTCATGGTCACGCGCCGGGACGCGGTCTGGCTCGCAGTTTTTCCAATGGAGCGTGCGGAGGTCGCGGGGAGGCGGGTCATGCGGGCGGCCTTCAAGACAGTTTGACCTCTTGTCAATAGGGCGACCGATGCAGCGGTCGGACGAGCAAAGTTGTTGGCAGAACCTCTCGCGCAGTTTCGCGGAGGTGGCAACTAATAATTATGAATTGGTGTTGACTAATAGTTATAAGTTAAACATCGTCGCCGGAGTGGCACCGTCCACTGATATTCGGGAGGAGACCCAACATGACAATTTCCCGCAGGACACTTTTGCTGTCGTCCACCGCCGCGTTGGCCGCGGTCTCGATCGCACGGCCCGCTTTCGCCGAGTTGCCGAAGCTGGCAGTAAAAGACAGCTACAAGGTCGGTTTCGCGCAGACCGAAAGCAATAACCCGTGGCGGCTTGCGCAGACCAATTCGATGCAATCCGAAGCCCAGAGCAGGGGTTGGCAACTGGTCTACACCGATGCAGCCGGATCCGCCGCCAAACAGGTGTCGGACGTCAATTCAATGATCGCGCAAGGCGTCGACCTGATCTTCCTTGCACCGCGCGAGGAAATTCCGCTGATCCCGGCGATCATGGCGGCAAAGGGGGCCGGCATTCCCGTAATCTTGCTCGATCGCAATGTCGATCAGTCGCTGGCCTCGGCGGGCGAGGACTACGTCTGCTTCATCGGTTCCGATTTCGTCGAAGAAGGACGGCGCGTCGCAGAATGGCTGGTCAAGAACGGCGGTGACATGACCCAGATCATTCAACTGGAAGGCACCACTGGCTCGTCCCCTGCGAATGACCGCAAGACCGGCTTTGACACTTACATGGCCGATCATCCGGACTACAAAATTCTAGCGTCGCAGACGGGAGATTTTGCGCGCGACAAGGGCCGCCAGGTCGCAGAGACTTTGCTTCAGGCCCATCCAGAGGCCAATGTCGTCTATGCCCATAACGACGAAATGGCGATCGGAGCGATTTCGGCAATCGAGGCGGCCGGTAAGGTGCCTGGCAAGGACGTGCTGGTCCTTTCGATCGACGGTGGTCGCGAGATCATCCAACTGATCATCGATGGCAAGGTGGCGGCCTGCTGCGAATGCAACCCGCGCTTTGGTCCAAAGGCATTCGATACTGCGATGGCCTATGCGAACGGCGAAACAATACCTGGCAAGCTCATCAATCCGGACAACTTCTATGACATCACCAATGCTGCGGATCTGATCGACACAGCGTATTGATTTTTAACTCGGCGATGTTGGTCTTCGCTTGATGGCCCGGGTTATCCCGGGCCATCCGGCTGCCTCGGTTCGACCCTTCATCGTCAAGGCCGATGTCACCGCTGCGTCCTCCGAAGCGGTGATCTGATGCGCCGGATATTCTGACCAGATCGAAAGCGGTGATCATGACGACACCCCCCCTTCTTCAAATGCGCGACATTCACAAAAGATTTGGGGGCACCATGGCGCTTGACGGTGCGACGCTGGAGGTTGCGCCCGGTGAGGTTCATGCGCTGGTCGGCCAGAACGGGGCAGGCAAATCGACGCTGATCAAGATCCTCACGGGTTACTTTCGCAAAGATTCCGGTAGCGTGGATTTTTCGGGCGGACCTTTCGAAGTGGCGTCACCCCGTGCCGCACAGGAAGCGGGGATCAGCACGATTTTTCAGGAAATCAATCTTGTGCCGTCCCGGTCAGTCACGGAAAATATCTGCCTTGGCCGCGAAACGCGACGCTTTGGCCTGCTTCATTGGGCGGCAATGCACAAAGAGGCGGGTCATCTTCTTGCACGGTTCAACATGAAGGTGGATGTTCGCCGCCCGCTGTCGGATTTCAGTACGGCGAACCAGCAGATGATCGCAATTGCCCGTGCTATTGCGTTTGATGCCAGGCTCGTAGTGATGGATGAGCCGACATCTTCGCTGGACGAGCGCGAGACGGCGGTGCTGTTCGATGTCATTGGCGGCTTGAAGGCCGAAGGGATTTCCGTCGTCTTTGTCAGCCACAAGCTGGATGAGCTTTATGAAGTGTGCGACCGCGTCACGATTATGCGCGACGGGCGGACGGTGCGCAGTTGTGCGATGACCGAGATCGACAAGCTGGAACTGGTATCGACGATGTTGGGACGCGAGGTTTCGCGACGCGACGGCCATGCGACCGCATTTGACGACAGCCGGACCAGAGAGCCAGGCAAACAGCTGTTTCGCGGTGAAGGACTGGCTGATGGTGGCCATGTCCGCGACGTTGGTTTTGCGCTCCGCCAGAACGAAATCGTCGGTTTTGCTGGTCTGCTGGGCGCCGGGCGAACAGAAACCGCGCGATTGATTTTCGGCGCGGTGCGGGCTGCGACGGGGCGGATGGAACTGGACGGCGCACCGTTTGATCCCAGATCACCCATTGACGCCATTTCCGCGGGAATCGGGTACTGCACCGAGGATCGCAAGATCGAGGGCATCGTGCCTGACATGAGTGTCGCCGAGAACATGATGCTGGCCTTGATGCCCAAGCTGGCGCGCGCCGGCATATTGGATGAAACGCGGCAGACTGAAGTCGTCGCGGGGTTCATCAAGAGCCTTGGGATAAAATGCTCGGGCCCGCAACAGAAAATTCGTGAACTTTCGGGGGGAAACCAGCAGAAGGTTCTTCTGGGGCGCTGGCTGGCAATGTCGCCTCGGTTGTTGATTCTGGACGAGCCGACGCGGGGTATCGACGTGGGTGCCAAGGCCGAAATCCAGAAACTGGTGAACCGGCTAGCGGACGAGGGTCTTGCCGTCCTGATGATCTCATCGGAACTCGAGGAAGTCCTGGAAGGCGCGGACCGGCTTTACGTTCTGCGCGAAGGCTTGACGGTGGCCGAACTGGGGCGCGCCGAGATCACTGAAGACCGCGTACTGTCGGCAATGGCGCATGGAGCCACCGAGCCACGGCCAGCCCATGTCTGACCGCCGTATTTACGCGTTTCTTGATCGTTACGCTACGCTGATCGCGCTTGCGCTGCTGATCCTGCTCAACCTTGCGATCACACCGAACTTCCTGTCGATGCAAACGCTGAACGTCAACCTGACGCAGGTCTGCACCATTGTGATTGTGGCCGTTGGAATGACGCTTGTGATCGCGACGGGTGGGATCGATCTGTCGGTGGGCTCACTCATGGCAATCGCCGGAGCACTCGCGCCAATGATCTTCATGGGCAAGCTGTTCGGGATCGATTCCGTGGGCCTCGCCGTTGCGATGGCAATCGTCATCGCAATCGGGGTGGCGGGCGTTCTGGGGGCGTTCAACGGCTGGCTCATTGCAAGGTTCGGAATCCAGCCCATCGTGGCCACACTGGTGCTGTTCATCGCCGGACGCGGCATCGCGCAGGTCCTGACCAACGGCAATCTTCAAGTTTTCAGGGTGCCCGAGTTCCAGTTCATCGGGCTGGGTCGCGTCTTCGGACTTCCGTTTCAGGTCATCATCATGGCGGCGATCGTGATCGCGGCGGCACTGATGTTGCGGCGGACCGTTTTCGGCCGTCAAATACTGGCTGTGGGCGGAAACGAGAATGCTGCCGCCCTGTCCGGGGTGCCGGTGCGCCGGGTCAAGATCGCGGTCTATGCAATCAGCGGTCTGTTGTCCGGGCTGGCGGGCTTGATCGTGATCGCAATCAATTCGGCTTCTGACGCCAATCTGGTTGGTCTGGGGATGGAACTGGATGCCATTGCCGCCGTCGCGGTGGGCGGAACACTGTTAAGCGGTGGTCGCGCGAGTATCTGGGGAACGCTTCTGGGCGCGCTGACAATCCAGATCGTTCGCTACACGCTTCTGGCCAACGGGGTTCCGGATGCCGCGGCCATGGTCGTCAAGGCGGCCATCATCATCGCGGCCGTCTGGCTGCAGCAGAAGGCGCGGACCGCATGAGCCGAAGAAATACCCTTCGCGGATTGCTTGGCCCGTTCGGCGTCGTCCTCGCGCTTGCAGCCGTGATCCTGTTCGGTTGGTTGCGCTACGATTTTTTCCTCAGCCCGTTCAACGTGATGAGCGTTCTGCGCTACAATTCGATGTTCGCGCTTATCTCTCTTGGAATGTGTTTCGTCATTATGACCGGCGGCATCGACCTGTCGGTGGGGGCAGTTGCCGCGATGGCCAGCGTCGTTGCGGCCCATGCGAGCCACTACGGGGCTGCGCAGGGTCTTGGGGCGGGTATTCTTGCCGGGCTTGCAGTGGGTGTGATCAATGGCGTCATTGTCACCCGACTTCACATCATGCCTTTTGTCGCGACGCTGGCGACGATGCTGGCGGCTGGCGGAACTGCGCTGCTGCTGGCGGGAAACCAATCGATACCAGTGTCTTATGCCACAGGCTTCACCTGGCTCGGACAGGGCAACCTTGGCGGCTTTCCTGTGCCTGCGATCATCGCGGTTCTGGCCTATGTGGTCGGTTCGGTGGTGTTGAACTACACCAGCGCCGGGCGCACGGTTCTGGCGGTCGGCGGCAACGAGGATGCGGCGCAATTGATGGGGCTTCCCGTCGATCGGACGCTGTTCTTCGTCTACCTCGCCTGCGGCGGTCTTGCCGGTCTTGCGGGCGTCATCCTTGCCGCGCAATTCGGCGCGGGCCAGCCGATTGAGGGCAAAGGTTGGGAACTGTTCGCCATCGCCGCCGTGGTTGTCGGCGGCACGCTTCTGACCGGCGGGGCAGGGTCCGTCGGCGCGACCCTGGCGGGTGTGTTGCTTATGGGAGTGCTGTTCACCATCCTCAACTTCGAGAACGGCAAGGGCTGGATCTCGCTTTCGGCCTACTGGCAATCCGTCGTGCGAGGCGTTTTCCTGCTTGTCGT
>JBBKVT010000181.1:0-3152 GCA_037968535.1 Paracoccaceae bacterium
GGCTCAACAATATTGAAAAGGCCGGCCTGCTCGCACTCGGCGCGGTTGTAATCGGTTCAATTCTGAAAAACGGCGAGAAAGTAACCGCCACAACAGGTGACCGTGTTGTCATCCAAGACCAATATGGCAATTACAGCGTTCTGAAAGACAACAACGTCCTCGTACGTCAAGCAGGTGATACCGTTCGCACGGAAACGTTCAGCGACGGATCAGCGCGAACATTCGTAACCCGTCCGGATGGTGTCCAGATCGTCACAATCCGCGATTCCATGGGGCAGGTTCTGCGCCGCACACGGATTGATAGGGACGGTAACGAGGTCCTGTTGATCGATGACACTCGCAGAGTCGAACCGGTCGAGGTCAGCAAATTGCCAGAACCCAACATGTCTGACCTTGCCTATCGGGATGCGACAGATGAGGCCGCCCTGCGCGAGGCGCTTCGGGCCGCCGAAAGACGCAACCTCGGACGCACCTTTAGCCTGCGCCAGGTTCGGAATTATAGCGAAGTCCGCAATCTTGCGCCGGAAATCAATCTGAACAACATTACGTTCCAGACCAACTCGGCCGCGATCCAGCCGACCGAGGCTGAACAGCTTCGGGAAATAGGGCTTTTGATGGTGGACTTTATCGCGGAAAACCCGCGCGAGGTATTCCTGATCGAGGGCTATACCGATGCTGTGGGTGACGAAAGTTACAACTTGCTGCTGTCGGATCGCCGCGCAGAAACGGTTGCACTGGCCCTGTCCGAGTATTTCGGAGTACCGCCGGAAAACTTTGTCGCCCAAGGTTACGGCGAAAGATTTCCACTCGTTCCAACGTTGGAAGCCGAAAGCCTCAACCGCCGGGTAGCCGTGCGTCGCATCACAAATCTGATCCAGCCAAGATAGCCGGCATTGGTCAATTGACAGACGCCCGCGCGATCTTGGATTACAAAGCCGGCACGCGCATCCTGCCGGATAAGGTGAAAACCAGTCGAGACACCAAATCCGGCCCAAAAACCTCCGGATTCACCGGCGCAGACCAACCTGTATCAGTGTGGCTCGATGACGGCGGTGCGATAGTCTGAACGTTCACCGAATATCGGTGGACATATACCTAGTCCGAGTAAGCCAGAGACACGCGGGACCCCTCGTCCCCAAGTATCCCCGATCCCGCGTGTTTCTCGTTTCCGGGCCGTCCATAAAAGGACGAGTGGCGGTATCAGACGGATCCGAACCAGTCTCAGCATGCCGCCAAATGTCGGAACCTAGGCCGAACAAAGTTGACGCCACTCGGCGAGAGCGGAGGCGCGGTTTAGTTTGAAGTTGGCTCTGCTGTAGAGGCTGCGTTCCTGATCGAAGTGGTTGAGGACAGAGGCGTGAACGGAGGCAAACTTCTGCAGACTTTGTTAATCCTGGTGGCTGTGGCCAAAACAAATCGTCTGAAAGCGAAGCGCCTTATGATCAGGTCTTCTTTGCAGGGAAGGACAAAGTCTCAACGACCGCGCCCAGCAGGCGCTCGGCGCCAAGGGAAAACTCCTTAAAATTATGAGCGTGCGGACTAACCTGCGTCTGTGCGCGCGAACTGGGAAACCAGCAAGGTGCACAAGATCAACGAAATTGGCGTGTTTGTCTGACGGAACTCACCAAATGCGGGCGTCAAAGGTCTCTTCGCGTGCGCCTTGAACCGTGGAGAGCCACAACGCCCCGGCCCCGATCAGTTTGGGCCGAGGCGTCTTCGTCGTATTTAGCCAATACTGGCTCACTCACAGGAGTTTTTATGCCAACATCTTCAATTACCAGCGATCGTCTCTCCGCCTTGGAAATTTCGGAACCGACCCCGGCTCGCTGAGCGCGGACATTTATATTCCGGAGAACTTCCCGAAAAACGGCCCCCTTGTCGTCGTGCTACACGGCAGCACCCAGTCGGCGGAAAGCTATGATATCGGATCAGGCTGGTCTACGCTCGCCGACGAATGCGGAATAGCGCTCCTGTTTCCGGGGCAAAGACGGACCAACAACCTCATCGGGAGCTTCAACTGGTTCGAGACCGGCGACAGCCAACGCGGCGGGGGCGAACCGCTGTCTATCCGGCACATGATCAAAACAGGTCGTTGATGATTATGCCATAGACCCGTCGCGGGTCTTCATTACGGGGATGTCCTCTGGTGGTGCCATGACGTCTGTGATGCTTGCGACCTATCCGGAAGTGTTTGCGGGAGGCGCGATCATCGCAGGGTTGCCGTACCACAGCGCGACCAACATGATGGAGGCGATGGTTCGCATGAATGGCTATGGCAGTCCGTCGGACAGACAGCTCGACGCGCTTGTGCGTGACGCCTCGAAATTCACGGGTCCATGGCCGACGATCTCGGTCTGGCATGGCGACAGCGATACAACCGTCGACAATTCCAACGCCAGCTCGATTGTCCGGCAGTGGCAGAAGATCCACAAGGTCGAAGGTCCGCTCACACATGTCGAGATGGTTGACGGCTATCCTCGGGAAGTCTGGTGCGACGCAGACGGGCGGGTGGTGATCGAGCACTACATCATCGGAGACATGGGCCACGGCACGCCAATCAGCGCCGAGGGCGACGAAGGCTTGGGGGAAGAAGGCAAGTATATGCTGGAAGTCGGCATTTCATCGACCCGCCACATCGCGGATTTTTGGGGGTTGACGCAGTCCGGCGCAGCGAACCGGGCGGCGCAGCGAACCGGGCGGAGCCGAAAACCGCGGCGTAGATCGGATCGTATTTTGGCCCGACGCGCCGCCTTTCGCCGGGTTTTATACAGCGAAAGGCGGCTACCGAGAAGGCGCGGACCATTATGGCACGGCACGACAACACTACGGCACTCTACGCGGCCCTGTTCGGCAATCTGGCCATAGCAATCACGAAGTTCATTGCGGCCGGGATCACCGGCGGCTCAGCCATGCTGAGCGAAGGCGTGCACAGTCTGGTCGATTGTGGCAACGAAGTCTTGTTGCTTTACGGGCTAAGGCGGGCCGCGAAGCCTCCTGACGCCGAACATCCGCTCGGATATGGGCGCGAGCTCTATTTCTGGTGTTTTGTTGTCGCCATGATGATCTTCGCGCTTGGTGCGGGAATTTCGATCTATCAAGGTGTCATCCACATCCTGGACCCCGCACCGATCTTTCGACCCGGGATCACCTTC
>JBBKVT010000182.1:0-8012 GCA_037968535.1 Paracoccaceae bacterium
CCGATTACGTGGCCCGTGCGGCGCCAATGACGAATTCCTCCTCGCAGCAACCGCCCAGAACCTCCGGAAGTTAGCGAAGATCTTTCCTGCACCTGCAGCATTGCGGGTGGCGCCATAAAGAAAGGCGTTCGTGCGCCTCAAAAGCCAAAACATTCTGCGCTGCAACACGTTGTTTTTCAACAGAATCAGCCCAAAGCTGCCAACAAGACTATCTTAGCAGATCGGGGTTCGTCCGCAGGACTTCGTCCGCAATAGGCTGAAACTGAAACCAGCCCACGATGCTGGAGCCGTTAACGGCACGCGCGGCACGAGCGTTCGTTGTATCGACGCGTAACGGCGTTCCGACGGTTTCGGCTAGCAGCTGCGTCTGACAGCAGCGATCCATCTGGATGAACCACCATGCGGCCTCATCGACCGTCTGGCCGACGGTCAGCAGACCGTGGTTCCGCAAAATGGCCGCTTTGGCGCCGCCGAGGCAATTTGCGATATCCTTCGCCTCGGATCGCTCGGTCACCATCACTCGCGCATCATCGTAAACAACATGATCCTCGAAGAAAGCGCACGCATCCTGAGTGACGGGGTCGAGCGGCCGCCCGAGAGCGGACCATGCCATTCCGTAGACCGTGTGGGCATGCGCGGCGGCGACAACGTCCGGCCGGGCGCGGTGAATGTGGGAGTGGATCATGAACGCTGAGACGTTGACGTCACCGGCGCCCTCGACGACGGACCCGGCACTGTCGACGCGGACCAGATCATCGGGCAGTATTTGGCCGAAATGGCGCCCGAACGGGTTCACCCAGAACGTCTCGGTGTCGATCGGATCTCGTACAGTCACATGGCCAGCGACGCCCTCGCAGAAACCGCGTTGAGCGAATGCGTGCAGAGCGACCGCAAGACGCTGCTTGCGGTGAAGCCTTTCTTCGTGGGGGCTGTCGAAACGTGGCAACGATAGTTTTGAGAAAAACGGGGCATAGGCATCCGCCTTGCGGGTTTCGAGGGTGGATTGATGGCGATCATCGGGACTCATCTGTTGCTCCTGTTTTGAGCCCGGGCCCAGCGTCCGGGGTAACTTAACATCAATTGGTGCAGGCCCACCTGTCCCGAGATCGCTCCAAATTCTGATAAAAAGTTCCAAATATCGATGCTAGAGTGGTCCATGGGCGACCAGTTTTCCTTCGGAACTTACACCCTTGATACCGAGACCGATGTCTTGCTCAGGAACGGTGTCCCCGTGCCATTGGGCTACAGAGCGGTGAAACTGTTGGCCGAGTTGGTCCGCCGCTCTGGGCAGGTCATTTCGAAATCAGATCTTCTGGACGCCGCCTGGCCGTCGATGACGGTCGAAGAAGGCAACCTGACAATGCAGATCGCAGCGCTTCGGCGTGCGCTGGGTTCGCCACCTGATGTCAGCGACTGGATCGCTACCATACCGCGGATCGGCTACAGGTTCACCGCATCAGTGACGCGCGGCGGCCTCGTTGCCCAGGAAGCGGTTGGTCCTTCGGTCGCCGTCTTGCCGTTCCGAAACATCGGCAATGACGAACTCCGTCAGCATTTCGCGGACGGTCTCGCCGAGGACCTGATCACCCGCCTTGCGCGCCTTCGTTGGCTTTTTGTCTCCGGCCGTAATTCCTCCTTCGCGTATCGCAGCGGCACCGCCGAAACCCGGGTCGTTGGCAGCGACCTAGGTGTGAGATACGTGTTGGCCGGCAGTGTCCGTGGTTCCGGATCACGTCTTCGGGTGGTTGCAGAGCTCGATGACTGCAAGACTGGCGGCCAGATTTGGAGCGAGCACTTCGACGTTGAACTCAATGATTTCCTTACGCTGCAAGACCGGATCGCCGAAAGGGTAGTCGCGTCAATCGAGCCCCGCCTCCACACAGCCGAACACGAGAGATTTCGGGATCGGTCCGTCGACAACCTGGATTCCTGGGGCTGCGTGATGCGGGCGATGCCCGGCGTGTGGACATGGGGTTCGGCAGCAGAAATGGCGTCCTCCGAAGCGCTTCTCGAAAAGGCTATCCAGATCGACTCCAACAATTCTCGCGCGGCCAGCCTTCTGGCCTGGATCCATGCTGCCCGGTTTCAACTCGGCTGGAACGTCGCTCGTTCAAATCTTGCGACGGCACTCGCCATGGCCGAAGGTGCGATGCGGCTGGACGGAACCGATCCTTGGGCACACCTGGCTGTCGGGTATGTGCATATGGTGTCCCGCGCTTTCGACGCTGCCGTGAGCGAACTTCTCGAGGCAATTGAACTGAATCCGAGCTTTGCTTTCGCGCACGTCATCCTTGGCTCGACATATGGCTACGGGGGCATGGCAGAGGATGGCTTGCACCACCTGGCGATCGCGGCGCGGTTAAGCCCCCGCGACTTTGCCGCTGCCGCAAATCATGCCACCAGCGGGCTCTGCCATCTGATTGCCGGGCGCTACGACCGGGCCATGATCGAGGAGCGCCGTGCGGTAGTGCTCAGGCCGCATTTCGGCACGGCGTGGCGCACGCTCGCAGCTGCCGCCGGTCTCGCGGGCGACCGGGTCACTGCAGCAAATGCGCTGGCTGAGGCGCGGCGTCTGCATCCGTCGCTCAGCCTCGACTGGATTGAACTCAACCACCCTATAGTGCGGCAAGAAGATCGCGCGCGATACGCGGACGGCTTATACAAGGCTGGTCTACTCTGACCGAATCGCTAGGGTTCCATACAGACCAGAGCCGTAGTGACAGCAAGATGGGGCTAGCGCCCGCATTGTGGATTGCGTTTGGCGTTCCGAATGTCCGCTTTGTCCCCTCGCCGATTTCAGTTGCGCGCCCAGCAGCAGGTTGTGGGCGTTGTCGATGATCGTGTCGTGCAGCAGCATGTTGGCGGCGTTGAAACCGACAACATCGCCGGTGGCCGCGGCGGCCCGGTAGCGTTCATTCGCGCCGCGCAGCACTGCTTTTTGATCCGGCAAAATGCGCCGGGCAGATTGGCGGGCGGCCAAGCCTTCCAGTTCGGACACCACAGATACGCATCCAGAAGGGCGGAAACCGTGGGATGGCTGACCACGACGCCACCCCGGCCGCTCTCGCTGATCAGGCCGGATGACACGAGGCGCAAGAGGGCCTCGTGTATCTGGGTGCGCGAGACATTTAAGGTTTCGGCCAGCTTACGTTCGTTAAGCCGGTTGCCGGGGCGGAAATCGCCGTTAAGAAACTTTGTCTCGATCGCCCGAACGATGGTATCCGCCTTGCGCCATCTTGGTTCGCTCATCCATATCTCTGGCTGCCCAAGAACCAATCATCATAGCCGGGCTCGGTTCTCACCACGACCGATTTCTTTGTCAGATAGGCCTTAAGCGCGTCCCAGCCGTTTTCCTTGCCCGAGCCGCTGTCGCGCAGCCCACCCCAGACCGATCTCGGGTCATTGCGATGATGGTCGTTCAGCCAGATCACTCCGCCACGGATGCATTTCGACAGCCGGTGCGCCCGCCCGATGTCGCGCGACCAGATCGAGACACCAAGGCCGAATGTGCCGGTATTGGCCAGTTTCGTCGCCTCGTCCTCGGTCGAATAGCGGGTGATCGAGATGACGGGGCCGAAGACCTCGTCGCGGAACAGTTGATGGTCGGGGGCCACATCGGCAAAGACGGTTGGGCGGATGTAGAAGCCACCCGCGAAATCGCCCGATGGCATGGGCTCCGAGGCCCCGGCCACCATCCGCGCGCCTTCGGCCTTGGCCTGGGCAATGAAGCGGTGGCAGCGGTCGAGGGCCGCGCGGCAGACGACCGGACCCATCTGGGTGGCGAGGTCCATCGGATCACCGAGTCGGATCTGGTCGGCCCGGGCGGCTATCCGTTCGACGAAGGCCTCGTAGATCTTTTCATTGACGATGAAGCGCGATCCAGCCACGCAAGTCTGGCCCGAGGCGACGAAAGCCGCGAAAAGCCCACCCGCAACGGCAGCATCAAGGTCAGCGTCTTCGCACACTACGACCGGGGTCTTGCCGCCAAGTTCCATTGTGCTGCGCACCAGCCGTTTTCCCGCCATTGCAGCCACCTTGCGCCCGGTGCCGGTGCCGCCGGTCAGGTCAATGTAGTGGATGTCGTCATGGCTGCACAGGGCGGCACCTGTCGCGGGTCCGCCGGTGACCACGTTGACCACGCCATCCGGCAGTCCGGCCTCGGTCGCTAATGCCGCGATGACTAACGGCGAGACGGGGGCGAGTTCTGAGGGTTTGATAACGCAGGTATTACCCGCTGCCAGTGCTGCCGAAAGCTTCTTGACCAGAATCAGGACCGGGTGATTCCAAGGCGTGAGCAGCGCAACCGGGCCAAGTGGTTCATAGGAGGTCAGCGTCAGGTAGCCGCCCTTCACGCGGTTGGATTCGCCCTCAAGCCCAGGGGCGATACCGGCGAAGTACTCCAGCCATTCCGGGATACGCGCCATCTGGGCATTCATTTCGCGCAGCGCCCTGCCGGTGACGGTGGTTTCCAGCACTGCAAGCTGTGGGATGTTCTGGCGGATCGCTTCGGCAAAGCGGCGAAGAAGCTGCCCGCGGTCCAGCGGGTCCAGCGCCGACCAGCCCGCAAAGGCCGCGCGAGCCGCCGTGACCGCACTTGCAACATCGGTTTCATCCGCATCGGGGACCGTGGTAAAATGCTTGCCCGTAGCAGGATTCAGGACATCGATCCGATTTCCATGGGCGGTCTGGCGGAAGCCCCCGCCATAGTAAAGCCCGTTGTCGGAGCCGGGTTTCAGAAATCCCTCGATCAGACTTGCCATGTCCCGCATCCCGCCTTTTTGCAGCAGTTTTCGCCCGGTCAGGCGCTAGGTCAACAAAAGCCAAGTCTGGATAATTTGTATACCAAAATTGTAGAGGGCCTAGGATTAGTCGAACTCGAGAGCCAAAGGGTGCAAGCAAGCAAGATTCTGGCAGCCCTCAGTGGCTGGATCGGTTCGAAATCCAGCAAGAATTAATTGACAGAATACCAGGTTTCCATTTGGTATGCCGAGATCGACCCTGGGAGGCCTGCTATGCCCGCCATGATGAAAGCAGCCCTGCTGACCGCCTACGGCGCGCCGCTGGAAATTCGCGAGGTGCCGCGACCGATGCCAAAAGCCGACGAGGTTCTGGTCAAGATCGAGACCAGCGGCGTCTGCTTTACTGATGTGCATATCTGGAAGGGCGAGCATGCCTCACCGAACCCCTTGCCTCTGATCATGGGGCATGAGGGCGTAGGCGTGGTCGTCGCGGTGGGCGCCATGGACGGACGGCTGAAGATCGGCGAGCGCGTCGGCATTGGCTATGTCTATGGGGCATGCGGTCATTGTAAGGAATGCCAGACCGGGGGCGAGAACTACTGCGGCACTTTCGATGCCACGGGCTACAGCGTTAGCGGCTGCTTTGCCGAATATGTCTGCCTGCGGCAGGACTGGGCAAACAAGATCCCCGCAGGAATCGACTCGGCCGAGGCAGCCCCCCTGATGTGCGCGGGTGCGGCGGCCTATGCCTCGTTCCTGAAGACTGGGGTCAAGGGGGGCGAGACGATTGCCATTTTCGGCCTTGGCGGCCTTGGGCAATACTGCGTACAGATCGCCAAGTTGGCAGGTGCTCGGGTGATCGCCGTCGATGTCAGCGCCGAGAAGCTTGCAACGGCGCGCGCCCTCGGCGCCGATGATACGGTGACCGCCGATGTCGAGGTCGGGCGGGCGATCAAAGCGCTTGGCGGGGCGGATGGCTGCGTCAACTTTGCGCCGGTGGGCGTTACTTGGCCGCTGATGCTAGCGGCCTGCAATCCACGCGCCAAGATCGTGCTGACAGCGGTACCCGCCGCACAGCTGGCCTTTTATGCCCATGAGGTAATCGCGCCCGGATTGCAGGTGATCGGCAGTTCTGCCTCAAACCGGCAGGAAATGCGCGAGCTTCTGGCCCTTGCCGCCACGGGCAAGATCAAGGGCGTGATCAATCTGCGCCCCTTCGCCGCGATCAACGCGGCGATTGCCGATTTGATGGCCGGCAAGGTCGACGGTCGGACTGTGCTGGATCTGCGCTGACTTCAAGCCCCGCAAGGACACATGATGGTCTCGGTTCCACATGAGTGTCTGACGTCAGCACCCTTGGGACCGATTTGAGGATTTGAACAACGGAGGATTTCTGGTTCATCGTAGCTTTCAAGGAGCGAAGATGAACAAGACATCCGGAACATCGAAGGACGCAGCTGACAAGGTGGGCGTTTTGTAATGGTTACGGGAAGTTGAATTTTGGACATGATGGAGTCTCCATCCAGCCCTCCCATCCCAGACGTCGACACCGTGCCGACCCTGGTAGATTATCATTACCTGGCGAATGACTGGTTTCGGCGCGGTCGGTCAGAATGCTTTCGCTGCGTCGCAGTGGTCCACTTCGAGCCCGAAGCGGACTTCATCATCTCACGCGACACTACGGCCGACTTTCAGACAAACCCGCTGCTATTCGACGCTACCGCTGGAACAATATTTTGATTCAATCGAAACAGATTATTTGGGTCATACTTTGCCTTCAGTCTTGCGAGCCTTTCATATTTGGCTTGCCCATAGGCTTTTACGGCAAACAGGTGACCCACATCACTTTGTTCATTCACATAGTTTCCGGCCTGCGAAACCGTCTCGAGCGATTTTCCCGCCTCCCGCCCCCAGGACAGGCAACGCTCGTCATCCAGCGCGTTGTCCCAGATTGACTGCGCCAGCCAAAAGAACTTCGCACGACGCCCGGCATAGGCGGTTGAATCGTCATCGACATCGGATACCGCTCCTCCAAGTTGTATCATGAATAGTTCGGAGTCCTCCGTAGGAGCACTTCTGCTCAAAACCGCCATATTCTGGATCGCACGGGATTCTAGTGAACCCAGAAAACCACCCTTTCCATAATAGCGCCGACCCCATGGCAAAGCCTCGTCGCTCCGGCGCTGAAGAGAAACGTAGTCGATGTCCTTCAGCCCTCCTTCTCCCGGGCCGGCAAGGTCACCAAAGGGCGTCACGCTTTCGCGTCCAAGACCGTCCTCGCCACTGTGAAAAGCCGTCACCTTTAAACCGGACGTGGTCAGACCGATGGTCGTAGTTTGTGACCGCGGCGCTTGAGACGCTAGGGTCGCAAGACCTTGCAGGGCGTCTTCGATTTTGCTCGGGGGGTAATGCCACTCGCCGACGGTTATCCGGCCCAGACGGTGTAGGCGGAACTTGAACCGGGTCACGACTCCAAAGTTGCCGCCACCACCGCGCAATCCCCAAAAGAGGTCCGGATGAGAAGTCTCGCTGACTTCAATGATGTCGCCGTTCGCCGTGACAATTTCTGCTGAAACGAGGCTGTCGATGGTCAGGCCCAAGCGCCGCGAAGTCCAGCCCATCCCGCCGCCAAGCGTCAGACCTCCTGCACCGGTATGCGAAACCAGTCCCGCAGGCGTCACCATGCCGAACTGCGAACTTGCCCTGTCGAGGTCGCCAAGCAAGGCCCCACCACCAACGCGGGCCAGGCACGAAGATTGATCCGCCGATACATCGTTCATTCTCGATAAATCGAGAACAACCCCTCCATCGCAAGTCGAAAAACCAGGGAAGCTGTGACCTCCGCACCGGACAGCCAAAGGCAGGCCACCACGGGCCGCGATCTTGACCACTTCGGCGATCTGCTTTGCGTCGTGCGGCTGAACGATGACTGCGGGCCTGCGGTCGATCATGTTGTTCCAGACTTTGCGCAACTTTTCGTAGCGAGAGTCCTCCGGTTCAATTGCTGCCTCTGGAGGAAGAATTTTTCTAAGCTGGCGAACAAAACCTGAAGGCTGCATGATCGAATCTCCAAGCCAGCGGCAACCCCTTCATTTTACTGTTTCCCAGCTATGAGTCTGCTTTATTCGCACGTCAGATCGCGATCAAACGGACGTCTGCTAAGTCCTGCAGCGGTCGCAGCCCTTGGCAAAATGCTGCGCCGCTCGCGAATGTCGGGTTTGACGGGCCACACTGCAGAATCCCATGCGTAGGGCGAACGGTAGGTTTGGGCCG
>JBBKVT010000183.1:0-3183 GCA_037968535.1 Paracoccaceae bacterium
CCGACCTGCCCGGCATCTGGGCCGAAAAAATGCGCGACTATCTGGGGCTGGAGGTGCCGGACGACACGCTTGGCGTTTTGCAGGATGTGCACTGGTCGCATGGCTATGTCGGGTCGTTCCCGACCTACACGCTCGGCAACATCATGGCCTCGCAGCTTTTTGCCAAAGCAGAGGGCACGTCCGGCATTTCGCAAGGGCTGCAAGCGGGCGGCTACGCGCCACTTCACGGCTGGCTGACCAGCAACGTCTATCGGCACGGGCGGTCCTCGACCCCTAAGGAAACCCTGGCCCGCGTCACCGGCGGCGGGCTGGACACCGCGCCCTATATTGCGGACCTGACCGCCAAGGTGAAGGCGCTCACCGAATGACCCAGCCCGCCATCTGCACCGCCGATCTTTACGACCTGCACCACGCAAGCCTTCAGGTCTGCGAGCTGCAATTCCGCAGCTTCGGAGGCGTCGACAGCTTCTTCGGTCCCTGCGCCACCGTCGCCACGTTCGAGGATCACACCCCCGTGCTTCGGGCGCTGGAAACCGAGGGCCGCGGGCGGGTGCTGGTGGTGGATGGACAGGGCTCGCTTCGGGTCGGCCTGATGGGCGACCGGCTGGCGGAAATCGGCGTCACCAACGGCTGGCGCGGCGTCATCATCAACGGTGCGATCCGCGACAGCGCCGGAATCGACGCCCTGGCGATCGGGGTTCGCGCGCTTGGCACGACTGCGCGGCGCGGCTGGACGCCCGGTGCCGCGACCGGCCCCGGCCCGGTCAACTTCGGCGGCGCGACCTTTGCGCCCGGCGATTGGGTCTATGCCGACCGTGATTGCGTCATCCTGTCCCGGTCCGAACTGCCGCCGGGGTGATCATGGCTGAGGTTTCAGCCGCATGTCGTCGCGCAACGGAACCGTCTGACGCTCGATCATGCGGTGGACCTGCGGCGTGCCCGGCCCGCGATGCAGGGCGCGAAGACGGTCGGACACCTCGGCATCGGCGTGGGTCCGACGCTCGTTATGGCGGACGTATTCGCCCCAGGTCGGGACATGGTAGCTTTCGCTCCAGTGTTCGGGGTTCTCCAGATCGCGCAGCAGCACCCATTGCTGCGCGCCGTCTCGGATCCGCATCCGGCGTCTGCGGCTCATCGCCGACAGGAACTCGGGCACATCCGTCTGGTCGATGACGTAATCCACCATCACCATGACCGGCCCGCTGCGATACGTAAGATCAAAGCGCAGTGCCGGCTCGCGGAACCGGTTCAACGGATCGAGGTTGAGCACGCCGAATTCCGGCAACGGCAACCGCAACCCGATCAGCGCGCCGCCGACCAGCACGCCCGCCGCCCCCAGCAGAGCCCAACCCGGTTCGCTGTGCTGCGCCAGCGCGCCCCACAGCCAGCTGCCCGCCGCCATGCCGCCGAACGTCCCGGTCTGGTACAGCGCAATCGCGCGCCCCACGACCCAGCGCGGCGTGGAAAGCTGGATCGTGACGTTGAACATCGACAGCGCCAGCACCCAGCAGGCCCCGCCCAGCAACAGCACCGCACCGCTCAGAACCGCTTGCGTGCTGAACGCGACGATAGCGGTGCAGACGGCGAACCCCAGAAACGAGCCACGCGCGATCAGTTCGTTCACGAACCGCGCCCGCAGGGTCGCGTTCAGCAACGCCCCGCCGACAGCGCCCGCACCGAAACAGCCCAGCATCACGCCATACAGCAACGCGCTTCCCTGCAGCGTTTCGCGCACGACGACGGGCAACAGCGCCAGCAAGGCGACCGCCGCCAGCCCGAACAGGAACCCGCGCAGGATCACCCGGATCAGGTTCGGCGACATCGCGACATAGCGCAGACCGGCCGAAAACGCGCTGCCCATCGGTTCGCGCGGCAGCCGCAGATCGCGCGCGGGCGAGCGCCAGCGCAACAGCGCGATGATGATTGCGATATAACTCAGCGCATTGACCGCAAACGCTGCCGCCGCCCCCGCGATCGCCACGATGGCACCGCCCGCGGCGGGACCCACGCTGCGCATGAGGTTGAAGCCCATGCTGTTTAGCGACACCGCGGACGGCAGTTCCTCTCGGGTGACGATATCGCCCATCGTCGCCTGCCAGGACGGGTTGTGCAGCGCTGTGCCGCAGCCGATCAGGAAGGTGAACGCCAGAAGCGTCCAGGGCGTGAGCAGCCCTTCATAGGCCATCACGGTCAGCGCAATGGACACCGCGAACATGAAACCCTGCGCGATCAACATGACCCGGCGACGGTCGAAATTGTCGGCGAAAACCCCTGCCAGAAGCGAAAACACCATGATCGGCAGCGTGACCGATCCTTGCACCAAGGCCACCATGCGCTCGGACGAGGAAAGCGAGGTCATCAACCAGGCGGCACCCACCGCCTGCACCAGCCCGCCGAAGTTGGACGCCAGCGCCGCGACCCAAAGCATCCGGAAGGTCTGATTGCGAAATAGTATGAGAGGAGAGATACTCTCCGGCACGGAAACAGGCCCTTCTACCGCCAGTCCCGATGACGGATACGATGGCCCTTGCCGCGAAACAAGGCCGGATCGGAACCGGGACACCGGCGGCCAAGGCGTCGCATCCATGTCAAATTAACAACGCGTTTTTTTGTTAAGGACTCAATGATCCTCGAAATCTGGTTAAACAGACCTTCTCGCTGGCAAGGCACAGGTCCTCCAGAAGATCGGTCTTTTTTTGGCCCCGTTGCCCAGCCCGCTACAAAAAATTCATCAAATCAGACGCGCTCTAAAGCGAAGACCGACCGGGCCAACGCTTACGGATCCGGAGCCGTTGCTGCGCACAGAAATGGGGACAAGTTTGTTCAATACCGTCACTCTTCCAGTCCCCCCAAAGGAGCGGGATAGGCTGGAGCATGGTCAGGTTGAAAGATGGTCGCGTTCAATGGACGGCCCTCTCATAGCACCATCGCTTCTTATTTAAGATCAAAAAGATACGCGCTATCAGTGGCTTGGATGATGTTGGGTGTTACACCGCGGCCCTTACACCGCTGTTCTACAAATGTTCCACCCGTCCAGAATGCACTGCAAAACCTACTTGGATGGAACTTGATCTAAGCTAAAATAGTCTCGAGGTAGTTTTGCAAACACGTCGCCCCATACTTTGAATTCATATGGGAATGGTCGCCCCGGGCCGCTGGCTGCTTCGAAGAAACAAGACCACC
>JBBKVT010000184.1:0-3008 GCA_037968535.1 Paracoccaceae bacterium
CAAAAAGGCCCGTTATAGAGCCGAACGCCCACTTATTCAGGTCAAAAAGAACCATAAAAGAGTGACCAAGCGCGGGGAGGCGGAATTGAAGCCAGAAGAGAAGCGTGCTCGGAGTAAGAGATTCAAGAGAACCGCTATTTATCTGATGGCGTTGCCATATGTTGTTTTGACCCTACCCGTTTCGCTGCCAGCTATTCTGTATTTTATTCACCGCAAGAAGAAACAAAAGACAGTGATGGGTTTGCACACGGCACATGAGTTGCCCAAAAAAGACAGTATTTTTATGTTGGGCCATCACAATGACGCCACTGCTGATGTGCTAATTTGGTGCCCGATATCGGTAAGTGGGTTGACCACCCAACTTTCACAGTTAACTGCGATATTGAAGAAGATGGGTTGCAGTTACAAAATCTCCTATCATATTGATCCGTCAGTCGATCATCCTGAGTGCGCGCACTGGATTGACTCCTCCCGGATAAATCGTCCCAAAGTCGTCTTTTTTATGGAGCGCTATGTGCCGTTCGAGCGCGGTTTTGAGGAAGCTATTCATGTCTTCTATGTCAACCTTGATTGGCTAAAGCCAGAGGCCGTTTCTGTTGCGCGAGTCTACGCGGACCTTATCATTTGCCCGGTGAAACACCGGTTCGATGAGCTCGTCTCGACATTCGATAACTCTAAGGTAATTCAACTTCCGTGGCCGACTGCTGCAACGATCGACATGTCACGCGCTCGGGCCGATCTTGAAGATCCGCAAATCAAACCAATTCGAGTTCTCTATGTTGGAAACGACTATAATGAAAGATCGCGCAAGAGTCCGTTTGCAACAATCAAGGCTATCCTGGCATGCAGACGTACCGATCTTGTGTTCGACCTGAAGTTCCGGAGCGCCTTACCCGAAAACGTCAAGAAAGCGCTCGCCAAGCGCCCAAACGTCGACAAAGTTTTAGATCACCCCATCTCTGCTCGAGAGGTTGAAGCGCTCTATGAGGTCGCTGATGTGAACCTCATTCCCAATGAATGCGAGGGAAACGGGCTTTCCATCATAGAAGCGTTCGCAAAGGGTGTCGTACCGGCCGTCCTCGACGGATATCCGATGAAGGATGTCGTAACAGAAAGCATAGGCTACTTGATTGAGTGTGAAGAAATAGGCTCGAAAGAATGGGCTACTGCTTATGCAACGACCTCAAGCGCAATATCCAGGTTCCTCTCGCGCTTAGACCCGGATGAGGTGCGCCGGCGGAAAGGAAATATCGTCGCTCTGGAGAACGAACTAAGACAACGTCAAACGGAGCTTGAGGCCGTCGTGCAGGGTGTGCTTGCTAGCGCCGGTTTGGGCGACATGGATGAGCACACCGATGAAGGGATCGGCCCGGTACCTCACGCAGTTTCGGACGAAGCCCTATCGCCCGTCGATCTTAAGTCGCTTCTATCAAAGCCCTCTTTTCAAATTTTCAGGGACCCGGAACTAATCGATGTCCATTTGACGACTAGTCGGCGCGCAGACGTTCTGGCGCCGACGATTGAAAGACTTCTTCAAGCGGTCTCAGCCTCTCCGTTCCAGCACCGGATTTCTGTCAATATAGATGATATCGATCCCGCAACCGCTAAGGTTATCGAGCGGTTTAAAGACCAATTTCAACAGGTGACTTGGACCGGCGTCCAAATGGGATTGCCATATCATTGGAACAGCATCATTGATCAAAGCCAAGCGATGACTGCACGCTCCGAAAAGCGACCGGACTTCATCTGTTACCTCCAAGACGATTGCGCTATTGAGCGACCGGAAACCTACTTCACCGAAATGGTGGAGGCAGCTGAGCTTCTCAATCCGGCATCGCTCGGGATGGTCTCTGGATACCATTCTTCAGTTCATAAGGGATTCGGTCACCTAAGTGTGGCCGGAAAAGACTATATTCTGAGCGACTCGGTCGACGGCAAAAATTTCCTGGTGCGCCCAAAAGTACTTTACTCCATCGGTAAGTTGCCTTGGTGGTTTCCGGATGGTGTACGACGCGGCAACCCCGGTCCAGTGCATGGTAGTCACTTTGACCTATGGCAATGGAAGGAATCTCCTAATTGTCTGATGCGTCAAGGTCGCGTAAATATAATTATCCCCGGCTTATGCGAACACAGTGCGGCGACAAGCGAATTGTCGACATGGAATAACGACACCACTGATGAGGCGATATCAAAACGCCTCTCGTCTGGAAAAATATACGTCACGAGATGAAGCAGTCTGAACCGGGTTTGGATCAAATTTGCCTTTCGCCTGAATGTTTCGGGAAGGAGTGATTCAATTCCGGAAGACGTAGTTTTCGCGGGCTCGATTTTATCTGAGCCAGGCCGATTGCGCAGTTATTGAAACTCTATGCCACTCGAAGGCCGCCGACCCACACGCGGGATGACCGGAGCATCCTGAACAGAAGGCCCCCAATGACGCGGTAAAACAACCGGGATAGAATTGTCGTATTTCGTGGAAGCTCCAAAGACTGCAGAAAAGCCCCGTGGGCTTCGAACAGGGAGTTGCACAGACGAGCACCTAGGGCAGCACGAAAACGCGACAGATCCATATTGCAATCAGATGCTCGCTGAATTGAGCGCTAGCCCCAAGAACGAGCGTGTAAACACGCGGTCCTCGACCTTCGGATGCCCCAGCTCTATGATATGCGGGCAGAAAGCCATGAACGCTTCAGTTCTTGTCTACGAAATAGGCAGTGGCTCAAATAGTGGAAAGCGGGGGCCCTAAAATTGTTGCGACACTTGTCCCTCCGTCAGTATGCTTTTACGGGAAAATGCGAGCGTATGCGAGGACCAATGAAGGTACTAGGGGCAGGTACTTATGGCTGAGATATCAAAAGCATGAAGTCCCGAGTCGCCATAGCGTCATTGACACGTCACCGTCCAGAAATGTTTAGCGATTTGCTGGAGAGTCTTATTGGACTCGAATGGCCAGACAACACGGAACCCGTATTCATTTTTGTCGAGAACGACGATCAACTGAACATCGA
>JBBKVT010000185.1:0-6036 GCA_037968535.1 Paracoccaceae bacterium
CTAAACTAACGGCTACTCCGCCGCGATCTGCGCTGCCGCTGGCACTGCCACGGAGTGGCCGAAAAACAGCGTCTCATAACTCGCCAGCACGTCACCCCAGCGGAAATCGCGGGAATGGCGCTGCCGCGCACCCATCCGGGCGGCGTATTGGACCAGATCGTTCTCGGCGAAGGCCCGGATATGGTCGGCACAGCTTTCGGTATCGGTGAAGTACCGTTGGTCACAGCCGGCGGTCCAGCGGTTGAACGGGTTGTCATGCGCGATGACCGCATTGCCCGCGCCCAAAGCCTCGACCAGCGACGGGTTGGTGCCGCCCACCTGATGGCCGTGCATGTAGCCGCGCGCATGGAACCGCAGCGACCGCACTGTCTCGGTTTCATAGATCGCGCCGGGATAAAGCGTCCGGTTGCCGCCTGCTGCGCGAACCCTGCGGTGATAGGCATTGTCCGGATCCAGACGCCCCAGCACCGCCAGATCGGTGTCGGTCCCGGCAGCGCGGTGCGCCTGCACGATCTCGAGTATCGAATTTTCCGGCTCGACCCGCGCGATCGACACGAAATAGCGCCCCGGCGTCAGGCCCAGCGCCCGCACCGGCGCATCGGATGCAGCGCCGATAATGTCAGAGCCATATGGGATCATGATCGCCTTGCTGCGACAGCGCTTTTCCACATGCGCCGCAATTTCTGGATGGTCGGCGATCGGCGCGGTGGCCAGGTTGGACCCGATCACCTCGTTGAGAAACAGCCACAGCTTGGCGGGTTTCGACCATTTCTGCCGCTTCCACTCGACCCCGTCCATGTTCATGAAAACCTGCCGCCCCTTCAGCCGTTGCAGCACATTGAAGATCGCGGTGTTGTAGCCCAGCACCAGATCGACGCCCGGCTGACCCAGCACATGGCGCGCGCAGGCCAGATCGAACTGCATCGTGCCCGCGACACCGCCGCGGCTGGGGCAGAAATGCACCCGCTGGATGCCGTGCCAGTAATCCTCGCGCCCCGCGTGGTCGGCGGGATCGTCGGACTGGCAGTAGACTGTGACCGACACGCCCTGCGCCACCAGGTAAAGCGCCAGACGTTCGGCGAAGGTCTCGAACCCGCCATGGGCGGCGGGGATGCCACGGGTGCCGAGGATGTTGAGATGCGGACGGTCGTTCATGCAAAGTCTCCTGCCGGGGTGGCGCGATTCGGCAAAACCCGGCGCGACCTGTTGCATTCATCTAAAATGCGAACGACTTAACGGCGGGTTAACCACGGCAGAGTTAGCTGGCGCGACAAAGCAGGTGGAAAGGGCCGGCATGACGCGTCTAAGACATCAGGCCCGAGCGACATTCGTGAGCAAGGTTCTGGCCGCGCTCATCAGCTACGGCTTTGCGATTCTGCTGGCCCGGGTGATGGCCCCCGAAGGCTTTGGCCAGGTCGCGTTCTTTCTCAACGCCGCGGTGCTTTTGTCGGTGCTGGGCGCCTGTGGTCAGCAGATCGCGATGGTTCGCTTCGTGCCGCCATTGATGGCCTGGGGCGACCGCAAGGGCGCGCTGCCGGATTTCGTCGGGCTGGCTTATTGCCGCGCGATCCTGGGGGCCTTCGTGCTTTACGCCTTGGCGATCGCGCTGGCGCTGTTGGGCGTATTCGCCGGCCTTGATCCATGGCTCGCGTCGATCGGCTTTGCGCTGATACCGGCGGTGGGATGGATCGACATCCAGTCGCATTTCGCACGCGGTCTGCAACGGGTATCACTGTCGCTGATCCCCAAGGAAATCCTGTGGCGCGGCACCGCCGGGCTCAGCTTGCTGGCAGCCTGGATCTGGACCGACGGCCAGCCGCTGGACACCTCGGCGGTGCTGTTGGTGCTTCTGGTCGCGCTGGTGCTGGTCGCGACGGCGCAGGGCGCGGTTCTGGAACGGCTGGCCGGGTTCCGGCCCAGGTTCTGCTGGCGGACCGGGCGGCAGGAAGCCCGCGAATGGCGAATTGCGGCGGTGCCGTTCTGGATCACCTCGGTGTCCAACATCTTCCTGTCGAATGCCGATGTGATGACGGTCGCCTTGCTGTTCGGCCCGGCCGAGACCGGAATTTATTTCGCTGCCAACCGGCTGGCGCAGCTTCTGGGCTTTTTCGTCGTCAGCCAGAATGTCGTGATCGGCCCGCACCTTGCGCGGGTCTGGGCCTCGGGCGATGCGCGCGAGGTTGCCACCATCGTGCACCGCGCCACACGCGCCGCTACCCTGCCGACGCTGGCGACGGGGGCCGCGATGATGGTCGGCGCACCGCTTTTGCTGGGTCTGTTCGGGCCGGGCTTTGAAACCGCAGTTCCGGTGCTTCAGGTTCTGGTGCTGACAGGGATCGTGGCCGCTGCCGGGGGACCGGCGGACATCACGCTCAATATGTGCGGCCACGACCGCGCGGCGATGCGGATCAGCGCGATCAATCTGGCGCTGGCCGCCGCCGGGCTGGGTCTGGGCGGCGTGTTTGGCGGCACCCTTGGGGTCGCGCTCGCGGTTCTAGCGGCAACCGCGCTGCGCAAGGCGATGTACTGGGCGATGCTGCGCCAGCTGATGGGGCTGCGGAGCGACGTTCTGGCACCCGAGCCCCGTCCGGCGAGCGTCTGACATGGCCGCGACATCCATTCGCTACGCCGCGACTACCGCCGCGCCGTGGACCGGCAGCACCGGGCTCGGCATCGCCCCGGCGCGGATCATCCTTTGCCTGATCGCGTTTCGCTGGTTGGCCGGGATCGCCGACAATCTGGGCGCGCGCGGCGCATCCGAAGACGCAGCGATCACCATGCTGGGCGTCCTGGCATTCCTGTTTCTTACCCGGATGCGGCTGGCCCGCGACGCCGTCTGGCTGGTCGCCGGATTGCTGGCCTGGCTCTTCGCCGCAACGATGTCGGCGCTGGCAACCCCGATGCCGCGCCCGTTGGAAGCTGCAGCACTGCTGACCCTGCTCTCGCTCTACGCGCTCACCGCCGAGGCGACACTGGCGCATCTGCGCAGCCCCCGTGGCCTTGCCGCAATACGGGTCTTTTTGACCGGGTTCCTGCTGGTCGGCGCGGCGCTGTCGGTGTGGCAGGTGACGCAAGGCGCCGGTTTCGTCGATCCGGGCAAACCCGGCGTGATCCGCGCCTTCGGCAGCGACGTGCACCCGGTGTCGTTTGCATTACAGGCGCTGGCTGCGATGCTGGCGCTCGAGGTGATCCGGGTGAAGACCGGCCGCGCGTTCAACGGGCTTCACGCAACACTTCTGGCCTGCGGCGCGCTGGCGCTGTATCTCACCTACGCCCGCACCGCCTGGGTCATGGCGCTACTGATCGCGGCGGTGCTCGCGTGGCGGCGTAGCGGTGGCCTGCAACGGCTGGCATTGATCGCGGTGGCGCTGCCTGCCGGTATCGGCGCGCTGAGCCTGTCGGACCGGTTCGCCGATCTGGCCAGCCTGCCGACCTTCTGGCACAACTTCAGCTTTGCCGAGACGGTATTCGATTACCGCTACATCGACAATTCCGTCAGCTGGCGTATCGTGAACTGGTCCTACGGCCTGCAACAGGCGCTGGAACGCCCGCTGCTAGGCTTCGGTCCTGGCCAGTCGGCCTATGCCAGCCAGTTCAGTCTGGAAATGCACAACATCCTTCTGGAAGCGCTGTTCGAGGGCGGGATTCTGGGTCTCGCAGCCGTCTCGATGGTGCTACTGGCGCTGCTGGGGCTGCACCGGAACCTGCCCGCCGCTACACCCGCCGACCGCCACGCCCGCGCGCTTGCGAACGGGTTCGGGGCGGCGCTTTTGCTGGCGGTGCTGTTTTCGACTAGCCTTGTCGATCAACTGATGACTGTGGTGCTCTATCTCTTGCTGCTCGCATCTGCCAGCACCCCGAGCATCACCGAAACTGCGCGGCGCACGCTTACGTGGCTGCCGCCGTCCGGATCGCCCGGATGTTCGCGCCGTAGGCCGCCGGATCCGACACAGACCCACCCTTGAACACCGCCGACCCCGCCACCAGCACATCCGCGCCCGCCGCGACAACCAGCGGCGCGGTGGTCGGATCGACACCGCCGTCGATCTCGATATGCACCGGTCGGTCGCCAATCATCGCGCGAATGTCGCGGACCTTCTGAACGCAGGAATGGATGAACTTCTGACCACCGAAGCCGGGGTTCACCGTCATCACGCAAACCAGATCCACCATATCCAGAAGCGGCTCCAGCAAGCTTGCCGGGGTGCCGGGGTTCAGCGCCAGCCCTGCCTTGCAACCCGCACCGCGGATCGCCTGCAGCGTGCGGTGGATATGAGGCCCGGCCTCGACATGCGCGGTCAGGATATCCGCGCCAGCCATGGCGAAGGCGTCGATATAGGGGTCGACCGGCGCGATCATCAGATGCACGTCCATTACCCCCTTTATATGCGGACGAATCGCGGCGCACATCGCAGGGCCAAAGGTGATGTTGGGCACAAAATGCCCGTCCATCACATCCACATGGACCCAGTCGGCACCTTGCGCCTCGATCGCCTCACACTCCCGCCCGAAATCAGCGAAATCGGCGGCGAGGATCGACGGGGCAATCTTGAGTCTGCGGTCAAAGGTCATGGCGGCGGCTCCTGTCCGGGTCATCGGTCTGCCCTGCGGGGGGCGTGCGGGTCGGCGCACTCTACAACCCCACTCAGCAAAGCGCGATGCGATAGGTCGCCGCGTTGTATCCTCAAATGATTGCGATCTCTCGGGTGGGTTCTTGCGCCAATACCCGGTCAAAGTGCAGTTGCCGCATGTCAAGGCTGCGATAGGTTCCGTGGCAAATCCATTCCGCCGTCGCACGCCCCATCGCCGGGGACTGCTGCAGCCCGTGACCCGAAAAGCCGTTCACAAACATAAAGTTGGACAGCTCTGGATGCGGCCCTACCACGGCGTTCTGGTCGAGCGTGTTAAAGGCGTAGTGCCCCGCCCATTCCCGCAGCACGCGGATCGCCTCGAACTGTGGAATGCGGTTGGCAAGGGCGGGCCAGATCTTGTCCTCCCACAGGCTCAGATCCATTGCGAAATCGTCTGGATCGACGGCGAGGTCCACATCAGCATGGCCGCCCGCCATATAGGTTAGCGCCCCGTCTTGCCGGACATGAACGCCCGAGGGGTCGATGGTGAGCGGCAGGGGCCGGTCAAGTGGCCGCTCTGCCGAGAAAACCCATGTGAACCGTTTGCGCGGCTCTACTGGCAGGTCGATCCCGGCCATCGCTGCAACACCTGCCGCACGTGGCCCGGCGCAGTTGACCACCGTGCCACAAGCCACGACCTCTCCTGATGCGAGCGTGATGCTTGTGATCCGGTCGCCCTGCCGGTCCATCGCCACAACAGAGTTTGCCAAATATTCAACACCCGCCTCGCGCGCCTGCCTGCGGAACCAGTCAAAGACGGTGATGCCGTCCCAGTACCCTTCGTCTAAAGTGTTGATCGACCCGAGGACAATGTCGTCGAGTGCGTAGAACGGATAAGCGGCCGCAATCTCAGCCGCCGTCAGCAACCGCGTCCCGGCCCCGGCGGCAGCCTGCACGACGTGCGCCGTCCGCAGCCGGTCTGCTGCAGCCTCGGAATCCGCGAGGTAGAGATAACCGAAATTCTGGATGCGCAATTCCGGCACGCGGGCATCATCGCCCATGAACCCACGCAGGTTGTGGATAAACTCTGCCCCGAACTGCGAGATACGAACGTTTACGTCAGTCGAGAATTGCTGCCGGATGCAGGAATTCGTATGTGCGGTAGAGCAGAATTCGTAACGCGGATCGCGCTCTACCACGAGGATCGTGCCGTCGAAATCAGGCGTGTGACTGAGGAACCAAGCCACTGATGACCCCATCATCGCGCCGCCGACAATGACCACGTCATAGGAGAAATGGCGAGGCGTGCCAACGATGGGGGCCAGGGCCATGCGCGTCTCCAATCGCCAAGTCTAGGTCAGGACCAGCACCAGAATGATGGAGCAAACGGCGCCCCAAATCACGGTGTTCACCCACATGCGCAGGATCTGCCGGTTGTCCGAATCCTTCGGCAAGCCTGCGAGAG
>JBBKVT010000186.1:0-4939 GCA_037968535.1 Paracoccaceae bacterium
GCGCGGTGGTCAGGTCCCGCGGGGCTTTGCCCGCAACGTCGGTTCGGCGAGCGTCGGATCCTCGGGCCAGGGATGTTTCGGATAACGCCCGCGCAGGTCCTTTCGGACATCACCGTAGGAACTGGCCCAGAAGCCCGGCAGGTCCATCGTGGTCTGGACCGGTCGTCCGGCGGGCGACAGCAGCGTGACGCGAAGCGGTTGGCCCGCCACCGTCGGATGGACGCCGACGCCGAACATCTCCTGCAGACGTACCTCGATTTCGGGGGCCTCGCCGGAATAATCGATCGCCACCGCTCGGCCCAGAGGCGTCGTGAAACGCGCCGGGGCCGCGCTGTCGAGCCTCTGCATCTGGTCCCAAGCCATCCGGGCGCGGAGCGACTCGGTGATATCGATGCCGCGAATATCGGCGGCGGTCCGCACCCCGGTCAGATGCGGCAGCAGCCAGGTTTCCGCCGATGCCAGCACCGCCGGATCCGACATGTCGGGCAGGTCGCCGCCGCTGGCGCGCACAAGTTCGGCGCGGGCCTGAAACCGGCGAGCGGCGGCGCTGAACGGCAGGCCGAGATCGCGGACCCCGTCGAGGGCGGCGCGGGCCAGCGTTTCGGCCGGGGCGTCCTTCCAGATCCGGTCCGCCAGTGTCAGCGCGCCGAAGACCTCTTGCTCGCGCGCCACCACGCGGCCCTCGCGGCGCGACCACTGGCAGGTTTGCTGCCAGCCGATCCGGACGGCGTAAAGCGTGCGAAGCTCGGCCTCGGTCAGCGTCGCCGCCAGCCGGATCCGCGCCTCGCGTGCGTCACCATCGAGGTCGAGCGCGACGATCAGGCGGCTGCCGGACAGCGGGTCGGCACCCGGCATGATCGCGCCCTTGCCGCCCGACAGCACGTAGCGCGGTGCATCGCCGGGGCGGCGCAGGCCGATGCGGTCGGGATAGGCGAGTGCGGCCATTTCCGGCCAGCTATAAGGGGCACCGGCGTTTGGGGCGACCTTGGCCAGCCGCGCGGCCTCGCCCCGGATCCGCGCAAGGGCCGCGCCGCTCGCGGTGTTGCCCTGCCGGTTATCCAGCGCGCTCTTGCGCAGCATCAGGTCCACACCCGCGCTCCCGCCCCCGCCCACACCGCGCAACGGGTCGCGGTCGGCCAGCAGTGCTGCGAGCGGGGCGGCAGGTTTGCCCGCCAGCGCCAGCATGTGACCCAGACGCGGATGCAGCGGCAATGCCGCCAACACCCGGCCATGCGCGGTGATCCGACCCGCCGCGTCGAGCGCCCCGAGATCGCCGAGCAAAGTTTGCGCCTCGGCGAAGGCACCGGGATTGGGCGGCGTCAGGAAGGCCATGCCGTCGGTGCCATGCGCGCCCCACTGCGCCAGATCGAAGACCAGCCCGGCAAGGTCCGCGACCTCGATCTCGGCCGGCGGATAGGCGTGCAATCCGCCTTCCTCGGCCCGTGTCCACATCCGGTAGCAGGTGCCCGAAGCGATCCGGCCCGCGCGACCGCGCCGCTGGTCCGCCTCGGCCCTTGTCACCCGTTCGGTGACCAGCCGGGACATGCCCGAACCGGGATCGAACCGGGCGCGACGGGCGCGGCCGCAATCGACCACCACGCGGATATCCTCGATCGTCAGCGAGGTTTCCGCGATCGAGGTGGCCAACACCACCTTTCGGCCCGTTCGGGCGGGCGCAATCGCAGCGCGCTGGGCGGCGAAATCCATCGCACCGTAAAGCGTGTGCAAGGTGCAATCGGCGGGCAGGCGGGACCTGAGCGCGGTCTCCACACGACGAATCTCGCCCTCGCCGGGCAGGAACACCAGGATCCCCCCGGCAGTCTCGTCCGCCGCCTGCGACACCAGATCGGCCGCCGCCGCTTCGAACCGGCGGTCTTTCAGCAACGGACGATCCAGCCAGCGGGTTTCGACCGGAAACGCGCGCCCGTCCGAGGTGATCACCGGGGCTGCATCCAGCATCGCGGCAACCGGGGCGGCATCGAGGGTGGCCGACATCACCAGAACGATCAGGTCATCGCGCAAAGCGCCGCGGGCCTCCCATGTCAGGGCCAGCCCCAGATCGGCATTCAGCGAGCGTTCGTGGAATTCGTCGAAGATCACCGCGCCGATGCCCGCCAGCGACGGGTCGGACTGGATCATCCGGGTCAGGATGCCTTCGGTGACAACCTCGATCCGCGTGGCTTTCGACACCTTCGCCTCGCCCCTGATCCGGTAGCCGACAGTCTGCCCGACACTTTCGTCCAGCGTCGTGGCCATCCGTTCGGCAACCGCGCGGGCGGCAAGGCGGCGGGGTTCGAGCATCAGGATCCTGCCCGGCGTCACCCCTGCCTGAAGCATCGCCAGCGGCACCACGGTGGTCTTGCCCGCACCGGGGGGTGCCTGCAGCACCGCGCGGCCCTTGGCGCGCAGCGCGTCCAGAAGCTCTGGCAGGACATCGGTGATCGGCAGGTCAGGCAGGCGCATGCCGCCTTATCCGCGATCCCCGGCGCCAATTCCAGAGCCGGGGGTGTTCTGGCTGGACAAGGCCGGTGCGATGCGGGCAAAACCGCTTGCATGAGGGATGCGACGGACATGGACGATCTGGCCAAACGCGTGCAGGCGGGCGAACGCCGGGCGCTGGCGCGTGCGATCACGCTGATCGAAAGCGCGCGACCCGATCACCGCGACAAGGCGACCGCATTGCTGGAAGTGTTGCGGCGTCCGGCGCGGCAAGCCCTGCGGATCGGCCTGTCGGGTACACCGGGGGTCGGCAAATCGACCTTCGTCGAAAGTTTCGGGTTGATGCTGACGGCCAAGGGCCTGCGGGTCGCAGTGCTGGCGGTCGATCCCAGTTCGGCGCGCTCCGGCGGCTCGATCCTCGGCGACAAGACCCGGATGGAGCGGTTGTCGCGTGACCCCAACGCCTTCATCCGGCCCTCGCCCAGCCAGACCCATCTGGGCGGCGTCGCGCGCCGCACCCGCGAGGCGATCGAGCTATGCGAGGCCGCGGGCTTTGACGTGGTGCTGATCGAAACCGTCGGCGTCGGGCAATCCGAAACCGTGGTCGCCGAGATGTCGGACGTGTTCGTGCTGCTGCTGGCACCCGCTGGCGGCGACGAATTGCAGGGCGTCAAGCGCGGCATCATGGAAATCGCCGATCTGATTCTGGTGAACAAGGCCGATGGCGATCTCAAAGCCGCCGCCACCCGCACCTGTGCGGATTATGCCGGGGCCCTGCGGCTGCTGCGCAAGCGCGCCCGCGACCCCGACGATTTTCCCAAGGCGATGACGGTGTCAGCGCTGCAACTGGACGGGCTGGCCACGGCATGGGCCGAGGTCAGGGCATTGGCCGACTGGCGCAAGTCCAGCGGGGTCTGGAACCAGCGCCGTGCGGCGCAGGCGCAGCACTGGTTCGAACAGGGCGTGCGGCAGGGGCTGATCGACTGGATCACCGCGCGACCCGACCTGAATGCCCGGATGCGCGATCTGTCGGGACAGGTGGCCAAGGGCAAGCTGTCGGCCAGTGCTGCGGCCGCCGAAGTGCTTGATCTGGTCAAAAAGCCCCGATGAATCGCTTGACGCCACCTGCGTCTGATCGTAAACCCCGGCAACACAAATTCAGGTGCGCTGCCCGTGGGCAGTGCCCTTTTGCTTTGAATATGTCGTCCTAGAGACTGTAACGAACGAAGGAGCGGACCATGTCGCGCCGTTGCGAATTGACCGGAAAAGGCCCGATGTCTGGCAACAATGTCAGCCATGCCAACAACAGGAGCCGCCGCCGGTTCCTGCCGAACCTGAACGAAGTGTCGCTGATCTCGGACGCGCTGGGCCGGACCTTCAAGCTGAAAATCTCTGCCCACGCATTGCGCTCGGTGGATCATCGCGGTGGACTGGACGCGTTCCTGGCCAAGGCCAAGGACGTCGATCTTTCGACCAGCGCGTTGAAAATCAAGAAAGAAATTGCGAAAGCACAGGCAGCCGCCTGAAGCCTTCCGAGGGACGAAGTTCATTTGGCCCCGCCTGTCCGGCGGGGCTTTTTGCGTCTGGCGATCAGGGGCGTGACAGCGGCGCACAGGCTTGCTAGCTAGGCGGTGACCGTCCGACCAGAAAAGTTGCGCGCCCGTGAAGATCGAAGAAACCAGCCTGCCCGGATTGCTGATCCTGACCCCGGCCCGCCACGGCGACGCGCGTGGCTTCTTCGCTGAAAGCTGGAACCGCCGGACGCTGGCCGATCGGGGAATCGATCTGGAATTCGTGCAGGACAACCATTCGCTCTCGGCAGCCGTCGGCACCGTGCGCGGGCTGCATTTCCAGTCGCCACCCCATGCACAGGCCAAACTGGTGCGCTGCGGTCGTGGCCGGTTGTTCGATGTCGCGGTCGATATCCGGCGCGGCTCGCCAAGCTACGGCAAATGGGCAGGGGTCGAGCTTGGCGCCGAGAATGGCAGGCAATTGCTGGTGCCCGTAGGCTTCCTGCACGGCTTCGTCACGCGCGAACCCGATACCGAGATCATCTACAAATGCACCGATTACTATGCGCCCGATTGCGATGGCGCGGTGCGCTTCGACGATCCGGCGATCAGTATCGACTGGGGCATTGATCCGGCCCGCGCCGTCACCTCTGCCAAGGACGCAGCCGCGCCTCTGCTGGCAGACTTCACCTCGCCGTTCGACTGGGCGGATCAGCCATGACGATCCTGGTATTCGGAAAAACCGGCCAACTGGCCCGTGAATTGCAGCGCCACGGCACGGTGGTCGCACTCGGTCGCGCCGAGGCCGATCTGACGCATCCCGATAGCTGTGCCGCCGCCATACGACGCCACACCCCGACAGCGGTGATCAACGCGGCGGCCTACACCGCCGTCGATCGCGCGGAAATGGAAGAAGGGCTTGCGACAACCATCAACGGCGCGGCCCCCGGCGCGATGGCGCATGCCTGTGCCGATCTCGGGATACCGTT
>JBBKVT010000187.1:0-57684 GCA_037968535.1 Paracoccaceae bacterium
GGCGACGGTCCCTATGATCTGCACGTGAAAATCGCGCCGCCGGATTTTCCGCGCCATGACAAGACAAACGGCAAGCGCTACGCCAAAGAGGTCGAGGTCACGTTCAAGGGCATCAAGATCAAGACCGGCCGCGGCTGACCTCGGCGGGGCACTGCTGCGGCACGTGCGGATGCCTCCGGCGGGGATATTTGCGAACGGATGAACGGGGCAGACCGCGCCTCTTTTATTGTCTTTCAAATATCCCGGTTGGAGTCGGGTCAAGAAATGTCAGTTGGCGCGGATGACACGCGCCTTTATCAGGCCGAGCCGGCGCGTCAGTTTCGCCGTTTTCAAAGCCTGGACCAGCCGGTCGCTCAGGTTTGCCGATCGCAGCACGTCCGCGAACTCGGATGAAACCGTGAAGCCGCCTCCGGCACGAAAAATATCGGGCTGGCGGCCAAAGGTCTTGTCTGGATACTTGCCATACATTTCCTGCGGAAACCGCTCTCGCGGAAGCGGTTCGCCTGCGTAATTGCGTCGCGCCGTGCCACCGGAAAGCTGGTAATCTTCCAGCGATCTGTCGGAATCGAAGCCTTTGATCAAAGTAGAGTCCCGCGGAACCTGGCTGACCCAAACACCACCTGTCATCTGCACGACCTCACGTTTCATGTCGCTGATATTGGACTCGGACGGACATTTCACAGTCAAACCCTTCGGCCTACCCGCATGTGCCGCCAGCAAAGCCGAACGGGGACGACGGACAGAGTCTCGGCGAGGCTCCGTTTCGCGGAAACCGGGCCGTTCGGGGTTTCCAAATGGTTAACGGAAAATCCCAATGCGTTGCTTTCAAACGCAAAGCCTATCTGTCCACATGTGGACAGACGGTCGATTCAGTCGATCAAAGGCAGCAGGCTGTCGATCGAGGCCTTGGCATCGCCGTAAAACATCAGGGTGATTTACTTGTAAATGATCGGGTTCTCGATGCCGGTATACCCCGTCCCCTGGCCGCGCTTGGACACGAAGACCTGCTTGGCTTTCCACACCTCCAACACCGGCATGCCCGCGATCGGGCTGTTGGGGTCATCCTGTGCCGCCGGGTTCACGATGTCGTTCGACCCGATCACGATGGCCACATCGGTCGACGGGAAATCCGCGTTGATCTCGTCCATCTCCAGCACGATGTCATAGGGCACCCTCGCCTCTGCCAGCAACACGTTCATGTGCCCCGGCAGTCGACCCGCAACGGGGTGGATCGCGAAACGCACCTCTTTGCCCGCCGCGCGCAGCTTGCGGGTCAGCTCGCTGACCGACTGCTGCGCCTGCGCCACCGCCATGCCGTAACCCGGGATGATGATCACTGAATCAGCGTCGTTCAGCGCCGCCGCGACCCCTTCGGCGTCGATCGCGATCTGCTCGCCCTCCACCGCCATCGCCGGGCCGGTGGTGTTGCCGAAACCGCCCAGGATCACGCTGAGGAAATGCCGGTTCATCGCGCGGCACATGATGTAGGACAGGATCGCGCCCGAAGATCCGACCAGCGCGCCGGTGACGATCAGCAGGTCATTGCCCAAGAGGAACCCGGTCGCCGCCGCCGCCCAGCCGGAATAGCTGTTGAGCATCGACACCACCACCGGCATGTCGGCGCCGCCAATCGCCATCACCAGATGCGCGCCCAGCACGAAGGCCAGCAGCGTCATCAGATACAGTGTCCACGACCCCGACCCGTTCATATAGCCGACCAGCAGCAACAGCGACAGGCTGACCATCAGGATGTTCCAGACATGCCGTCCCGGCAGGATCAGCGCCTTGCCGCCGATCCGGCCCGCCAGCTTGCCGTAGGCGATGATCGAGCCGGTGAAGGTCACCGCACCGATGAAGACGCCCAGGAAAACTTCGATCTCGTGGATCACCTCTTCTGCATGGGTCGGGAACAGATGCGATGTCAGGTCAGAGTTGAGCCCGATGAACACCGCCGCAAGGCCGACGAAGCTGTGCAGTGCTGCCACCAGCTGCGGCATGCCGGTCATCTCGACCCGCTGTGCGACTACCGTGCCGAGACCTGCGCCGATGATCAGCACGATGATCAGCAACGGGCCAATCACAACCTGCGGCCCGAGGATCGTCGCAAAGACCGCCACGGCCATGCCGACGATGCCGTACCAGACGGCGCGCTTGGCTTTTTCCTGATTGGAAAGGCCGCCGAGCGCGAGGATGAAAAGAACCGATGCCGCGATGTAAGCGGCGGTTTGGATACCGAATGACATGGTCTGCCCCCCGCTCAGGATTTCTGGAACATCTGCAACATCCGCCGGGTGACCATGAAGCCGCCGACGATGTTGATGGTGGCGATCAGCACGGAGATCGCCGCAAGGATCGTGACGATCCAGCCCCCCGACCCGATCTGCAACAGCGCGCCCAGCACAATGATGCCGGAGATTGCGTTGGTCACCGACATCAAAGGTGTGTGCAGCGAGTGACTGACCCCCCAGATGACCTGAAAGCCGATGAAGACCGACAACACGAAGACGATGAAATGCTGCATGAAACTGGGTGGCGCATAGGCCCCGACAAACAGCATCACCAACGCGCCGACCGCGAGCAGGATGATCTGGCTTTGCGTGGACTTTCGGAACGCCACGGCCTCGGCGGCCAGCTTTTCCTCACGGGTCATTTCCTTGGCGGCGGGTTTCGGCTTTTGCACCGCAATCGCCTGCACTTTCGGCGGCGGTGGCGGGAAGGTGATCTTGTCCTTGTAGGTCACCGTCGCGCCCCGGATCACGTCGTCTTCCATGTCGTGATTGATCTTGCCGTTCTTGTCGGGCGTCAGATCGCTCAGCATGTGCCGCACGTTGTTGGAATAGAGCGTGCTGGCCTGTGCGGCCATCCGGCTGGGAAAATCGGTGTAGCCGACAATGGTCACGCCATTCTTGGTGACGATCTTCTCGTCGGGCACCGTCAACTCGCAGTTGCCGCCGCGTTCAGCGGCCAGATCGACGATCACCGAGCCGGGCTTCATCATCTCGACCATGTCCTTGGTCCAGAGCTTCGGCGCCGGGCGTCCGGGGATCAGCGCCGTGGTGATGACGATATCCATGTCGGGCGCAAGTTCGCGGAATTTCTTCAGCTGCGCCTCGCGGAATTCCGGGCTGGAGGGGGCCGCATAGCCACCTGTCGCGGCACCGTCCTGCGCTGCTTCAGCGAAATCGAGATAGACGAACTCGGCGCCCATCGACTCGATCTGCTCAGCCACTTCGGGGCGCACGTCGAACGCATAGGTGATTGCGCCCAATGACGTCGAGGTGCCGATCGCGGCAAGCCCCGCGACGCCAGCGCCGACCACCAGCACCTTGGCCGGCGGCACCTTGCCGGCGGCTGTCACCTGGCCGGTGAAGAACCGGCCGAAATTGTTGCCAGCCTCGATGACCGCCCGGTAGCCCGCGATATTGGCCATCGATGACAGCGCGTCCATCTTTTGCGCCCGCGAAATTCGCGGCACCATGTCCATCGCGATGACATTGGCGCCCTTGTCCTTGGCCAGTTCCATCAGCTTTTCGTTCTGGCCGGGGTAGAAAAAAGAGATCAGCGTCTGGCCCTTGCTCAGTCGCTTCGCCTCTGCCGTCGAAGGCGGGCGCACCTTGACGACCACATCGGCAGCGTTCCAGAGCGCGGCGGCGGTCTTGACCACCTCGACGCCCGCCGCCTTGTAGGTGGCATCCGAAAATCCGGCAGCACTGCCCGCGCCAGTTTCAATCAGGCAATCATAGCCCAGTTTCTGCAACTGAACGGCGCTGTCGGGGGTCATCGCGATCCGCGCTTCGCCCTCAAATATTTCCTTCGGTGCCCCGATTTTCACGTATCCTGTCCCCTTTGCAGTCGTTTCGACCTTGTGCGCTGACATCTTGTATAACCCAGCCGGAACGCGTCACAAGGCAATGAAACGCATTGTTTGCGCAAACTTACAGCCATCGCCGGGTGCTGTCACACCAATCGGCGAAATCCCCGCCGAAACCGGCACGCAATCGCTTCTCTTCGGGGCGGATGAAGCGCTGGGTGATCAGCCAGAGGAACACCGGAATCAGTGGCAGCGCCAGCACGGCGCCCCACCACAGGATCGCTCCGGTCAGGATCAGCGCATCGCCCAGATAGATCGGATTGCGGCTGAACCGGAATACGCCTTTTGTCACCAGCGCCGCGGGCTGGCGATGCGGAATGATTGTGGTGCGTGCCCGGCGCATCTGAATGACCGCCAGCAGCATCAGCACCAACCCGGTCCCGATCAACGTCCGACCAGTGACGCGCAGCCAACCTGACTCGGCTGTCAGACCCGGGAACCAATGCCCAATTGCCCAGCCCAAGGCCATGAACCCGGCCAGCCAGATCGGCGGCAGATCAAGCCATTTCATGCAAAGCCTCCCGCTTCGGATTCCGTCATATTCATCAAAACGAATATTATCGCATTGTGCAACCCCTTGCAGCCACGGGGCACCCGCGTCACTCTGGCACGCGAGCGGAGGAAAGCCATGTCTCAGTCACTTCAAGGCCGCCACGCCGTTGTCACCGGCGGCGGCACCGGCATCGGGCTTGCCATTGCAGAAGCGCTAGCAGAGGCCGGGGCCGAGGTCACCATCACCGGCCGCCGCGCCGAGGTGCTGGAGGACGCAGCCAAGTCGCAGCCCCGCCTCTATCCACTTGTTATGGACGTCGCGGATGAGGCCAGCGTCGTCACCGGCATCGAGGCCGCCGTCGCCGCGCACGGGCCGGTCACCATCTGCATCGCCAATGCGGGCATCGCCGAGGGCCGGTCGTTGTTGAAATCCGACATGGCGTTCTGGCGCAATATCATGGCGACCAACCTTGACGGAGCCTACCTGACGATCCGCGAATGCCTGACGACGATGCGGGATCAGGACTGGGGCAGGGTCATCGCGATCTCGTCGATCGCCGGGGTCCGCGGGTTGAAGGGCGCACCCGCCTATACCGCGTCCAAACACGGGCTGATTGGCCTGATCCGCGGCTTGTCCGAAGATTTCATCGGCTCGCCCATCACCTTCAACGCGCTCTGCCCCGGCTATGTCGACACCGCCATCGTCGAGCGCAACGTCGCCGCCATCTCGGCCCGCGCCGGGGTCAGCCCCGAGGACGCGCTGCAACTGATGGTCAGCGCAAACCGCCACAAACGCCTGATCGCCCCGTCCGAGGTCGCCGCCGCCGCACTTTGGCTTTGCAATCCAGGATCCGAAAGCGTTAACGGCCAGACAATCGAAATCGCCGGCGGCCAGATGTAGAACCCAAGACGCAACAGACCCAAAGGCAGATCGCCATGGACTTTTCGCTAACCAAATCGCTTTTTCACATCCCGCAAGGCACTGTCTACCTTGACGGCAACTCGCTCGGCCCCCTACCCAAGGCCGCCGCCGCCCGCGTGGCGCAGGCAATCACCGACGAATGGGGCGAGATGCTGATCACCGGCTGGAACAGGGCCGGCTGGATGGCGCAGCCTGCACTTCTGGGCGACCGGATCGGCCGCCTGATCGGCGCTCCTCAAGGCACCGTGGTGCTGGGCGATACGCTGTCTATCAAGGTATACCAGGCCCTCGCCTCGGCGCTTGAAATGCGACCGGACCGCAAGGTAATCCTTAGCGATTCCGGTAACTTCCCGTCCGACCTTTACATGGCCGACGGGCTCATCCGCTCGCTCGGCCAAGGCCACGAGTTGCGCGTCGTCGCCCCCGAAGAGGTCGCGGACAGCATCACCGATGATATCGCCGTGACGATGCTTACCGAGGTCGATTACCGCACCGGGCGGCTGCATGACATGGCGGCGCTGACCGCCAGGGCCCACGCCGCCGGCGCGCTGGCACTGTGGGATCTGGCGCATTCCGCCGGCGCGCTGCCGATCGATGTGACCGCAACCCGCGCCGATTTCGCGGTCGGCTGCACCTACAAATATCTCAACTCCGGCCCCGGCGGCCCGGCCTTCATCTACGTCGCCCCCGCGCATGCCGACACCGTCCGCCCCGCCCTTTCCGGCTGGCTCGGTCACGAAGCACCGTTCGCGTTCGACCCCGACTACCGCCCCGGCAAAGGCATCGAGCGGATGCGCGTCGGCACCCCACCGGTGTTGCAAATGGCAGCGCTCGAGGCGTCGCTCGACATCTGGGACCGCGCCGACATGGCCGAGGTGCGCAAGAAATCCATCGAGTTGACCCAGCTGTTCATCAAGCTGGTCGAAGCCGCCTGCCCCGGTCTCACGCTCGCCTCTCCGCGCGACCCCGCCCAGCGCGGCTCGCAGGTGTCGTTCCGCTTCCCGCAAGGTTACGCGGTGATGCAGGCGCTGATCGCGCGCGGCGTCATCGGCGATTTCCGCGCCCCCGACACCATGCGCTTTGGCTTCACGCCGCTTTACATCGACGAGGGCGACGTGCGCGAAGGCGTACGGATCCTGGCGGATGTGATCCAGAACCGCCTCTGGGACCGCCCGGAATACCAAACCCGCGCCCGGGTGACATGAGGACACCATGACCGAACCTTACAACCCCGCCAGCGAAGGCGCCGAGATGTCGTTTGACGGGCGAATGTCCTATTCCGACTACCTGTCGCTCGACGCGATCCTGACCGCACAGCATCCCCGCTCGGATGCCCATGACGAGATGCTGTTCATCATTCAGCACCAGACCTCGGAACTTTGGATGCGGCTGGCGATCCACGAACTCGACGCCGCCCGCGCCGCCCTGGCCGAAGGTCGGTTGCGGCCCGCCTTCAAGATGCTGGCGCGGGTGGCGCGGATTTTCGAGCAACTCAATAACGCCTGGGATGTCCTGCGCACCATGACGCCGTCGGAGTATACGGAATTCCGGCCCAGTCTCGGACAGTCGTCGGGCTTTCAAAGCTGGCAATACCGGCTGATCGAATTCATCGTCGGCAACCGCAATGCCGCAATGCTGAAACCGCATGAGCACCGACCCGAGATTCTGGCCAAGCTGACCGCCGAACTGGCGCAGCCGAGCCTGTATGATCTGGCCCTGCGCGCACTCGACAGTGCAGGCCTCGCCGTGCCGAAAGCCGTGCTGTCGCGCGATCTGTCGGAGCCTTACGGTGCGGATCCGGACGTGATGGCGGCTTGGATCAAGGTCTATAAAGACCCCGCAACGCACTGGGAACTTTACGAACTTGCCGAGAAGCTGATGGATTTTGAGGATTACTTTCGGCGCTGGCGTTTTAATCACGTCACCACGGTCGAACGCGTCATCGGCTTCAAGCGCGGCACCGGCGGGACCAGCGGCACCGCCTATCTGCGCCGGATGCTGGATGTCGAGATCTTCCCCGAGCTTTGGCACCTTCGCACCGATCTTTAAAGCGTGATGACGAGACTCGGGTCAAGACTACACGATCCCACTGCACGACTGGTCGCCAAGGGGTGAGCGCCAGATCGGCGGCGTTCCTCGATCCGCATGGCCGGAGCACATCTGCTGTTCCTGAACACCGACTGCCCCGGTTTTAATCTGATCGGACCGGTTTTTGCCAAGCTCAAACACTTGCTGCTAAAGGCGGCGGAACGCACCATCGAGGCGACGTGGAGACGGATCGGCAAACTGCTTGACCAGATCACAACGACAGAATGCACGGAAAGGGATTGCGCAGTGGCTGCGCCACGACGCGGTGCCTTCGGCGAGGATATTTTAATCAAGAAGAAGCGACGGGAGGCTGACCTTGGCATTCGATCAACCGAGCCGTCCGCCCTCCATCTTCACAGTGCGATCCATGCGGGCGGCAAGCGCGAGGTTATGGGTGGCGATCAGGGCGGAAAGCCCGGTGTCTCGAACCAGGTCCATCAGCGTCGCGAAGACCTGGTCGGACGTATCGGGATCGAGGTTGCCGGTCGGCTCGTCCGCCAGAAGCAACTTTGGCTTGTTGGCGAGTGCGCGGCAGAACGCGACCCGCTGTTGCTCGCCACCGGAAAGTTCTGCCGGGCGGTGATCGGCGCGGTTGCCGATGCCGACACGGGTCAGAAGGTCTTGAGCGCGGGCTCGGGCCTCGCGTTCGGGCACGGCATTGGCAAGCTGCGGCAGGACGATATTTTCCAGCGCGCTGAATTCCGGCAAGAGGTGGTGAAATTGGTAGATGAAGCCCACGTCCTCGCGCCGTGCTCGTGTGCGCTGACGATCCGCAAGTCCGGTCATGTCGATGCCGTTGAGCGTGACCGTGCCAGCGTCAGCGGTATCAAGCAGGCCCGCGATATGCAGCAACGTGGATTTCCCGGCGCCGGAGGGGGCAACGAGCGCGACGACTTCACCCTTCGCAATTGCGAGAGTGGCGCCGCGCAGCACTGCGACTTCCGCGGGCTTGTTCTTGTTGTAGGCTTTTTCAATGCCTTGGAGGTCGAGGATGATGTCACTCATAGCGCAAAGCCTCGACCGGATTCATCCGCGCCGCGCGGCGGGCCGGGAAAATGGTGACGAGGAACGAGAGGCCAAGGGAAAGGACAACTGCCGCGAAAACATCACCCGGCACCAGCTTGGCCGGCAGATTGTAGATGCCGCGGATCGACGGATCCCAGACCCCTCCGCCCGCGGCATAGTTCACGAAGGAGAATATCGGATCGATGTAGATGGCGAAAAGGCAGCCCAGAAGAACACCGAAGACCGTGCCCAGAACCCCGACAACAGCGCCACAGATGAAAAACACCCGCAACACAGAACCCTCCGTCAGGCCCATCGTGCGCAGGATGCCGATGTCGCGGCCCTTGTTCTTGACCAGCATGATCAGCCCCGAAATGATATTCATCGCGGCGATCAGCACCAGCACGCCCATGATCACGAACATCACGTTGTCCTCAATCTGAAGTGCCCGCAGAAAGCTGCCGGAGCGATCCTTCCAGGTCCATAGAAGCGTATGCGGACCGCCGGCATTCAAGAATTCGACGCTGCGCCGGTCGATGGTTTCCGGGTCATCGACCATGACCTCAATCTCGTCCGCCACGCCCTCGCGGTTGAAAAAGCTCTGGGCCTCGACGAACGGCAAATAGACGCGGGTGCGGTCGATGTCATAGCGGCCGGCAGTGAAAATGTAGACGACCTGGTAGACGTTCACCCGCGGGCTGGTGCCGAAAGCGGTTTTCACGCCGTTGGGCGAGATCAGCTTGATCTTGTCGTCCAGACCGACGCCAAGCGCTTGGGCCACACCCGATCCAATGGCGATACCGCGATCAAGTTGGTGGATGTCGCCCTGGGACTGCTGGGCATTGGCGACGCGCGGAATGCCAAGAATGTCCTCGGTCGAAATTCCGTATACATCGACGCCGGTGGTGTTTTCGCGATTGTTGGCCATTACCTGGCCCCGGATTAGCGGGGCGACGTGGGTAACACCGGGCAGCGCCTTCAGCCTTTCAGCGGTTTCGGTGTAGTCAGGCATGACATTGGTTGTCTGGCCGGTGTCGGTTTCATAGACCGAATTGTAAAGCGAGATATGGGCGTTGGCGCCCAGGATCGTGTCGACGAATTCGGCCCGGAAGCCGGCGCGGACGGCCATCACGGCGATCAGGGCAAAGACCGCCAGCATGATACCAAGAAACGAGATCCAGGTCATCACGCTGACCCCGCCCTCGGCGCGACGGGCGCGCAGGTAGCGCCAGGCGATCATCCATTCAAAGCGCGAAAAGGGGGCGGTGCTGCGGGCCATGTCTGCCTCTTGGTGACTGCCGGCGCATTTGCGCTGAACCGGAGCGGGGGGTCAAGCTGGACGACCGCCAAACCGGTGGCAATTGGCAGCGGTCGCTTGCGGGAATATTTTTTTTCGACAGATGGTGCGGATCAGTGTTGCTTGCCCGGGACGTGATAATCCTCGAACCGCTCGCCATTGGCATGAGCTGCTTCCCGGCCGTGGCTGGCCCAAGTCAGGCCGCGCTTGATAAGCTCGAAGGCGGGGCCGTTGTCGATCACGTCGGCATGATGGCCGAGCGCGTTGTAATAGACCCGGCCAAGCCCCCAGCATTTGGTCCAGACCACCGGCATCTCGACCCGGCCGTTCGACGAATGATACCAGTGGAAATTCGGAAACTGGGTCGTCGCAAGAACTTGTGCGGCTGGATCGACGTGCAGGTAATACTGTTCCGAACGGACCGCGAAATCCTCGATTCCATCCGTGATCGGATGATCATGATCGGCAATCTCGACCCGGTAGTCGGTGTCGTCGTCGCCGGGATGGGCAACCCAGTTGCCTCCGGTCATAAACTGCCAGAGGACGTTTTCGCGGAATGCGTCGCACATGCCGCCGTGGCAGCCAGCAAGGCCGGTGCCGCGGGCGACCGCTTCGGAAACATTGACCACGAGGTCGTTGTCGATGTTCGACATCGTCCAGACCGGCACGATCAGGTCGATGGAGGCAAGGTGACCGGCATCAGCGAAGCAGGCCAGGTTGTCGTGTATCTCGACCTGCATGCCGTCGGCTTCGAGGATGCGCTTGAAAAGCGTCGCGACCTTTTCGGGTTCGTGCCCCTCCCAGCCGCCCCATGTGATCAGTGCCTTGCGCGCCATGTCAGATCCCGCTGTAAATCTCGGCCACTCGCGCTACCGCAACATCGGGCGCCAGTTCTTCGCTCTCGCCGGTCCGGCGTGAGGTCAGTTCGACGACGCCGTTCTTCAGCCCGCGCGGTCCGACGGTGATGCGCCACGGCAGGCCGATCAGGTCCATCGTCGCAAACTTGGCGCCCGCCCGTTCTTCGCGGTCGTCATAAAGCGGGTCCAGCCCCTTGGCGGTCAGCGCCTTGTAAAGGTTCTCGCAGGCCGCGTCGGCCTCTGGGTCGCCTTGTTTGAGGTTGACGATGCCGACGTGGAAGGGCGTGACACCTTCGGGCCAAATAATGCCCTTGTCGTCATGGCTGGCCTCGATGATCGCCCCCAGAAGGCGCGACACGCCGATGCCATGGCTGCCCATGTGAACCGGCACTTTCTCGCCCTTGTCATTGCTCACCGTGGCGCCCATCGGCTCGGAATATTTGGTGCCGAAGTAGAAGATCTGGCCAACCTCGATGCCGCGCGAGGATTTGCGCCGAGCCTCGGGGATTGCGTTGAATGTCGCCTCGTCATGCGTCTCATCTGTGCGCGCATAGGGCGTGGTCCATTCCTTGACGATGGCGGCGCATTCCTCGCGGTTGTCGTAGTCCACCTGCCGGTCGCCAAATTTCAGATCGGTGATCGCGCTGTCGTAGAAGACTTCGCTTTCGCCGGTATCGGCCAGGACCAGGAATTCATGCGTATCCTGGCCACCGATCGGTCCGGAATCGGCGCGCATCGGAATTGCCTGCAGCCCCATCCGTTCGTACGTCCGCAGATAGCTGACCATGTGGCGGTTATAGGCATGCATCGCGGCATCGTAATCGACGTCGAAATTGTAGCCGTCCTTCATCAGGAATTCACGGCCCCTCATCACGCCGAAGCGGGGGCGCACCTCATCGCGGAATTTCCACTGGATGTGGTAGAGCGTCAGCGGCAGATCCTTGTAGCTGCCGACGTGGGCGCGAAAGATGTCGGTGATCAGTTCCTCATTGGTCGGACCGTAAAGAATGTCGCGCCCGTGCCGGTCCTTGATCCGCAGCATCTCTTCGCCGTAATCGTCGTAGCGCCCGCTTTCGCGCCAGAGATCGGCCGATTGCAAGGTCGGCATCAACAGCGGGATATGTCCGGCCCGTTGCTGTTCCTCGTGCACGATCCGTTCGATGTTGCGCAGCACCCTGTAGCCCAACGGCAGCCAGGAATAGATGCCGGCAGCGGCTTGCTTGATCATTCCGGCGCGCAGCATCAGGCGGTGGCTGACGATCTGGGCCTCGGCGGGGGTTTCCTTCAGGACAGGCATGAAGTAGCGGGAAAGACGCATGTAGGGGCAAGCCTTTGGCGGTCAGAGGTTTCCGAATTCGTCTAAGCGAAAGACCGTGGCGAGGCAATGACGGTTGCGCGGGCAACCGCGAAGTGTTTGACCGCTGCCCCGGCAATGGCGATAGCTGAACCGAACACCAAACGGAAAGCAACCCGATGACCTCGCAAGATGAAATCCAAGCCGCCCATGCGCTGATCAGCCAACATATTCGCGCGACGCCAATGCTTCGGGTCGAAGCGGGGGCGCTTTGCGATGCGCCGGTTGCGCTGAAGCTCGAACAGTTACAGCACACCGGGTCGTTCAAAGTTCGCGGCGCGTTCAACTCGATCCTCTCGGGTCAGGTCGGACCACAGGGCGTTGTGGCGATATCGGGTGGCAATCACGGTGCGGCAGTAGCCTATGCCGCCCGTGTTCTGGGAACCCATGCAACCGTCTTTGCGCCGGCCTTCGCCGGTCCCGTCAAGATCGGACGGATGCGTCAGTTCGGTGCAGAAGTGGTCGTGATGGATGCCCCGATCACCGAAGTCATCGCCGCCTTCAGCGCGCATGCGAACCGCACCGGCGCGCTGGCGGTGCATCCCTATGATGCGCCGGGCGTGCTTGCAGGTCAGGGAACGCTGGGGCTTGAGATCGAGCGGGATATGCCCGATCTCGACACGCTCTGCGTTTCGGTGGGCGGTGGCGGGCTGATCGGCGGAATCGCCGCATGGTATGGACACCGTCTTAAGATCCTCGCGGTCGAGACCGAAGGCACGGCGGCCTATGCAGCATTTCTGCGCCACGGGCCGGACGCCTTTATCACGCCCGAAGGCATTTCGGCCAGCGCATTAGGGGCGGCCAGCATCGGAGTCTTGCCGCGCGCGGCGATGGCGGGCGCGAACGTGCGCTCAATCGTCGTAAGCGACGCCGATGTGATCGCGGCGGGACGCCAGTTGTGGGACAAAACCCGAATGATCGGTGAACCGGGGGCAGCAACCGCGCTGGCGGCGCTGACTTCGGGCGCCTACCGGCCGCAACCGCAAGAGCGCGTCGGCGTCCTGATTTGCGGCGGCAATGCCGAACCGGGATGGTTCATGCCTGCGCCAAGTCCTGCGCCAAGTCCTGCGGCAGAACCAACACACCCTTGATAAGCGGCCCATTGCAGGCGACATAGGGCACAACAAAAGGAGGCGAGATGGCCCTTCCGGTCCGGGATCAGCTGAAATACTGGGGCTTTGCCGCTGTCGTCTTCTTGGTCATCCTGTGGGTGCTGGGCGATGTGATGCTGCCCTTCGTGCTGGGGGCTGCAATCGCCTATTTCCTTGATCCGGTCGCTGATTGGTTGCAGCGGCACGGGTTCGGACGCGTGATGGCGACTATCACGATCACCTTGTTCGCCCTCGTCCTGTTCGTTCTGGCTTCACTTCTCGTCATCCCTACACTGCTTCAGCAATTGTCCGGGCTGTTCGAAACCGTGCCGAAACTGGTCCACCAGTTCAGCGCCTTTCTTACTGGACGGTTTCCCGAGCTTCTGGACAATGAAAGCAGGATTTCGCAGTCACTTCTGTCAGTCGGACAGACGCTTCAATCGAAGGGCGGCGAGTTGATCAACACTGTGCTTGCGTCGGCGGCCACGTTGGTCAACGCCGTGGTGCTTCTGGTGCTGGTGCCGGTGGTGACGTTCTACCTGCTGATTGACTGGGACCGCATGGTCGCACGGATCAACGACATGCTGCCGCGCGACCATGCGCCGACGATACGGTCGCTGGCGCGCGACATCGATCGCACTCTGTCCTCGTTCATCAGGGGTCAGGGAACGGTCTGCCTCATCCTGGGCACGTTTTACGCGGTAGGCCTGATGCTCGTCGGATTGCAATTCGGGCTGGTGATCGGGGCCTTTGCGGGGCTTCTGACTTTCATTCCCTATGTCGGCGCGCTTGTCGGCGGCGCTCTGGCGATCGGGCTTGCGCTGTTCCAGTTCTGGGGCGAGTGGATCTGGATTGCCGCTGTCGCGGGGATCTTTTTTCTGGGCCAGTTCATCGAAGGCAACATCCTGACCCCGAAGCTGGTCGGCAGTTCGATCGGACTTCATCCGGTCTGGCTGATCTTCGCCCTTTCGGCCTTTGGAACGCTTTTCGGGTTCGTCGGGATGCTGGTTGCAGTGCCGGTAGCCGCGGCGCTTGGTGTGATCACCCGGTTTGCGGTCGATCAATACAAGGACAGCCTGCTTTACAAGGGTGTCTCGGGGCCCGACGAGTCCTGACATGTCGCGCCAGCTTACCTTCGATCTGCCAGTCAAACCGGCGCTGGGGCGCGAGGATTTCTTCGTTTCCACGGCCAATGCGCTCGCGGTTACTACAATTGAGCACTGGCAAGGCTGGCCGCAGCGCAAGCTTGCCCTGATCGGTCCGCACGGGTCCGGCAAGACCCATCTGGTGCAGGTGTGGGCCGCAATGGCGGATGCGCAAGTGGTATCATCCGCCGAATTGGCGACGGCCGATATCGCACCACTTGCCGGGGGCGGGGCGCGTCTGGCCATAGAAGACGTGGACCGGATCGCGGGTGACGCCGCGGCCGAACAGGCGCTGTTTCACCTGCACAATCTGGTGCTGGCAGAGGGTGGGTACCTGTTGCTGAGCGCGACCAGTCCGCCGCTGCAATGGCCGCTGACGCTGCCTGATCTGGCCAGTCGCATGCAAGCCACCGGCGTTGTCTTGCTTACCGAACCGGACGACGATCTGCTGCGGGCGGTGCTGCTCAAGCTTTTTGACGACCGGCAACTGAGCGTCAGCCCCGGTGTCGTCGACTATCTTGCCACTCGAATGGAACGGGGTTTGAATGAAGCGGCCCGCCTTGTTGCGGCGCTGGACGATGCAGCATTGCGCGAAGGCCGTGCGATCACCCGCAAGCTGGCGGCATCGGTGCTCGACAAGGCCGCGCGGGGCACGGCATGATGCCGTCACCCTGCTGTCACAGTCCGACGGGATAAGAGGTTCATGACGAAGGCTGATTTTCTGAAAGCCGACTGGGCCAAGCCCGTCGACTTGCCCGAGGCAGAACGCTTCGGACCCGGCCGGTTCTTCAACCGCGAACTAAGTTGGCTCGCCTTCAACTGGCGGGTACTCGAAGAGGCAGAGAACCCGCGTGTGCCGCTTCTGGAAAGGCTGCGGTTCCTGTCGATCTCGGCCACTAACCTTGATGAATTCTACACCGTCCGCGTGGCTGGGCTACGCGAACTGTCGCATGCTGGAAACACCACGCCCGCCGCCGACGGCCGCAGCCCCGCCGAGCAACTGGTGCTGATCAACAAGCAAGCGCGCAGCCTGATGGTCGCGCAGCAAGCGGCGTGGAACAAGCTGCGACGTGAAATGGACGCCGAAGGGATCGTCATCTGCAATCGACACAAGTTGTCGAAGGCCGACTCCCGGCATCTGGAAAACGTGTTCCTCACCCAGGTCTTTCCGGTCCTGTCCCCGCTCGCCATCGACCCCGCCCATCCGTTTCCGTTCATTCCGAACGCCGGATTCGCTTTAGCGCTGCAACTGGAACGCAAATCCGACAAGCGCCCGCTGCAGGCGCTGTTGCCGATCCCGCAGCAGATTGCCCGCTTCGTTCGCCTTCCCGCCCGATCTGGCCGACATCGCTTCCTGCCACTGGAAGACGTGTTGCTGTTGCACCTCGACGCATTGTTCCCCGGCTACCAGGCGATTGGCGATTGCGCCTTTAGGGTGCTGCGCGACAGTGATCTCGAAGTCGAGGACGAGGCTGAGGATCTGGTCCGTGAATTCGAGGTCGCGTTGAAGCGTCGGCGCCGCGGCGAGGTGGTGCGGATGAAACTTTCCGCCCATGCCCCGCGCGAACTGCGCAAGGTGATCATGGACGAGCTGCATGTCCAGGAAGATGAAGTCGTCGAGATCAAGGGCATGATCGGCATGGCCGACCTCAAGGAACTTGTTCTGGACGACCGGCCCGACCTGCTGTGGCCAAGCTTCACGCCCCGTGTCCCTGAACGGGTGCAGGACCACGACGGCGACATGTTCGCCGCGATCCGGCAAAAGGACATGCTGCTGCACCATCCCTACGAGACATTCGACATGGTCGTGCGGTTCGTCCAGCAGGCCGCCAATGATCCCGATGTGCTGGCGATCAAACAGACGCTTTACCGCACCTCGCGTGACAGTCCGGTGGTCGGCGCGCTTTGCGAAGCAGCCGAGAACGGCAAGTCGGTAACGGCGCTTGTTGAACTCAAGGCCCGGTTCGACGAGGCGGCCAACATCCGGCAATCGCGGCGGCTGGAACGCGCCGGGGCGCATGTTGTCTACGGATTCATCAACTACAAAACCCATGCCAAGATCAGCACAGTCGTGCGGCGCGAAAACGGTCAACTGGTCACCTATACCCATTACGGCACTGGCAACTATCATCCGATCACCGCGCGGATCTATACTGATCTGTCGCTGTTTACCTGCGACCCGGCATTGGGGCGCGACGCCACCAAGGTGTTTAACTACCTGTCGGGCTATGCCCAACCCGACGGTCTGGAAAACCTTGCGATTTCGCCCCTGAACCTCAAATCGAAGTTGATCGAGATGATCGGGCGCGAAGCGGAACATTCTGATGCGGGAAAGCCCGCCGAAATCTGGGCCAAGATGAACTCGATTGTCGATGCCGAAGTGATCGACGCGCTATATGCTGCCAGCCAGCGCGGGGTGCGGATCAGCCTCGTGGTGCGCGGCATCTGCGGCTTGCGCCCCGGCATCAAGGGACTGTCCGAGAATATCCGGGTGAAATCCATCGTCGGACGGTTCTTGGAGCATTCGCGGATCGTCTGTTTCGGCAACGGCCACGGACTACCCGCCAAGAAGGCGAAGGTCTTCATATCCTCGGCGGACTGGATGGGTCGCAACCTGGTGCGACGGGTCGAAACGCTGGTCGAGATCAAGAATGCGACGGTCAAGGCGCAGATCGTCAGCCAGATCATGGCGGCCAACATGGCGGATGAAGCGCAAAGCTGGGTTCTGCGCCCCGACGGTCGGTTCGAGCGGCCGGTGCCATCCGATCCCGACCATCCGTTCAACTGCCACCGCTTCTTCATGGAAAACCCGTCGCTATCCGGACGAGGAAGCGCCGGGGCCGCTGACGTTCCGGAACTGACGCATTCGAAAGATTGACGGGGGCGGTCCCGCTTGGCAGGGTTGCGGCGCGAGCGAAGGATGATGCGATGGATGGCAGCAGCGACACTCAGGGCGAAGACTGGGGCCCGTTCGGCAGGCCGCTGTTCGACGATCCATCCGCGCGGGCGTTGTCTCGCGTCGGCGTCGTGGATGTCGGTTCCAACTCTGTCCGGTTGGTGGTGTTCGATGGCGCCGCCCGCAGCCCGGCCTACTTCTACAACGAGAAAATCATGTGCGCCTTGGGGGCGGGGCTTGGCATCACCGGACATCTTAACCCCGAGGGCAAGTTGCGGGCATTGGCGGCACTCAAACGCTTTCAATTGCTGGCAGAAGGGATGAACCTGCCACCACTGACGGCGGTCGCCACTGCCGCCGTGCGCGACGCGACCGACGGGTCGGAGTTTCAGAAACAGGTGCTGGCGGAAACCGGGCTGAAACTGTGGGTGATCGACGGCGAGGAAGAGGCCCGGCTGTCGGCGCAAGGTGTGCTGCTGGGTTGGCCCGAGGCCGAAGGGCTGGTCTGCGACATCGGCGGATCGTCGATGGAACTGGCCGAGGTCAAGGGGGGCCGCGTCGGTCGCCGGGTAACCTCGCCACTGGGACCGCTGAAACTTCTGGCGATCAAGGGTGGCAAGAAAGCGCTGCGCACCCATATCGCCGCGATCATTGCCGATCTGGTCGACACGATCGGTCGCGACAACAAGCGACTTTACCTGGTGGGCGGAAGTTGGCGAGCAATCGCGCGGCTGGACATGGAACGGCGCGGCTACCCGCTGCATGTGCTGCATGAATACCGGATGACGCCGAAGTCGGTTCTGGCCACGGTGAAATGGATCAACGCGAACGACATCAACGCGTTGCGGGCCCGCACCGGCACGTCGGAAGCTCGCATGTCGCTGGTGCCGATCGCGGCGGAGGTTCTGCGCCAGCTTGTCAGGGCGTTCGGTCCGAAAGAGATCGACGTTTCAAGCTACGGGATTCGGGAAGGCATGCTTTATGAACAGATGCCCGAACGCCTGCGCCGCCGCGATCCGCTGATCGAGGCCTGTCGCTTTGCGGAAGCCAAGGACGCCAGGATGCCGGGGGCTGGCAGGGCGCTGAATACGTTCATCGCGCCGCTGTTTACCTCGGCGAGCCCCGCGCGCAAGCGCATGGTCCGCGCAGCGTGCCTTTTGCATGACGTGACCTGGCGCGCGCATCCCGATTACCGCGCCGAGGTCTGTTTTGACAATGCGACCCGCGCCAACCTCGGCGGGTTGACCCATACCGAACGGATCTGGCTGGGGCTGGCGCTGCTGCACCGCTACAAGAACAGCCGCGATGGATCCCGGTTTGCGGGACTCTTCGAACTTCTGGACGCGCGCGAAATCCAGTCTGCCGAGGTGACGGGAAAAGCAATGCGGTTCGGTGCGATGTTCTCGGTCGAGTCGCCGCAGTCGCTGGCGCGACTCAAGTGGCAATCCAAGAAGAAGGTTCTGACCCTGTCACTGACGCCGCGCGGCGCCGACTTGTTCGGAGAGGTGGCCGAGGCCCGGTTCAGCGGCCTTGCCAGTGCGCTTGGCGCTGAGGCCGTGATCAACCGGTTGCGCCGCTGACGGATTGAGACGCCTGGCGGCGTCTAGAGATCGCAGGCACCGCCCCGGACCTTGTCCGGCGCGCTGCGATGCCTCCGGCGGGGATATTTTCAAGACGATGAAGCGGCCACGTCAGAGCTCGACCTCGCCATCTTCCTCCAGATGCTCGGGCACCAGCGGCACCTTGCGACGAATGATGATGTCGCCGTTTGGCAGCACTTCCGGTGGCAGATAGGCGTTCAGATCATCAATCTTGTCTTCCAGCCCTTCCAGTGCGGGGCCGATTTCCTGCATCAAGCCCCGAAGCAGCAGACGGGTGCCTTCCTGCAGCATGTTCATGCCTTCGCTGATCTCGCCGGATTCGGGCGCGGTGGTGTCCTGCGCAATGGCAGGTAGGCCGTTGACGGTGAGGACGAGCAGGGCTGCGGCGATTTGTTTCATAAGCCGACGATAAGCGATTCCAGCCCGATTTTGAAGGGATCACACCGTCAGATCGATTGAAACCGGAAAATGATCGCTGGCGGCCAGCAACGCTTCGCGCAGTTCGGGGGTCGCGTAGCACACCGGATCGTCGAACGGATGCCATATCCGCCACTCGGGGCGTTTCGACATCAGCGATTCCGACACCATCACGTAATCCAGAAGCGCCTGCAGATAGCGCTTCTGATCGGCGATGTAAAACCTGGCCGTGACGGGCATTGCCCCGACCCTGCGGGTCAGCGCCATCCTGGCATGCGGATCATAGAGACAGGGGCAGCCCTCTTCGCCCATCACAATCTCGATCCCTGACCGGCCAAACAGCTTTTCGTATTCGTCAAGGCCCGGACCGTCGTTGAAATCCCCAAGCACCACCAGATTGTCGCCAGCCTCCAGATCTTCCTCGACGCGGGCGCGCAGCCAGATGCACTGCGCCAGTTGCTTGCGGCGATTCTGGATTGCGATCCGCATCTGCTCGGCCGGACCGCGCGCGCCGTGCGGCGCCTTGGACTTGATGTGAACGCCGATAAGCCGCAGCGCGGTTCCCGACCGGGTGGATACCGCAACTTCGAGCGGCGGCTTGGAAAATGTCACGATCTCGGAACTGGCGTCGGCGTCCAGATCCCATCGGAACCGGCCATCAAAGCGGGGTGCCTGTGCGTCTGAACCATCGGACGGCACACTGCCGCGGGGATCATGCCGGGCGCTGAGGACATCGGGATCGAAGAGCAGAGCGATTTCCTGCTGGGTCTCGTTGTAGAAGCCCGCAACCGCCTTGCGCGCGCGCAGTCCGAAGAACTTCGCGAAGGCTTCCAGCGCGCGGGTCGCCGACCAGCGGCCGTTCTGATCCGGCGCCTCGATCACCATCACTGCATCGGCATCGAGCGCCGCAAAGACGATGCCGAGGGCGGTCAACTGTTGTTCGCGCGTCACATCCTGGCGACCCGACCAGTTCGCGTCGGCCAGCAGCGCCCCGTCATCAGAGAAGAGAGAGTTGAACCATTCGACGTTATAAGTCGCGATCCGCATCAGTCTGGTGACCCGCCTATCTGCTGCCAGGCCCGGTTGATCGCGATCAGTCGGCTTTCGGCCAGCTTCACGGCCTCTTCGGGCAGACCGCGGGCGATCATCTTGTCTGGATGCGTGTCCTGGACCAGCTTGCGCCAAGCCTTACGCGCTTCGGCGATGCTGGCATCCGCGGGCAGGTTGAGGACGCTGTAGGGATCCGGCTCGGCATCGGGAACGAAGCGACTGCGCAGTGCGCGGAACTCCCGCTCGGGCAGACCAAAGATCTGCGCGACGCGTTCCAGGAATGCGTCCTCGTTCGGGTGATAGTCGCCATCGGCGACAGCGATGTGGAACAGGCCTTCCATCAGATCGCACAGAACGCCGTCCACGCCATCGAACATCAGCTTGATCCGGCTGGCATACTCCTCGAACCCTGCAATATCCTGCCGGGCCAGATTGAACACCCGTGCGGCATTCTTTTCCTCGGCAGGCGGGATCGTGAAGACCTCTCGGAAAGCGGACACCTCGTCGCGGGTGACCAGGCCGTCCGCCTTTGCCATCTTGGCCCCGAGCGCGATCACCGCAATGGCGAACGCCACCGAGCGCTGCGGCGGGCTGCGCAGGGAATCGAAGACCGCCGAAAGCGGCTCTCCTGATCTCAGGGCGGACAGGGCATCCGATATGCGGGACCAGAGTGACATGCGCCCTATTACCGCGTTGGACGCGAAGTGTCAGGCGGCATCACAGCAGTTTCTGCATCAGGTGCAGATCCATCCAACGCCCGAACTTGAACCCGACCTGGGGCAATACCGCGACGGTCACATAACCAAGTGCCAGGTGAAAGCCGACGCCTGCCTGATTTTCGCCGCTGACGCCCGCGAAAAGCGAATGGACGCCACGGCGGCGCGCGTGGTCTTCGATCGCGGCCAGCAAGGCGCGCCCGATGCCGCGCCCTTTCGCGTCCGGCGCAAGTATGACGGTATGTTCCATCGTCCGGGCATAGCCGATCCCGCCGCGAAACTGGTCGTATGTTGCAAAGCCCGTTATGCTGCCAGCCTCCTCGGCCACAAGAAACGCCCGGTCCGCCTCGTGCCGCGCCTTGATCATCGCGCGAATGTCGGCGGCGGTTTTTTCCACGGCGTTAAACGTGACTGCCGTGTCCCTGATTTGCGGATTCCAGACGGTCGCAATCCGGTCCGCGTCCTGCGCTGTCGCGGGGCGGATTATCAACGCAGCACCTTGCGTCCAGAAGGCGTTTGCACGGTCGCGAACAATGCTTTTCGCTGCGCGGGTTGGATTTCAATGTTGGACAAATCAATCATGGATCCCATATAAATGCGTAAGTTTTCCGCCTCCGGATGTTCAATTTGCAACTTTTCGAGGCGACAACACCGATCTGGCAGCAACGCCGAGGGATGCGCCTTTCCCTCCCATGCGATCAGCGCGGGAAATGCACCGTCAAAAGGCAGACAACCGTCATCTGGAACGACCATCTGCCACCTCAGGTCACCCCGCGCGGCGGGGATCACCCGGCCGATTCCGGGCGGCGCTGCCGATAGCGCGCCCGCCAGGTCTGTTGTCCGGCAAACCCAGTTGGTCAGACGCGGCGGGCCGGAAAACCGGTCCATGTCGAACCAGCGCACCCGACCGGGCGGCGGCGCATCGGGATTGACAGCGATGACCTCGAGGTAAAGACCCGGCCTAAGCGACAGCAGACGGTTGTGGGTGCCCATGAACCCATGTTCACCGCCAGGCGCCAGCGACACCTCCAGCAGGTCTTCGACATAGGCAACGCCCTCTGACAGCGTTTCGGCGCAGACCGCCAGGTGGTCGGGTTCCAGTAGGGGCATGACGTGACTTTCCTCGAGATCGGTTGACCCAGTTTTCGTCGGAAATCGACCCGGATCAAATTGAAATCGCTGCGACACGCACCAATTCATCTGGAACGCAAACAAAACAGTCGGGAACAAGATGATCCACCGGGCATTTCAACGCTTCTTCGTCGGCGATGCGGCCGCAGGCATCCTTCTGATGGCCGCAGCGGCAGCGGCGCTTCTGATCGCCAATTCCGCCTTTCACCCGTTTTACCAATCCGCCCTCGACTTATATCTTGAGGTGACGATAAACGACGAGGGCCTCGAAAAGCCCCTGATCCTTTGGATAAACGACGGCCTGATGGCGATATTCTTCTTCCTGATCGGGCTTGAATTGAAACGCGAGGTGCTGGAGGGAAAATTGCGGAACCCCCGCGATGTCGTCCTTCCCGGTCTGGCCGCAGTCGGCGGCATGGCCGTTCCGGCACTGATCTTCGTGCTGATCAACCGCAACGATCTTGGAAATCTGGCGGGTTGGGCGATCCCGGCGGCAACCGATATCGCCTTTGCGTTGGGGATACTTGCGCTGGTCGGCACGCGCGCACCCGCGTCACTCAAGGTTTTCCTGCTGACGCTGGCCATCCTTGACGATCTCGGGGCAATCGTGATCATAGCTCTGTTCTACACGGCCGATCTGAAGACCAGTTACCTGATAATGGCGCTGTTGCCGCTTGCGGGCCTCGTGCTTTTGAACCTGAGCGGCGCGCACCGGGTCGCACCCGCGATCATCCTTGGCACGATCATGTGGTTTCTGGTCCTTCAATCCGGCGTTCATGCCACTCTTGCGGGCGTCATCACCGCCTTTTGCATTCCGCTGGTCGACAAATGGGGCAAGTCGCCGCTTCATTCCCTCGAACACGCGCTGACGCCTTATGTGCTTTATCTGATCGTGCCGATCTTTGCATTCGCCAATGCCGGCGTCATGCTGACCGGACTCACCGTATCGGACCTGATCGCGCCGCTGCCGCTAGGGATTGCGCTGGGACTGGTCATTGGCAAGCAGATCGGTGTCTTCGGCGTTGCCCTGTTGTTGGTCAAGATGGGCTGGGCGCGTCTTCCGCACGGTGCGAACTGGGCGCATGTCTATGGTGTTTCCTGTCTGGCTGGGATCGGCTTTACCATGTCGCTGTTCATAGGCGGGCTTAGTTTCGAGAATCCTGAACAGATGAACGAGGTTCGGCTGGGCGTTCTTGCGGGGTCATTGATATCCGCGATACTCGGCTACACCGTCCTGATGCTCTCGGGCGAACGAAAAGAGGTTTCACGCAACCCGCTGCCGGCGCAATAACCCGCCGTTTGGCGCTCAGGAGCTGTGTGCCTGCCGGACCAGTTTCAGGATATCCTTCGCCGCGTCGGGAATGTTGGTGCCAGGGCCGAAGATCGCCTTGACGCCAGCCTTGTACAGGAAATCGTAGTCCTGCTGCGGGATGACGCCGCCGCAGATGACGATAATGTCGTCGGCGCCCTGCGCCTTCAGCGCCTCGACCAGTTTTGGCGCCAGCGTCTTGTGACCAGCCGCCTGCGACGAAATCCCGACGATATGCACATCGTTGTCGATCGCGTCCTGGGCCGCCTCTTCCGGCGTCTGAAAAAGCGGTCCGACATCGACGTCGAAACCGATATCCGCAAAGGCAGTCGCAATCACCTTGGCACCGCGATCGTGTCCGTCCTGACCCATCTTGACGACCAGCATCCGGGGGCGGCGCCCCTCTTCCTCGGCGAATTTCTCGACGTCGCGCTGAATTGCGGCAAAGCCTTCATCGCCTTCGTAGGCCGCGCCGTAGACCCCCGCGAGCGTCTTGACCTCTGCCCGGTGCCGCCCGAATATTTTCTCCATCACCATCGAAATCTCTCCTACCGTGGCCCGCGCCCGCGCGGCTTCTACAGCCAGTTCCAGCAAGTTGCCCTTGCCTGACTTCGCCGCCCCCTCCAGCGCGTTCAATGCAGCATCGCAGTCAGACTGATTGCGACTGGCGCGGATCTTTTCGAGCCGCGCCACCTGCGAGACCCGGACGGCGGAGTTGTCAATATCGCGCACCTCGATCGGGTCTTGCATGTCCAACCGGAACTTGTTGAGTCCGACGATCACCTCTTCCCGGCGGTCCACCGCCGCCTGACGTCGCGCCGCCGCTTCCTCGATCCGAAGCTTCGGCATCCCCGAGGCGACGGCCTTGGTCATCCCGCCCATCGCATCGACTTCCTCGATCAGGGTCCAAGCGGCCTCTGCCAGATCAGCGGTCAGCTTCTCGACGTAATAGGAACCCGCCAGCGGATCGACCACCTTCGTCACGCCGGTTTCATGCTGCAAGATCAACTGCGTGTTACGTGCAATGCGGGACGAAAACTCTGTAGGCAAAGCAATGGCTTCATCGAAAGAGTTCGTGTGAAGCGACTGGGTACCGCCCAACACCGCGCTCATCGCCTCGTAGGCGGTGCGGACGATGTTGTTGTAGGGATCCTGTTCTTGAAGTGACACGCCAGAAGTCTGGCAATGGGTCCGCAACATCAGGCTACCGGTCTTCTTGGGGTGGAAATCGGTCATGATCCGGTGCCATAGAAAACGGGCGGCGCGCAGCTTGGCGGCTTCCATGAAGAAGTTCATGCCGATCGCGAAAAAGAACGACAATCGCCCCGCGAAAGCATCGACATTCATACCGCGTTCCACTGCTGCCCTGACGTATTCCTTGCCATCGGCCAGCGTGAACGCCAGTTCCTGCACAAGCGTCGCACCCGCCTCTTGCATATGATAGCCGGAGATTGAGATCGAATTGAACTTCGGCATATTTTCCGACGTATATTCAATGATATCCGATACGATCCTCATGCTTGGCTCTGGCGGATAAATGTAGGTGTTTCGCACCATGAACTCTTTCAGAATGTCGTTCTGAATCGTTCCGGACAAAGCCGCGCGGTCGACGCCCTGTTCCTCGCCTGCCACGATGAAGCTGGCCAGTACCGGAATGACCGCGCCGTTCATCGTCATCGACACCGACACCTCGCCCAAGGGTATCCCGTCGAACAGGATATTCATGTCCTCGACCGAATCAATTGCGACCCCGGCCTTGCCGACATCGCCGACGACTCGCTCGTGATCGCTGTCATAGCCACGGTGCGTCGCCAGATCGAAGGCCACGGATACGCCCTGCTGCCCCGCCGCCAACGCCTGCCGGTAGAATGCGTTCGACTCCTCGGCGGTGGAGAATCCGGCATATTGCCGGATCGTCCAGGGTCGCCCGGTATACATCGTGGCGCGCGGACCGCGCGTGAACGGCGCCGCGCCGGGAATTCCGCCGGTATGGTCGAGTCCTTCCACATCCGCGGCGGTGTAGACAGGCTGAACCGCGATGCCCTCGGGCGTGTGCCAGACCAGGTCGTCCGGGGATCGGCCCCGCAGCTCTTTCTCGGCCAAGGTCTTCCAGTCGTTCTTGTCGGTCATGTCTGTCGCGTCCTTCGGTTCGGCCCTACGTACGTGTTGATTTCCAGCCTCGAGCGGCATTGGGACTTGCCCAAGCCCTTCGCATTTTGCACCCTCCACCCTATATCAGGATCGAAGGGGACGAGAATGAAGCGATTTCTGGTACTTGGAATGATTGCGCTGATCGGAATCCCGGCAGGCGCCCAGGATGCAGAGGCGGTGGCAACCCCTGCCCCGATGCTGGATATCCGGGCTGCGGCGGATGTGTCACTAGACGACTTTCTGTGGCAGAACCGGCTTCTTGTTGTCTTTGCCGAAACCGATCGCGATCCGGCGTTCCAGCGCCAGATGGAGCTTTTGACCGAACGGCCCGACGTCCTGCTGGAACGTTCGGTGGTGGTCATCATCGATACCGATCCCTCGGCCCTGTCCGACATCCGAAAGCAACTGCGTCCCCGTGGATTTTCCTTGGTGTTCATAGACATGGACGGGGTAGTTAAACTGCGAAAACCAGCGCCGTGGGCGGTGCGGGAAATCTCGCGCTCGATCGACAAAACCGAGATTCGGAAGAAGGAACTGCGGGATAAAAGAGAGGCTGGCTGAGCGTTCATTCGAACTCCATGATCACATCGTCGACCGCCAGACTGTCCCCGGCTGACGCGTTGATCTTGCTGACCACCGCCTTGCGCTCGGCGCGCAGGTTGTTTTCCATCTTCATCGCCTCGACGGTGCACAGGGTCTGGCCCTCGTGCACTTCCTGCCCGACCTCGACATCGACCTTCACGATCAGTCCCGGCATCGGGCAGAGCAGCAGCTTCGAGGTGTCGGGCGCCTGCTTTTCCAGCATCAGCGCCGCAAGTTCGGCTTGGCGCGGGGTGCGGACAAAAACCTTCAGATCGGCGCCACGCAGCCGCAGCCGGAAGCCGTTCGGCACCTTGCCGACTTTCATCACCAGGGGCGCGTCGCCAATGTCGAGGACCGCAAGACTGTCGCCCGGCACCCAGCTACTTTCGACCCGCAGCTTCTTGCCGTCGTCAAACGACACCGTCGCACCCAGTTTGTCGGCTACGATTGACACCGGATAGCTGCGATCCTGCACCTCGACGACCCAGTCCGAGCCGACTTTGCGTTCGTGGTTGTCCATCCGGCCCGAGACGCGAGTGCGGCGGATCTCTGTCACCCGGTACATTGCCGCGGCGGCTGCCGCGATGCGCCGTAGCTGATCCTCGGGCAACGTCACACCTGCAAAACCGTCCGGGTATTCTTCGGCAATGAACGCCGTGGTGATATTGCCCGAGACAAAGCGCGGATGATCCATCACGGCTGACAGGAACGGCAGGTTGTGCCCGATGCCCTCGACCTCGAAGCTGTCCAGCGCGACGCGCATGTTTTCGATCGCGGCAGCGCGGTCTGGCCCCCAGGTGCAGAGCTTGGCGATCATCGGGTCGTAATACCTGCTGATCTCGCCGCCCTCATAGACACCCGTGTCGTTGCGCACGACGCGGCTGTCATGGGTGGATTCCTCTGGCGGGCGATATCGGGTCAGACGTCCGATCGACGGCAGGAAACCGCGATACGGGTCTTCCGCGTAAAGCCGGGATTCCATCGCCCAGCCGTTCAGCTTCACATCCTTCTGCGCCATCGCCAGCTTTTCGCCATTGGCGACGCGGATCATCTGTTCGACCAGATCGACGCCAGTGATCAACTCGGTCACCGGATGTTCGACCTGCAACCGGGTGTTCATTTCCAGGAAATAGAAGTTCCGCTCGCCATCGACGATGAATTCCACCGTGCCCGCACTGGTGTATCCAACCGCCTGCGCCAGCGCGACGGCCTGTTCGCCCATTGCCTTGCGGGTGGCTTCATCCAGAAACGGGCTGGGGGCCTCTTCGATGACTTTCTGGTTGCGGCGCTGGATCGAGCATTCACGCTCTCCCAGATAGATCGCGTTGCCATGCTGGTCGGCCAGAACCTGAATTTCGATGTGGCGCGGCTGGGTGACGAATTTCTCGATGAAAATGCGATCATCGCCGAAAGAGCTCGCCGCTTCATTCTTCGAGCTTTGGAACCCCTCGCGCGCCTCGGCATCGTTCCACGCAATCCGCATGCCCTTGCCACCGCCGCCGGCACTGGCCTTGATCATCACCGGATAGCCGATCTGGTTGCTGATCTTCACCGCATCGTCCGCGTCCGCGATAAGCCCCATATGGCCCGGCACGGTGGACACATCCGCCTCCATCGCCAGCTTCTTGGACGTGATCTTGTCACCCATCGCCTCGATCGCCTTCACTGGCGGTCCGATAAAGGCCACGCTTTCGGCTTCCAGCGCTTCGGCGAACTTCGCGTTCTCGGACAGGAAACCGTAACCCGGATGCACCGCCTCGGCCCCGGTCTGACGGATCGCGTCCATCACCTTGTCGATGACGATATAGGACTGGTTCGCAGGCGACGGGCCGATGTGCACCGCCTCATCCGCCATCTTCACATGCAGCGCGTTGCGGTCGGCATCGGAATAGATCGCGACCGTCGCGATGCCCATCTTGCGCGCGGTCTTGATGACACGGCAGGCAATTTCGCCACGGTTGGCTATCAGGATCTTCTTGAACATTCGTCCGTCCCTTCAGGTCGTCGCTGCGGCGCGCTGCACCGCGAATGGCAAAACGAAAAAGACCACCGCGGCGATTGCCCCGATGGTCCTTGATGTCAGATGATTTGGCGCGGTGAAACGCGCCGGATCAGCCTTAGTTGCAGATGCCGAGATCGTCGCAGAAGACGCCTGCCCCACCGCCGACGACCGCGCCCACAGCGGCATTGCCGCCCAGCGCGTCGGCGACGACGGCACCACCTGCCGCGCCGGCAAGCCCGCGCTCGGTGTCATTCTCAAGGCAAGCCGTAAGGCCCACCATCGCCACGATGGCGATAATCCAGGTTTTCTTGAACATGTTAAACTGCCTTCCCTCAAACGGAATTGTTTTGCGGCGCCACTTTCGCCTGTCGCGCTCGCGGGTGCAAAGGCTTTTTTCCTTGCAGCGCGGCAAACCGCCTGAGTCACGAAGAGTTGACGCGTCAAACGCAAGCGTTCCGCAAAAATTAGAGGCCTGACCCGGGAAAGGTCAGACCTCATAGAAGGGGAAGGGTAACGGTTTTGACATTGCGCAGCGGGCTTCTTGCTGGAGGGACCCGCTACAAGACCCACCATGGCCCGAGTCGCAGTCGTGGCAAACACGCACGTTAAAGGCGAATTGATTTCGGCAACATTCTGCCAAAGTTGACCGTGCGTAAGCAATAACATGCCGAAACGCCTCATTCGAAGACCTCTGGAAAAGCGGCGCGCGCCCTTGCGGTGTCGATCCGAAGCATCGCCTCGTAGCTTTCGGGGTCGAACGGATCGTCTACCGCAACCACTTCTCGCCCGAAAAGCCAGGACAACCGCCCGGCATCCAGATTGCCGCGTACGAACGGCTCATCGCCGAAATGCTCCCACAACGCCGCAAGAAACCCGGCATCCGCCTTGCGGTCGGCGGCCTTGCGGTCGGCGTGGCGCGCGCGGGCGACGATCGGGGTCACACCGCGCGGATTGGCGCGCCGGACGATGAACTGATAATCCGTGCCCGGCAGTCGCCCCGGAAATCCCCTGTGTTTCACCATGTCCTCGCGCGGCATCAAAACGGCTCCCATGTGCAGGCATCATCCTCGATGCTGTAGGCCTCGAAGAATTGCGTCACTTGCGGGTCCGGTTCGCCAAAGACTGTCGGTCGATCGGCGATCGAGATCACGATCTGGTTCGGCACCGGGCCACCTTCGGCGATCCGCGGCAGCGCGTAGGCATTGCACAGATGTTCCAGATCACGTCCGATCAGTTCAAAATCCGGTTGCCCCTTTTCGCGCGAAATCTCTGGCGCGACAAAGCGAAACCGATAGGTCAGCCCCTGCCCCGGCTGATCGGTCAGAACCTCGAGCAGGGTCACAGGCTGGCCTGAGGGTACGGCGATAAGCGGATCATTCGACATCTGAACCCTAAAGCGGAATGTTGTCGTGCTTCTTCCAGGGGTTCGACATCTGCTTGCCGCGCAGACTGGCGAACGCCCTGCAAATCCGCTTGCGTGTGGAATGCGGCGAGATCACCTCGTCGATAAAGCCCTTTTCGGCGGCGATGAACGGGTTGGCAAAGCGCGCCTCATAGTCCTTCGTGCGCTGAGCAATCTTGTCCTTGTCGCCCAATTCGCTGCGATACAGGATCTCGGTCGCCCCCTTGGCGCCCATCACCGCGATCTCGGCGGTGGGCCAGGCATAATTGAAATCGCCGCGCAGATGCTTGGACGCCATGACGTCATAAGCCCCGCCATAAGCCTTGCGGGTGATCACCGTTACTTTCGGCACCGTCGCCTCGCCGTAAGCAAACAGCAGTTTCGCGCCGTGCTTGATGACACCGCCATATTCCTGCCCGGTGCCGGGAAGAAAGCCGGGGACATCGACCAGCGTCAGCACCGGGATCTCAAACGCATCGCAGAACCGCACGAACCGCGCGGCTTTTCGACTACTGTCGATGTCAAGGCAGCCCGCCAGCACCATCGGCTGGTTTGCGACCACACCAACGGTGGACCCTTCCAGCCTGATGAATCCGGTCAGGATGTTCTTGGCGAAGTTTTCCTGAATCTCGTAAAAATCGCCCTCGTCGGCGAGTTTCGCGATCAGTTCCTTCATGTCGTACGGAGAGTTCGGATTGTCCGGGATCAGCGTATCAAGGCTCATCTCCAGCCGGTCGGGGCTGTCGAAGAACGGGCGCACCGGGGATTTGTCGCGGTTGTTCAGCGGCAGAAAATCCACCAGACGCCGAACTTCGGTCAGCGCCTCGACGTCGTTCTCGAACGCCCCATCCGCGACCGAGGATTTGCGGGTATGGGTGGATGCACCGCCACGGTCCTCGGCGGTGACGTCCTCGTTTGTCACGGTCTTGACCACGTCGGGACCGGTGACGAACATGTAGGACGTGTCTTTCACCATGAAGATAAAGTCGGTCATCGCTGGTGAATAGACGGCTCCGCCCGCGCAGGGCCCCATGATCAGGCTGATCTGCGGAACGACGCCGGACGCCATGATGTTGCGCTGGAACACCTCGGCATAGCCCGCGAGCGACGCGACGCCCTCCTGAATCCGCGCCCCGCCGGAATCATTGATCCCGATCACCGGCGCGCCATTCTGCACAGCCATGTCCATCACCTTGCAGATCTTCTGGGCATGGGTTTCCGACAACGAGCCGCCAAAGACCGTGAAATCCTGACTGAACACATAGACCATCCGGCCATTGATCGTGCCCCAGCCGGTCACCACGCCGTCACCATAGGGCCGGTCCTGTTCCATCCCGAAATCGGTGCAGCGATGCGCGACGAACATGTCGAATTCCTCGAAGCTGCCCTCGTCGAGCAGCAGTTCGATCCGCTCGCGGGCCGTCAGCTTGCCCTTGCCGTGCTGCGCTTCGATCCGCTTCGCACCGCCACCCATACGGGCGCTGCTTCGACGCGATTCAAGTTCTTCTAGAATGTCTTTCATGGAACGCTTCCCCGCATCGGACTCGAAAGCGACATTAGACGGTTCGGACGCGGGCAGAAAGCATTGACTGGGATATTTGCATAGTTTGATTGCTTATCTGTTTGCAAATTGCAAATCTGCAAACTTGGTAGGCCGTTCTCTTCGCTATTGGACTGCCGCGGCATTCCTTCTATGTGACGAGAATGACCACCAAGCCCGAAGTCCGGTTTCTGGACCGCTCCACCCCGCCCCATATCATGACGCTTGTGCTGATGACCGGCATGGCGGCAATGACGATGAACATGTTCCTGCCGTCGCTGCCGGCGATGACGACCTATTTCGACACCGACTACAGCGTCATGCAGTTGTCGGTAGCACTTTATCTCGGCGTGAACGCCGCTTTGCAGGTCGTGGTCGGGCCGATCTCGGACCGTTTCGGCCGCCGCCCGGTCCTGTTGTGGGGGTTCGGGCTGTTTCTGGTGGCGACTGTCGGCTGCATTCTGGCGCCCACGGTCGAGGTTTTTCTGGTCTTCCGCATGGGCCAGGCGGCCAGCGTCGTGGCGATGGTGCTAAGCCGCGCGGTGGTGCGGGACATGGTGCCGCAGGATCAGGCAGCCTCGATGATCGGCTATGTCACCATGGGCATGGCCGTGGTGCCGATGATCAGCCCCGCGCTTGGCGGCTGGCTTGACGAGCATTTCGGCTGGCAGGCGACATTCTGGTTCTTGCTGGCGACCGGTGCGTTGACGATGTGGCTGATCTGGACCGATCTGGGCGAAACCAACCCGGCCCGCCCGATCACCTTTCGCCAACAGGCGCGCGACTATCCAGAGCTTTTGAAATCGCAGCGGTTCTGGGGCTATTGCCTGGCAGCGGCCTTCGCTTCGGGCGCGTTCTTTGCCTATCTGGGCGGCGCACCGTTTGTCGGCACGCAGGTCTTCGGCCTGCCCCCCTCGACGCTTGGCTTCTTTTTTGGCGCGCCGGCGCTGGGATATATGCTGGGAAATTTCCTGTCCGGCCGGTTCTCGATTCGGGTGGGCGTGAACCGGATGGTGCTTTGGGGGGCATCGACGACCACGATGGGCGTCACCGTCTCGCTGCTGCTGTTCCTTGTCGGATCCGGCAATGTCTATACGTTCTTCGGCTTCATGACCTTCGTCGGTCTGGGCAACGGCCTGGTAATGCCGAATGCAACATCGGGGATGCTGTCGGTACGGCCGCATCTGGCTGGCACGGCGTCGGGCCTGGGCGGGGCGATCATGATCGGCGGCGGTGCGCTGCTGTCGGCGCTGGCGGGTGCATTGCTGGTACCCGGACGGGGGCCATTTCCACTGCTCTGGATCATGCTGGTGGTGTCGGCGTTGTCGATCGTGTCGGTTCTGTGGGTAATAGCGCGGGAACGCCGCGTCGGGATTGCCTGAAAGGGTTTGCAAAGGTAAATAGCGCCAGTGCAAACCTGCAAAGGCGGCTGACATGGCAACTCAGAAACTCTACGCCGGAACCAAGCTGCGCGAAACCCGCACCCGGATCGGCCTGACGCAGAAGGCGTTTGCCGAGAAGCTGGGCGTCAGCCTGCCCTATTTGAACCAGATGGAAAACAACAACCGCCCGGTTTCCACCGGCGTGGTGCTGGCGCTGGCGCAGGAATTCGGATTTGACGTGACCGAGCTTTCCACCGGCGATGCCGAGCGCATGGTCACCGACATGCGCGAGGCGCTTGCCGATCCGGTGTTTGCCGATGCAGCGCCACCCCTGGCCGATCTGCGGCTGGCCGCTGGCAATGCGCCAGCCTTTGCGCGGGCGTTTCTGGAATTGCACCGGGCTTACCGGCAAAACCACGAACGGCTGGCATCGCTGGACGAGGCTTTGGGGCGCGAAGACAGTGCCGTGCGACCCAGCCCCTGGGAAGAAGTTCGCGATTTCTTCCACTATTGCGACAACTACATCGACGCGGTGGACCGCGCCGCGGAACGGTTTGCCAAGCTGAAGCCCGACCCTGCCGAAGCGGCGACGCTTGCGCTGGAACGACAGGGCATCAAGACGGTCGTCGTGGCGCAGGATGCGCTGCGCGATTTCGACAGCAGCGCGAGTCGGCTAAGCCTGTCGCGATCCTCTGCCAATGCTACCCGACGGTTCCAGTTGCTGCATCAGGTCGCGCTTTTAACCCAGGACAGTCTGCTGGAGGCGACGCTGGACCTCGCCCGGTTTCACACTGCAGAAGCCCGCGCCATCGCCAAGATCGGGCTGGCGAATTATTTCGCCGGGGCAGCACTTTTGCCCTATCACGCGTTTCAGGCTGCGGCGGAAGAGACCCGGCACGACCTGGAACGGCTGGCCGAGTTGTTCGGCGCCTCGATCGAGCAGGTCGCGCACCGGCTATCGACGCTGCAACGACCCGGCGCAAAGGGCATTCCGTTCTATTTCGTTCGCGTCGATCAGGCCGGGACCATCACCAAGCGACATTCCGCGACGCGGCTGCAATTTGCCCGCTTCGGTGGTGCCTGTCCACTTTGGAACGTGCATCAGGCATTCGAGGTGCCGGGGCGGTTCCTGCGACAACTTGCCGAAACCCCCGACGGCGTGCGTTATTTCTGTCTGGCACGGGATGTCTCGAAACCCGGCGGCTCGTTCCACGCCCCGGTGCGCCGGTTCGCCATTGGCCTTGGCTGCGAAGTGCAGCATGCGGCACGTCTGGTCTATGCCGACGAAATGGACGTGACCAAACCCAAGGCGTTCGAGCCGATTGGCATTTCCTGCCGGATCTGCGAACGCCGCGACTGTCACCAGCGATCGGTGCCGCCGCTTGAAAGCCGGCTGACGGTCTATCCCGACCGCCGCGGCGTCCTGCCTTATACGATCAACTGAGTGCGTCGGCGCGGCCGGTTCTCGCGACCGCGGTTTGGCCCCGGACGCGACGGCCGCCCCGTCACGCCGCCGGTTGCGACAGGATTTTCCAGATCTGATCCTTGAGCACCAAGCGCTGTTTGCGCAACTGATCCTCGTGCAGATCATCGGTCGGCTCAATATTGGTTTCGGCGCGATGCACGGCGCGGTTCACCTCGTGATATTCGTCTACCAGCTTTGCGAAATGCGGATCGGACTTCTTCAACGCATGAATCCGCTCGGCCTTGTCGGGAAATTCTTCTGCAAGCTCGTGGGGTGTGTGGCTCATCTGGTCCTCCGTTGGATTGTTCGGGGGTCAGCCTAACGCCGGATCAGACGCGCCACTTTGATCCGGGTCAACAAAAGCTGTTTGGGCGAAATTACTGTTTGGCCCTGCGCCAACCTGCGGCGATCGCTTCAGCTTCCGAACAGAACCAACGCTCGCCGCGTGACGGACTGATCCGGGTGTCGTCGTAGAACTTTTGTCCCGGCAGGTGATAGATCTGGCCCGACCCCGAGATGTTGCCCTTGATCGCGCAATCGCCCTGCGCCACCTGCGGGGCTGCCTGCTTCGACGCGCGATAGGCGGAAGGATCTTCCAGCGTTCCGGCCCAGATGCCCCGGCTGGTGATCGACGCCTGCTTTTCCGCATCGAGATAATCCAGCGAATACTTGCGAAACGCGGTGGCGACGCCGCTCGCCTACCCCGGTAAAGCAGCGCGCGACGGTGCGACCGTAGCGGTCTTTCTCAAGTGCCGTGCACCGCGCCGAGCCGCCGTCGTGAAGCGCCTTGGCCTGATCCGCCGCCCAGCGACCGCAAGCCCAGGTCGCACCGTCGGCGCGTTGGCATTGCTGGTCCAGTTCGGGTGCGTCGATGCCGAACAGTCGGATCTTCACCTGGCCCAACATCAAGGTATCGGCATCAATGAACCGCATTTGGCCAGAAATCTCCTGCGCCCCTGCTGGTACTGCGGCGAGCCCGACGAGGACAATCAGTGAACAAATCCTTAACATGGCTTCGGTATCGTCGAGGTTGCGGCCGGTTTCAAGCCCGTCGCCATTTCGGCGTCGAGCGGTTAGGGTACAGCAGATATGATCCGGAATCGCCCGTGTCGTCCGCTATTCCGGCTGGACATGCGGGCGGTCTTGTATTTTTATTGACTGATCAATCAAGAAAAACAGGGAGCCTGCTCAATGAAACTCAAATCCACCCTTTCGGCCCTGGCGCTTTTGGCTTTTGCCACACCCGCGCTGGCCGATTGCGAAACCGTGGTATTCTCAGATGTCGGCTGGACCGACATCACCGCGACCACTGCGGCGACGACTGTACTGCTGGATGCACTGGGCTACGGCACAGACATCAAGGTTCTGTCAGTGCCGGTGACCTATGCCGCGCTGGCCGAGGGCGACATCGATGTGTTCCTTGGCAACTGGATGCCCACGATGGAGGCCGACATTGCCGCTTACCGCGATGCGGGAACGGTGGATACGGTGCGCGCAAACCTGGAAGGTGCGAAATACACGCTGGCCGTCAACAAGGCCGCCGCCGACCTGGGGATCAAGAATTTCGCCGACATCGCAACACACAAGGACGCGCTGGAAGGCAAGATCTACGGCATCGAGCCGGGCAATGACGGCAACCGCCTGATCATCAACATGATCGCCGACGACGCCTTCGGGCTGAAGGGTTTCGATGTGGTGGAAAGCTCTGAACAGGGGATGCTGGCACAGGTGGCCAAGGCTGATCGCGGCGGTGAACCGGTGGTGTTCCTGGGCTGGGAACCGCATCCGATGAATGCCAATTTCGAGCTGACCTATCTGGAAGGCGGCGATGACTGGTTCGGCCCCAACCTGGGTGGCGCCACGGTCTACACCAACACGTCGGCGGGGTTCTCGGACAGCTGCCCGAACGTCGGCAAACTGCTGAACAATCTCGATTTCAGCCTGGCGATGGAAAACGAGATCATGGCCGGCATCCTCGATGGCGGCAAGAAACCCGAAGTCGCTGCGAAAGAATGGCTTGCGGCCAATCCCGGCGTGCTGGACGGTTGGCTGGCGGGTGTGACCACCAAGGATGGTGGCGACGCGATGGCGGCGGCCAAATCGTCGCTTGGAATGTGACCTTTCGCAAGGTTAACCCCCTGGCCGCTGTGCGGCCGGGGGCACTGTTCGGGCATTGCAAGGGGACGATGTGAGCTGGCTGACTGATTCCAAGATCCCTGTCGGGCGAACGGCCAAGCAGGCGTTCGACTGGTTGCAGGACAATGCGGCCTGGTTCTTCGACCGGCTGTCGGATCTGATGGAGGATCGGCTGCTGGCCGGCATCCTTTGGCTGCTGCAAGCCCCGCCCGCCTTCGTCATCATCGCGATCTTTGTGGCCCTGACCTGGTTGATCCAGCGCAGTTGGAAAGCCTGCGTGATCGTGATTTTGGGGTTTCTGTTCATCCTGAACCAGGGTTATTGGGAAGAAACCACCGAAAGCCTGACACTGGTCCTGTCGTCCTGCATCGTCTGCATGGGGCTCGGCGTTCCGATCGGCATCGCGGCGGCGCACCGGCCAAAGTTGTACCGGGCGATGCGCCCGGTGCTTGACCTGATGCAGACGCTGCCGACATTCGTCTATCTGATCCCGACGGTGATCCTGTTCGGCATCGGCGTGTCCGCCGGGCTGATCGCGACGATCATCTTCGTGATCCCGGCGGCAATCCGTCTGACGCAACTGGGTGTCTCACAAACGCCGAAACCGCTTCTAGAAGCCGCGCAGGCGTTCGGTGCGACGCCGCGTCAGGTTCTGTGGAAGGTCGAATTGCCCGCCGCATTCCCGCAGATCATGACCGGCCTCAACCAGACGATCATGTTGTCGCTGTCGATGGTGGTCATCGCCGGCCTCGTAGGGGCGGCAGGGCTGGGCATTCCGGTGGTCCGGGCGCTCAATTCAGTAAACGCCGCGCTGGGGTTTGAATCGGGTCTGGTGATCGTCGTCGTGGCAATCGTTCTGGACACCATGCTGCGGGTTGACCGCGAATGAACGCCGTTGAATTTGATAATGTTTCCATCGTCTTCGGCGACGAGCCTGAAGCGGCGCTGCCGTTGATGGACGAAGGCAAAAGCCGTGCCGAGATCCAATCCGGTACTGGGCAGGTGCTGGGCGTGCACGATTGCACGCTTGAAGTGGGCGACGGCGAGATCCTGGTGCTCATGGGGCTGTCGGGATCCGGCAAATCGACGCTTCTGCGCGCGGTCAACGGGTTGAACCCGGTCGCGCGGGGCGAGGTGCGGGTGAAGGCGGGCGGCGAAATGACCTCGGTCACCCATGCCGACAAGGCGACGTTGCGCAAACTGCGCCTCGGTCATATCGCGATGGTGTTCCAGCAATTCGGGCTGTTGCCGTGGCGATCGGTGGCCGAGAATGTCGGGCTTGGCCTTGAACTGGGCGGCATGCCGAAGGCCGAACGCGCCGCGAAAGTGACCGAACAACTGGCGCTGGTCGGCCTCTCGGACTGGGCTGACCGCAAGGTCGGCGAGTTGTCGGGCGGCATGCAGCAAAGGGTCGGTCTGGCCCGCGCCTTTGCGACCGACGCGCCGATCTTGCTGATGGACGAGCCGTTCTCGGCGCTCGACCCGTTGATCCGGGCGCGGTTGCAGGACGAGTTGCTGGACCTGCAGCAGAAGCTGAAGCGCACCATTGTCTTTGTCAGCCACGATCTGGACGAGGCCTTCAAGCTGGGCAACCGTATTGCGATCATGGAAGGCGGGCGGATCGTGCAATGCGGCACCCCGCGCGACATCTTCACCAACCCGGCGAACGAGTATGTCGCCGATTTCGTCGCACATATGAACCCGCTTGGCGTGCTCTGCGCGCGCGACGTGATGGAACCGGCGACCGCGACGCCGAAGCAGACGGTCGGACCTGATGAGCTGATCCAGTCGGTGATGGAACGGGTCCATGCGACAGGCAATCCGGTCGGCGTGGTCGAAAACGGCAAGCTGTTGGGTCAGATCACCAAGGATACGGTTCTTGCCAAGCTTCTGGATCCGCGCGGCGGATGAGGCGGAAGATGCCTGTTTTCTCCGCTTCGAATGCGCAATTTTCCTAACAAAATCAAAACGTTGCGTGCGGCGAAAGTTTTTCCGCGAAATCGGTGGTTTTCGCGATGAATGCCAACGACTTGGCTGGAAATGTTTCGCGCGCAAAACACCTCGGCTCGCCGCCAGTATGGCTTACAGCTTGGCCGCGTTGACCGGCGGCGTGATCGTGCGACGCCGCAACCGCGTCTCTCGCAGCGTGATGTAGCTGATCGCGGCAATGATCATGCCACCGCCCAGCAGAACGTAAGGGTCCACGCCTTCGCCAAAGACAAACGCGCCCAGCAGCGTGGCCCAGACCAATTGCAGGAACGTGACGGGTTGGGTCACGGTCAGCGGGGCGGCGGCGAACGCGCGGGTCATGAAATAATGGCCAAGCGTCGCCAGCGCCGCGACCAGAGCCAGCCAGCCAAGCTGCACCATGCTCGGATGCACCCAGGCGGCAAAGGCGAAAGGCGCCAGGCCGATCGTCACGAGCAACGACAGCATCGCGACGATGGCACCGGCAGGTGCGATGCCTGACAGTTTCTTGGCGAAAAGGTAAGAAATGCCAAAGCTCGCCGCAGCACCGAGTTGGGCAATATGCCCGGGCTCTATGACCCGAAGACCCGGCCGCAGGACAACCAGTGCGCCTGCCAGCGCCACCGCGATGGCAAGTATGCGGCGCAGGGCGAGCGCCTCGCCAAAGATCAGTGCAGCGCCGATGGTCACGACGATCGGGTTGAGATAGCCGATCGCGGTAACCTCGGCGACGGGAATGCGGGCCATCGCGAAGAACCACAGGGTCACCGCCAGGCAGTGAAGCGCGCCGCGCCAGAGAAACAGCGGGACTGTGCCCTTTGGAAATCCCGCCCGCAGCGCCGGGATAAGCGCGGGCATCAGGATCAACAGGCCGAAGGCAAAACGGATGAAGGCGTTTTGCACCGCCGGCAGATCGGTGCCGAGATAGCGCACAATGCCGGTGACACCGACAAAGCTGAGCCCGCTGGCGAACATCCAGAATATGCCGGCAAGCGGACGGTCGGCGGCGTTTATCATGCGGGCAGATGACCTGATCGATGCGGCAGGCACAAGGGGGGAAGCTCGGCCCGGAGCAACTCTGCCGATCGCAACGCCGGACTTGATCCCGCGTCGCGACCGACAGGCCAGAATCCCCGGATCAGGTCCGGGGCTGCGTTGCGCTAAAGCTGGGCCGCGACATCTTCCGGAACGTCGATGTTAGCAGTCACGTTCTGCACGTCGTCGTCGTCTTCCAGCGCCTCGATCAGCTTCATCACCTTCTGCGCGGTTTCCAGATCGACCTCGGTCGAGGTTTGCGGCTTCCAGATCAACTTGGTGGTCTCGGATTCGCCCAACTGCGCTTCAAGCGAGGTCGCGACGTCGTTAAGGTCGGTATCGGCGCAGTAGATCCAGTGACCTTCGTCTTCGCTTTCGACATCCTCGGCCCCGGCCTCGATCGCGGCCATCATCACGGTGTCAGCGTCGCCGACGGAGGCAGGATACATGATCTCGCCCTTGCGCTCGAACATGAAGGACACCGATCCGGTTTCGCCAAGATTGCCGCCGTATTTGGTGAAGGTCGAGCGCACGTTCGAGGCGGTGCGGTTGCGGTTGTCGGTCATCGCCTCGACGATGACGGCGATGCCATTGGGCGCGTAGCCCTCGTAGCGGATCTCGTCATAGTTCTCGGCGTCGCCGCCCTGCGATTTCTTGATCGCGCGGTCGATCACATCCTTGGGGACCGACACCGACTTGGCCTCTTTCACTGCAAGCCGAAGGCGCGGGTTCTTGTCGGGATCAGGTTCGCCCATTTTTGCGGCGACTGTGATTTCCTTGGACAGCTTGGAAAACAGCTTGGCCCTGATCTTGTCCTGCCGGCCCTTGCGGTGCTGGATGTTCGCCCATTTTGAATGGCCTGCCATAGCCCTGTTCCTATCGGTGATTTCGGCTTTGGGCCTCTATATGTCACCACTCGCCCCGCCTGCAAGCCCGCTGGGACGTTGCAATCGGCGCGGCAATCCGGTTGGCTGCTGCAAAACCGCGGAGCCGCCCATGACCACCGACCAGATTATTCTGTTTTCGCTTTTCGGCGCGGTCTTCGCGCTGCTGCTGTGGGGGCGGTTCCGCTATGATCTGATAGCCTTCACGGCACTGATGGCGGGGGTCGTGCTGGGGGTGGTGCCGACGAAGGACGCGTTCAGCGGATTCGGTCATCCCGCAACCCTGATCGTGGCGTTTGTGCTGATCGTCTCGGGCGGTCTGGTGCGGTCCGGTGCGGTGTTCCTGATCACCAGGACGCTGATCAACAGCACCCGCAGTCTGGGTGCGCATATCGCGATCATGGGGGCTGTGGGCGGCATCCTGTCGGCGTTCATGAACAACGTGGCGGCGCTGGCGCTTCTGATGCCGGTGGACATTCAGACCGCGCGCAAGGCGGGCCGCCTGCCCGGCCTGTCGCTGATGCCGCTTTCGTTCGCGACCATCCTCGGCGGCATGGTCACGCTGATCGGCACGCCACCCAACATCATCATTGCCGCGATCCGACAAGATTCACTGGGTGAGCCATTCGGAATGTTCGACTTTGCCCCGGTGGGGGCGGTGACGGCGCTTGCGGGCCTGATCTTCGTGGCGCTGGTCGGCTGGCGCTTCATCCCGAGCCAGCCTGATCCGGCCATTGCGGGCGAAGGCGCAGAGGAAATCGGTCAATATATCGCGGAACTGACGATCCCGAAGGACAGCAAGCACATCGGCAAGCGTGTGCAGGAGCTGGACGATACCGCCGAAAAGAACGACGTCGCGATTATCGGGCTGATCCGGGATGGCAACCGCCGCTATGGCACGCAGCGCAACACCGAACTGAAGGCCGGCGACGCGCTGGTGCTGGAAGCCTCGCCCGATGCGCTGGACGAGTTCCGCGCGGCGCTGTCGCTGGATTTTTCGGACCCCGAACGCGAGAACATGTTGAAGGCCGAAGGTGAGGGCTTGCGGGTCCTGGAATGCGTGGTGACGGATGCGTCGCGGATCAACGGCAGGACGGCGCAGTCGATCGGGCTGTCATGGCGGCGGCGGACGGTGCTGATGGGCATCTCGCGGCAGGGCAAGCGGCTGCACGACCACGTCCGCAAGACCGTTGTTCAAGCTGGCGACATCCTGCTGCTGCTGACGCCGCAGGATCAAGCCGACGATGTCATCGACTGGCTGGGATGCCTGCCGCTTGCCGATCGCGGGCTTGCGGTGACCGAGCATCAGAAGGTGTGGTTGGCGATTGGCCTGTTCGGCGGAGCCGTGGCTGCGGCAAGTCTGGGCTGGATCTATCTTCCGGTCGCTTTGGGCATAGTCGTCGTCGGCTATGTGCTGACCCGAATCGTTCCGCTGGCGGAGGTCTACAATTATGTCGAATGGCCGGTCGTGGTCCTGCTGGGCTCGATGATCCCGCTTGGCGCGGCGCTGGAAACCTCGGGCGGTACGGAGCTGATCGCGGGGTCGCTCGTGGGTTTCACCCAAGGCATGCCGGCCTGGGCGATCCTGACCGTTCTGATGGTGGTGACGATGACACTGTCGGACGTGTTGAACAACACAGCGACGACGATTGTCGCGGCACCCGTCGGCATCCAGATGGCGCAGAGCCTGGACGTATCGCCCGATCCGTTCCTGATGGCGGTCGCTGTCGCGGCCTCTTGCGCGTTCCTGACGCCGATCGGGCACAAGAACAACACGCTGATCCTGGGACCGGGCGGTTACCGCTTCGGTGATTACTGGCGGATGGGATTGCCGCTGGAACTGATCGTCGTCACGGTATCGGTGCCCGCGATCCTGGTCTTCTGGCCGTTCTGATCGCGGTTTTCGTCAATGCGACCCTTTGGGCCAAGACATTGTTTGCGCGCCCCTGCGGGACGCGCGGTGCCTCCGGCGGGGATATTTGAAAGACAATGAAAGCCGGATCAGGGTGCGGAGAAGATCTGGCCCGCGACAGTGACGAGGGGTGCTGTCCCCGCCCCGCCCCGGCGCAATTCAAGCCGGGGAATCGTTGGGTCTGATCCTTGCACCTGATATGGTAGCGGATGCGGGCAGCCGGAAAGCTGGCCCGTCCAGTCTTGCGCGCGCGTTGGCCGGTGACCCACGCAGAGCGTCCCGTCGGACATCAGCAGCGTCAGACCCACGGGATAGACCAGCGCCCGGTCGGGGGTGGCCTGGCCGTTGCGTGCATTCGGCGCGATGACCGGCGTGCAGGCCGAGATCGTGAGGCAGAGCAGCGCAGCCCGGGCGAGCCGCATCACACCGGCCAGAGGAACGGGATCAGCAGGCTTGCGGTGATGCCGAGGATGATGTTGAGCGGGATGCCGACGCGCATGTAGTCGGTGAACTTGTAGCCACCGGGGCCATAGACCAGCATGTTCGTCTGATAGCCGATCGGCGTCGCAAAAGCCGCGGATGCCGCGAACATCACGGCGACGACCAATGGTCGCGGATCAAGACCGAGAGCGTGACCGAGTTCGATCGCGATCGGCGCGAAAATCACGCCCACGGCGTTGTTCGAGACGACTTCGGTCAGGGCCGAGGCCATCAGGTAGATCACGAAAATCACCGCAAAGGCCGGCAGCCCCTTGAGGAACGGTTCGACCGTGTTCACGATCAGGGTCACGGTTCCCATATGCTCCAACCCCGCGCCGACTGCGAGCATTGCAAAGATCAGCGCCAGCAAGCGTCCCTCGACAAACGAGAAAGCCTCGTCGGCGTCGATGCAGCGGGCCAGAAGAATGACCGCGACACCGACCACTGACAGCGCCAGGATCGGCGCGACCCCGAAGGCGGCCAAAACCACGACCCCAAGCAGCACGCCAATGGCGATCGGTGCCTGGCTGCGGCGATAGGCCCGCACGGCGGGATGCGAGATGTCGACGAGTTCCATGTCGGCGGCCAGCCGCTCGATATCCTCGGGCGCGCCTTCCAGAAGCAGCGTGTCACCGACGCGGACCACGAGATCGTCAAGCTGGCGACCGATGTTCTGGTTTCGGCGATGCACCGCGAGCGCGTAGACGCCGTAGCGGCGGCGCAGGCGCATCGAACCCAGCGACCGCCCGACCATCCGGCACCCCGGCGTGATCAGCACTTCCACGGTCGAGGTCTGGACCGAGCTCAGCTCGTCCACCATCCGCACGTCCTTGTTCTGCTGGAGACCGAGAAGTTCCGCCATTTCAGTGCGCAAAACCACGCGGTCGCCTGCGGCAAGTTCGACCCCCGCAAGGTTGCGGCGCAGCGACGCGTCGCCGCGCAGCACGTCGATCAGCCGCACGCCCTCGCGTTTGAAGAGATCGATTTCGTTGACCTCGCGGCCGATGAGTGACGAGTCGAAGGGAACGGCAACCTCGGTGAAGTATTTCATCTTCCGGCGGTCGCTGAGCAATACCCCCATGGATTGGCGTTCCGGCAGCAGATGACGACCGACAATGCCCATGTAGGCCATCCCGATGATGACCTGCACCACCCCGAGGCCGGTGATCTCGAAGATCGAGAACGGCGCCAGCCCCTTGGATCGTGCCACGCCGTCCACCAGCAGGTTGGTCGAAGTGCCGATCAGCGTCAGCGTGCCACCCAGAATCGCGAAATAAGACAGCGGTATCAACAATTTCGACGGTGAAATGCCAAGCTTGCGGGCAACCTGGATGAACACGGGTATCATCACCACAACGACCGGCGTATTGTTCATCACGGCGGACCCGAGCGCCACGCAGATCAACAGGATCAGCAGCGTCGCACGGGGTCGGCGCGTCGCCTGAGCCTCGGCCTGCTGGGTCAGCCATTCCAGGCCGCCAGTGCGCACCAGACCGCCCATGATCAGGAACATCGCGGTTATCGTCCACGGCGCCGGATTGGACAGGACCGTGACCGCCATATCGTAGGGCAGCATCCCGAAAACCAGCATCAGCGCGGCACCCGCAATCGCGATAACCTCGGCGGGATAGCGTTCCGAGATGAAAAACGCGAACATCCCGATGATCATCACGAGCCCCAGGATAGCGGTGGTCGTGTCCGAAAGTCCAAGCTCTATCATGGCGATCCGTGATCTGGTTCCAGCGCATTATCATGGGGCAGCGGGGTCGAGGTCGCAAGGGCCGTTGCAGGCTTGGGCTGCACAAGAAAGAGGCCGGTGAAGATCACCCCGAGAGACAGCCAGATCCAGCTTGAATAGCTTTCGGACAGCAGGACCATGGCCCAGAAGATGCCAAATGCCGTCACCAGATAAGACGCTTGCGCTGCGAAGACGCTGCCGGATCGTCCGACCAGCCAGACATAGCTGGCATAGGCCAAGGCATGGATCGCGGACGACAGGATCAGCGCGATATCTGGTGCGCCAAGGTCGGTATGAGGCGGGATCCATGTCCCCGACCAAAGCGCCAAGGGGGCGCTTAGGACGATGCCGACCAGCGATGCGCCAAGCAGGACCTGAATGCCACCGCAGCCGTAGGTTCCCCATTTCGCGACGATATTGCCCTCGAGCCCGTAGAAGATTGGCGCGATCATCGCCAGCGGGATGAACGCCGCCATCGCACGATCCGGCAGGCTGGCCTCTGGCACGATCAGCAGGCTGACACCAATCAGGCCAACGAAAAGCCCTGCGAGACGTTTCCAGTCGAAGCGGTCGGTTCCCATCAGCAAGGCGACAGGGAACACGAACATCGGCACCGTCGACATGATGATCGAGAGCACCCCGGCCGGCAGGTAGCGCGCGGCTTCGTAAGACGCCGCGTTCGGCAGGATCGTGCCGATCAGGGCGATGACGGTGTAAAGCCGCAACTGCGGGACGCCGAGCGGCAGCGGCCTGCGACGAATCAGGTTGATCAGCCCAAGCAGCAGTGCGCCGATGACGAATTGCCAGAAGATCAGCCCGAAATGCCGATACCCTTCGGACACCGCAATCTTGGTCATCGGCTGGGTCGCACCCCAGGCCGCGCCGAGCAAGACGAGGATGCCCAGAAGCCCGCCGCGTTCTTTCACGGCAGCGACGCCTGCAACACCCCGCCCTCGCGGATCATGGTGATCCGGCTGGCTTTGCCAGTCCTGTCATCGGTCTCGACATAGATCCCCGAAAGCGTCGCCTCACCGGCCGCGGGCGAGAACCGTTCCTTGCCCATTCCGGTGATGAAGCGGCGCATCGGTTCTGCCTTGTCCATACCGATGACGGAATTGTAGTCGCCGCACATCCCCGCATCAGTCTGGTAGGCCGTGCCACCGGGCAGGATCATCGCGTCGGCGGTCGGCACATGGGTATGGGTGCCGACTACGACACTGGCGCGGCCGTCGCACCAATGACCCATCGCCATCTTCTCGGAGGTGGCTTCGCAGTGCATGTCGACGAGGCTCGCGTTCACCAGCCCGCCCATTGGATGCGCGCGCAGAACCGGGTCGATAGCCGAAAACGGATCGTCGAAGGGCCGTTTCATGAACACCTGACCCAGAACCTGCGCCACGAGGATCTTGCGTCCGCCGGTCGCCTCGAACACCCGAAAGCCCTTGCCGGGGGCGGATTTGGCGTAGTTCAGGGGCCGCAGAATGCGCGGCTCGGTTTCGATGAACTGCATCATGTCCTTCTGGTCGAAGGCATGGTCGCCGAGCGTCACGCAGTCCGCGCCCGCATCCAGCAACACTTTGGCATGGGCGGCGGTCAGTCCGGCGCCGTTGCTGGCATTCTCGCCATTCACGACGACGAAATCCAGCCGCCACGCCTCACGAAGTCGCGCCAAGTGGGTCTGGATCGCCGTCCGGCCAGAGCGGCCCATGACATCGCCGAGGAACAGAATTTTCATGTCAATGTGCTAGGGGGAGGATTGCGCAAGGGCAAGCCCGACTTGACCGGATCAGAACGTCATCACGCCCAATTCGGTGATGACGGCATCGAGCCGCTGGTCCGTCGGCTCGATCGGCAGGTCCGGGGCCTGCTGCGCGGCATAGGCGAACCCGATTGCCAGAACCGGGCCGGTTTCTCGCAACAGCGCCAGCGTCCGGTCATAAAAGCCGCCGCCATAGCCCAGCCGGAAGCCTGCCGCATCGAAGGCGACGAGCGGCAGGATAATGACTTCGGGGATGACGATTTCCGCGTCGACGGGCACCATCGCCCCGAACGGACCGGCGATCATCGGCTGCCCGGCGTCCCAGCGATGGAATTCAAGCGGCTGTCCGTCGCCTTGCACAACAGGAACTCCGACCGAGCCATACCGGGTCATTTCGGCCATCGCGGCAAGCGGGTCGATTTCGGTTCGGATCGGCATGTAGCCCGACAGCGGACGACCGCGGTGCGGCTTCAGGAACTCCAACAGGCTTATTGTTCCTGCATGCCCCAGATCCTTGGAATGGGCCGCTGCCCGACGCGCGAAAGCCGCCTTGCGTGCTGCGGCCTTGCGGGCGACGATATCCTTGGCGGCGCTTTGCACGTCGCTAGATCAGAACCAGGGCCGCGAGACCGAGGAACGCGAAGAAACCGACGACATCCGTCACCGTCGTCACGAACGCTCCCGAGGCCAGCGCCGGATCAACCCCGAAGCGTTCCAGCGCCACCGGGATGCCTATCCCGGCGAGTCCTGCCACCACCAAGTTGATGACCATTGCCGCCGCCAGCACCGCGCCCAGTACCGACGAGCCAAACCAGAACGTGCCGACAAGACCCATCACCACAGCGAAGATGACGCCGTTGACCAGCCCGACCAACGCCTCTCTGCGGATCACGCGCCAGACGTTGGATCCGGTCAGGTCGCGGGTAGCGATCGCGCGCACCGCGACAGTCAGCGCCTGGGTGCCCGCATTGCCGCCCATCGACGCGACGATCGGCATCAACACAGCCAGGGCGACGAGCGCCGCGATGGTCGATTCGAACTGCGCAATAACCATCGAGGCCAGGATTGCGGTCACCAGGTTCACCGCCAGCCAGGGCAGCCGCTGCTTCGTGGTCTCGATCACCTTGTCCGACAGACTGCCCTCGCCGACACCGGCAAGGCGCAGGATGTCTTCCTCGTGTTCCTCGTCCAGCACCGCCATCGCGTCGTCAATGGTGATCGCGCCGACAAGGCGACCGGTGCTGTCCACCACGGGCGCTGAAATCAAGTGATACTGGTTGAAGGCATAGGCCACGTCGGCTTCTTCCTCATCAACCTCGAAGGTGCGAAAGCTGTCTTCCGCCAGATCGGCCAGCTTCACCTCTCGCCGCGCCGACAGAAGCCGGCCCAAAGTGACATAGCCCACCGGTTCCAGCCTGGGGTTCACCAGGATCAGATGATAAAACTGGTCCGGCAACTCCTTGGCATCCCTCAGAAAATCGATCGCCTGGCCGACGGTCCAATACTCCGGACCCATGACGACTTCGCGCTGCATGAGACGGCCGGCGGAATATTCCGGATAGGTCATCGCCTGCTGGACGGCAATCCGGTCGGCATCGCCCAAGGCCTCGAGTATCGCTTCCTGCTGCGGCTCGTCGAGGTCTTCCAGAAGGTCGACAACGTCGTCCGATTCCAGCTCTCGCACTGCCTCGGCCAAGACTTCGGGATGCAGATAGCCGATAACCTCGTCGCGGATACTTTCGTCGAGTTCCGACAGGATTTCCCCGTCGAACTCGTGGCCGTAAAGCTGCACGAGCGCACGCCGTTCATCTTCATCGACCTGTTCGAGAAGGTCGGCGATGTCGGCCGGGTGCAGCGGTTCCATGAGTGCTGTCAGCATCGTCGCGTCGCCCGCTTCGACAGCTTCCCTTATCGCCGCGACATCGCGCTTGCCCAGCACATAGGCATCTTCGTCGCGCCCTACTTCGACTTCGGTTTGATCATTCATCGCCTGCCCCCGCGCCTTTTGCTTACAATAGGCAAAAGTGCTTCAGGGAAACAGAGCAAATGGTCGATTTACCCAAAGGAAATCGCCCCCTAATATCGGGCGCTGCAAGCTTGGAGAAGCCACATGGCCAATACATCCCTTCTGCTGGGACAGACGCTGAGTTTCAGGGACGATCCTTTCCACGTCCCGATCGAAGATGCCGCCCGGCACGAACGGTGCGGCGGCGTGCTGATCGTCGACGGGAGGATTGCAGATGTGGGCACGGCGGACGCGCTGCGTGCGGCACATCCCGCGGCCGAGGTGATCGACTATGGCGACGCGCTGATCACCGCCGGTTTCGTCGATCCGCATGTGCATTACCCCCAGACCGCGATCATTGCGAGTTGGGGCAAACGGTTGATCGACTGGCTGAACAGCTACACTTTCCCCGAAGAACTGCGGTTCCATGATCCCGACTATGCGGCTGAAATCGCCCGGCTTTATTTCGACCTGACGCTGGCGAGCGGGACCACGACAGTCGCCAGTTATTGCACGATTCACCCACAAAGCGTTGATGCGTTCTTTCACGAAGCCCAGCGGCGCGGTGTCCGCGCTGTAGCAGGCAAGACCTGCATGGACCGCAACGCCCCCGACGGCTTGCGCGACACGCCGCAAACCGCCTACGACCAGTCCCGCGCGCTTTTGCAGAAATGGCACGGCATTGACCGGCTGTCCTACGCGATCACGCCCCGGTTTTCGCCAACATCGACGCCCGAACAACTGGCCGCGATGGGCGCGCTTTGGCGTGAACATCCCGAATGCCTGATGCAAACCCATCTGTCCGAGCAAACCGACGAGGTCGCCTGGGTCGCCAACCTTTATCCACAGGCGCGCGATTATCTGGACACCTACGAAAGCCACGGACTGCTGGGTCCGGGCGGACTTTACGGCCATGCAATCTATTTGACGGACCGTGAAATAGACCGGCTGAAAGAGGTGGACGCGTCGCTGATCCACTGTCCGACCTCGAACACCTTCATCGGCTCTGGTCTGTTCGACATGGGCGGGTTGAAGGCGTCGGGCCAGCGGATCGGGCTGGCGACCGATACTGGCGGAGGATCATCGTTCTCGATGCTGCGCACGATGGCTGCCGCCTACGAGGTCGGCCAGTTGCGCGGCACGCCATTGCACCCCGCGCAGCTTTACTGGCTGGCGACGGTGGGATCGGCGCAGGCGCTTCGGATGGATGACAAAATCGGTAATCTTGTTATTGGCTTGGAGGCCGATCTTGTGGTGATTGACCTCGCTTCCACCCCGGCTACGGCACAACGATCGACCCGCGCGTCGGATTTCTGGGAAGCGTTGTTTCCGACGATCATGATGGGCGACGACCGGGCGATCACGGCGGTCTGGATCGCTGGTCAACCCGTGCCGCCTGCGGCGCTCGCCTAGCAGCCCGGTCGCGCCAGAACCAGCACCCAGACGTCGCCCACACCCGCCATGCCGTATTCCGTGACACCGCTGTCGAGGATATTGCGCCGGTGGCCTGGCGACTGCATCCAGCTTTCGATGGCCGACCGTTCGTTTGGCTGGCCCTTGGCGATGTTCTCGGCAACCATACAATAGCGGTATGCCTGCGCCCGCACCCTTTCGCCCAGCGTATCGCCATTCGCGCTTCGGTGCGAAAAATAGCCTTTCGTGGACATATCGCGGGCGTGAGCTGCCGCGGCGGCCGCCAGTCGACTCGATTGCCGGATCGGTTTTGCGCCCTTTGAACCGCGTTCAGCGTTCAGCAAAGTCGCTGAACCGGTCGGGCTTTTTTGAGCGACCTGCGTCGCGGGTTTTGTTTCGAGGTTCGGGGCGCAGCAGCTTAGCGCCAGCAGCCCAAGCAGTGCGAGCGCAAGTCGGAGGGGTTTAGCACATCTCACGACATCAACCTTTGCGCCAGTTGGTTTTGACGCTCGATAACTCGTGCCAGATCGATCGTCATCAACTGACCGTCGCGCACGATCTGGCGTCCCTCGACAAAGAGATCGCGCGCCTGCGTCGGACCGGCCAAGAGGATCGCGGCAGGATCCCAGCTGCCGGCAGAGGCGACGCACCTGACATCCCAGACCGCGATGTCGGCGCGTTTTCCGACTGCGATCTGTCCGCAATCGGGACGGCCCAGAACCTCTGCCCCGCCCCTTGTCGCTATCTCCAGTGCCTCGCGGGCGCTCATCCGGTCGGCGCCTCCGGCGACCCGTTGCAACAACATCGCCTGGCGCGCCTCGGCCACCAGATTTCCACTGTCGTTTGACGCCGATCCATCGACGCCCAAGCCAACCTTGACGCCGCTGTCGCGCATCGCACGTATCGGGGCAATGCCGGAACCGAGACGGCAGTTCGAACACGGGCAATGCGCCACCCCGGTGCGGGACCGTGCAAAAAGCGCGATCTCGGACCCATCCAGCTTGACGCAATGCGCATGCCAGACGTCGTCGCCGGTCCAACCGAGATCCTCGGCATATTGGCCGGGACGACAGCCAAACCGGGAAAGCGAATAGGCGATATCCTCTTCATTCTCGGCCAGATGGGTGTGCAGCATGACGCCCTTGTCGCGGGCCAGAAGTGCCGCATCCCGCATCAACTCGCGGCTGACCGAGAACGGGGAACAGGGTGCCACTCCGACCCGCAGCATCGAGCCTTCGGCCGCGTCGTGATGGGAGTCAATGACCCTGATGCAGTCGTTCAGTATTTCGGCGTCTGTTTCGACCAGTTTGTCAGGCGGCAAACCGCCCGCGCTTTCGCCAATCGACATCGCACCGCGCGTGGGATGGAAGCGCAGTCCGATCTCTTTTGCAGCGTCGATCGTGTCGTCAAGGCGGGCACCGTTGGGAAAGAGATAGAGGTGGTCCGAACTCAGCGAGCAGCCCGACAAGGCAAGCTCTGCCAGTCCGATCAGCGCCGAGATCCGCATTTCCTCGGGGCCAAAACGTTCCCAGATCGGGTAGAGCGTCTTTAGCCAGCCGAAAAGCAGTGCGTCCTGACCGCCGGGAACCGCGCGGGTCAGGGACTGGTAGAGATGGTGATGCGTGTTCACCAGACCCGGGGTGACAACGCATCCGCGTGCGTCCACAATTTCGCCGGACGTTCGCAGGTCATGGCCGATTTCGGTGATGACGCCACCCTGGATTCGGATGTCCGCGCCGACAAGTTCTTGCCGGTCGTCATCCATCGTCAAAATGCAGTCCGCATTTTGCAACAATGTCTCTTTGGTCATTGGGATCGCCTTTACACTTCGCTTCGGCCCGTTCGGATGAAGTGTGCAAGCGCGCCGACAGAAGGGGCAAAGGACTCGGGCGCGGCGCCACGATACGACCGCTGCGAGCAGGCGCAAAGCCGATTTTGATCGTCCGGCGGGGATTTTGAGTTCCAGCCGGCTCAAAAGAAAAACCGCCGAAGACGAAATGCTCCGGCGGTTCCTGGTTGTTCGTGAGTGGTAGCGCGTGTCAGGAGTTCAGGAAATCGTCGATTTCTTTTTCCGCTTCATCGCGCGTCTTGCCGTATTTTTCCTGGATTATGCCTTCCAGTTCCTGTCGATTGCCTTGCACGCGATCCAGATCGTCATCCGTCAGATCGCCCCATTTTTTCTGGATTTTGCCTTTGGCCTGTTTCCAGTTGCCTTCAATTTGATCCCAGTTCATGTCGAGTTCCTTCCGAGCAGTTGGTGATGACGAGAAAACGCCGCGCGCGCGGCTTTGTTCCGCGCAAGTTGTGTTCGGCAAAGCTTCGCCGACGGAGTCTGACGGACGGAACTTGCGGCGGTCCGGCCGGGTTTTCCTTTACGTAGCGCATTGCTTTGCGGCGCTAATGAAAAGGAGAAAGACCATGTTTATCAAACACCTTCTGGCTTCTGCCGGGATTGCGGCGGTCCTTGCGGGCTCTGCCATCGCTGAAAGCCATGCAAGTGCTGACGTATCGACCGATGCTGGCACCACGATGGATGCGACTACCGCCGTGGACGGTGCCGATGCTACCGCTACGGTCGAAGGTTCGACCAGTGTCGATGGCTCGACAAGCGTTGACGGAACGGCCACGCCCTCAACCACCACGACCGCTGAGGCGACAGCCGAAACTGATGCGATGGTCGATGTTGATATTGCCACCGTCGCGCCAGAGACGCTGACGGGCGCACGGGTCTATGACCAAAATGACAAATGGATCGGCGAGGTTTCGTCCGTCTTGGTCGATAGCAGCGGAAAGGCCGAAAAGGTCGTCGTCGATGTCGGCGGATTCCTTGGAATCGGTGAAAAGCCCGTCGCGCTGAACTTTGACGACCTGCAAGTCAAATCGGATGGCAACGCCGCCTATTCGGTGTATGTCGCCATGAGCGAGGCAGAACTGGAAGAGATGCCGGATTACGAAGGCTAGACCTGAGGATCCAGCGCCGGACCCTAGATCCGGGGTCCGGTAATAGCCTCTGTTCGGAACCAACTCGCGGAGTTCACGTTGACGCGAGCAAGGGGTCCGAGAAATGAGCCATGAAACCCAATCGAGATGGGCGCTGATCGTTCTGGCAACGGTCGCGTTTTTTGCTGCGCTTTGGGTTGCGCAGCCGGTTTTTGCGCCACTGACGCTCGCGTTCATGCTGGCAGTCATTCTGTCCCCATTGTCAGATTTTTGGCAGCGGCTCGGGATCCCGGTGATGATCAGCAGCTTGCTGACGCTGCTCGTCACATTGGCTGCTTTGGGCTTGCTGGTTCTGGCGCTGGAACCTGTTGCGACCGGGGTCTACCAGAAGGCGCCGCTTATCAAATCGGAAATGCGCGGCGCAGTTGCGGGGCTGCAGGAGATGATGCGGGGACTTGATGAAGTTTCCGAAGAGGTGAACAAGGCGATTTCGCCCGAGGATCCAGCCAATCCCGACACCGACGCTGCCCCCAAAGAGAATGCAGTCGAAGTTCCGCAAGCTTCTGACGCATTGTTTCTAGCCCCGGCGATCGCCGGTCAGCTGATGATTTTTGTCGGCGGTCTCTATTTCTTTTTGCTCTGCCGGCAGGAAGTTTACGGCTGGCTGGCGCAGTTTACCCGCGGATCTGACAGAGCGACGTTAGAGGTGTTCCGCAACGCCGAACGGCTGGTGGCGCGATATTCGATGACGGTGACGCTGATAAACGCGGGCCTTGGCGTTGCGGTCTGGGCCGCTCTGCAGATTGTCGGCATGCCGGGTGCTGCGCTTTGGGCATTTGTCGTCGTGCTGATGAATTTCGTCATGTATCTGGGTCCGGCGATCGTTGCGGTAGCTCTTGCTGTGGCCGGGACCGTGGTTTTTGACGGGCTTTATTCGATCGTTCCAGCGGCTGTCTTTGTTGGCCTGAACGTGATCGAGGGTCAGTTCGTCACGCCAACGCTGGTCGGGCATCACATGCGGGTCAGTCCGCTTCTGGTGTTCCTGTCGCTGTGCTTGTGGCTTTGGCTATGGGGGCCGATCGGCGGGATCGTCGCAATTCCGGTACTGGTCTGGGTGCTCGCGGTGGCCAAGGGGCTGGGCATCGACCAACCGATGTCGGATCGAAGTGTCGCCAGCCCGATCGACAAACTCGATCCGGCAAAGGGTTAAGCGGTCAAGTTAAGCCGTCGCACCGGCAGGCGAGACAGTGGATTCATTGTATTCGTTTGTATTCTGCTTTGGGAACCAAAGCTCCAGACGGAAAGATTCATCATCGCGCTCGATCTTGTATTCGCCTTCCAGCTGGTGGACGAATGCGCGGATCAACTGCTCGCCGAGCCCCGTGCTGGGGGAGTAGTCATCCGAGACCAAGCGTTGTCCGGTCGAATTCGCGATTTCAAGAATCCAGCTATCCGAGGTCTCTGCGTTCATCTTGGCCGATATCCAGGGCGGTCCATCCTGCGGCTTGCCGATGTATTTCAATGCTTTGGTAACCGCTTCGGTCGCAACCAAGGTCAGCGGAACCGCCTGATCGGGATAAAGGATGGTAGGTTCGAAATCGAGGCTGACCTCTACGCCGCTGTCAGGCGGAAGGCCTGCATCAAGGATGTGATGACACAGCGCATTGAGCATTTCATCGGCTCTAACCATACCCTCGGTCGAGGTTTCGTAGAGGTTCTGGTGAACGATCGCCAAACTCATGACCCGGTTCTGAACGTCGGTCAGAGCAGCCTTGGTGCCGGGGACGCTGGCCTTGCGGATCGTCATGTTCAGGATGGACGCGATCAGCTGAAGGTTGTTCTTGACCCGGTGGTGAACTTCTTTCAGCAGCACATTCTTGTCGTGGATCGTATCTTCGAGCTCGGCCTCGTCCCGCAGCACACTGGTCGCCAGCCGTTCCCATGTCTCGTCAATCTCGCGCAACTCGGTAGGAACGGATCGACCGCCTTTTGGCGGGCTGATCTGGCGGGACCGCATGAATAAAAGCATTCTAGCGCGCAGATTGCGAGTCGGACCGATGATCATGCGATCGACGGCCAGATAGGCCACTCCGAGGCAGGCAAGCCACATCAGCACCGGGAAAAGTACCGGCATTGCAAGGTTGACCATACCCGGCGCGAAAGCCAGCCGGTTGTATTTCCACACTCCCAGTCCGTAAACCAGATTTGACACGATCGGCACTACGGCAAACACGCGTTTTTCGCCACTGGCCGTTTCGCCGGTGAAGGCGACCTGTGGTTTGCCAACAAAATCTTTCAGCGAGCGGCCCTTGGGCAGGCGCAGTTCGACCCCCTCCATACCCGATTCCGCGGTCAGAACTTCGCCGTCACTGTTGAACGATATAAGATCAACCGGGCGATCGGTGGCCAGATCTTCCAACGACCGGCGAAGCCGGACATGCGGCAGCGAAACCGCGACATAACCGTCAAAAACGGCGCCATTCATCTCTGGAACAGCAAGCACAATCACCGACGTGCCACTGACTAACCCTTGCCGGTTCACCGTGGCATATGGTCGGGGGCGGTCCTTCATTCGGAGAAACAGCGCGCTATCGGAAAGGTCCGTGCCCGCCCCACTGGAGGCACAGGTCACCACGCCTTCGGCGTTGACATACCCAGCAAAGGAAAACGCGTCCGACGCCCGCAGGTAGCGGGTCATGACCGGCTCGCAGGCCTCTGAGTCGTCGCGGATGTCGGGGATGAAGCTGGCGATTGCCTGGGCCGCTCCGAAACCGGTTCGAATCAAACCTTCCTCCCCGCCCAACGCCTTGGCGGTCAGCGCTAGCAGAGTTGTCTCGGCCCGCCGGTTCGACTGGTCGATCATCTGCAAGGTTTGCGCAATCGCAATGATCCCGATTGGCAAAAGGGTCGCGGCCAGCAGCACCGCGATCCGAAATGCCAGTCCGCGACTTGCCTTGCTCAACCATGAAATCAAGCGGAATGCCTTTTCGTTGAGAACGTGGAATTGATGACCGCCATAGTCGATTTGTCAGTCAGTTCCATTCCCTCTTCATCCGACATTCCCAACGCCGCGACCAGTCTCACGCGTCCCCGGTTCACGCGGCTCTTGATCGTGCCGACGGCGACGGCGCAGGTTTCGGCGGCCTCTTCGTAGGAAAACCCCATCGCGCCAACGAGCATCAGGGCTTCACGCTGCTCTGAAGGTAGTTGGGCGAATGCAGTCTCAAAATCGGCCATCGCCATGCGACCGTCATGATCTGGCTTTTGCGAAAGGGTCGCGGCCATTTTACCGTCGATATCAGCGACCTCGCGTTTGCTTTTGCGGCGGTCCGAGTAGAACGTGTTGCGCAGGATGGTGAAAAGCCAAGCCCGCATATTCGTTCCGGGATCGAATTTTTCGATGTTTTTCCAAGCTTTTACGATTGTATCTTGAACTAAATCGTCAGCCGCCGACCCGTTTCTGGTCAGGCTGAGTGCAAAAGCACGCATCGCGCGCAAATGCACTACAATCTCGTCCTTTGGATCGGCATGTTCACGATCCGTCTTCTTGTTCATTTGCTGTCATCCTGCTCTTTCAGGCGACGCAAGAGCTCAGCAAACCGATCGGGTACATCTTCCTCGACGGTTTTCTGATATACTTTTCTTAAGTTCTCGTCGATCTGCCGCTCCAGGCCGGATTTGGGTTTGTCCCGATCCATTGTTAAGTTCCCGCTTGTCATCTTCTCGCTTGTCATATCAAAAAATTTGCCACATCAGGAACCAAACTTTGAATAACGAGTTTGGTTCCGGGAAAACAAAAAAGGGGTGCATAAATGTCAGATTCCGTAGATCGGGTTCCTATAAGTCAAATTGTGGGCAACCTGCTGCCGTACCTGCGTCGGTACGCCCGTGCCTTGACTGGCAGCCAGCGAACTGGCGACACGTACGCAGCGGCGACTCTTGAATCAATCATCAGCGATCGATCGGCCTTTGAGTCCGATTTGCCCCCTAAGATTGTGATATTCAAGGCATTTCACGCGATCTGGACAAGTGCAGGGGCGCCGATCGAGGGGACAGAATCGGGCATTGCCGCCCGCGCGCAGGCGCATCTGGCCAAATTGACACCAAACACCCGCGAGGCGCTTCTGCTTTCCACAATTGAAGAGTTCAGCCCGTCCGAGATCGCCCAGATTATGGAAGTCGAGGAAAGCGACGTCGATCATTATCTCTCGATTGCGCGCCGCGAACTGGAAGACAGTATCAGCGGCCGGATCCTGGTCATTGAGGATGAGGCAATCATCGCGTTAGATCTTCAGAGCATTGTGGCAGACATGGGTCATGCGATTACTGGCGTGGCGCGCACGCACGCTGGGGCTGTCGCGTTGGCCGGCAAGGAACAGCCGGACCTCATTCTGTCCGACATTCAATTGGCAGATGGCTCATCGGGGATCGAGGCGGTTAACGAGATACTTCGCGCCGCTGGGGATATTCCGGTGATCTTCATCACAGCGTTCCCAGAACGTTTGCTGACGGGCGATCGGCCCGAACCAGCTTTTGTCATAACCAAACCCTATTCCGAGAAACAAGTTCAGGTCGCGGTGAGTCAAGCCATGTTCTTTGCCAGCACGGAAACGCTTCACGCCTGAGCTTTTGCGCGGCAGAAACAGCCACACGCCCAAGGGGACAGTGGCTGTTGTGTGGTGTCGCTCAAACTGGTGGTTTGCCTCGTACGGCGCGGACTATCAGTGCGATAACGAAGAGCGCAATGAAGAGGAAGAATAGAAATTGTGCAATTCCGGCGGAAGCACTTGCAATACCGCCGAATCCAAATACGGCGGCGATCAGTGCTACAACAAGAAACGTCAGGGCCCAGCCAAGCATGATATTCTCCTTTTTCAAGTTTTTGCAGTTTGTCTCTAATCATGAAACACTGTGGATCATTATTTGTTCCGAAGTTTGGCCATTACAGGTTGGCCATTACAGAGCTGCGGAACCTTCGGTTGTCGTACGACGTTAACCTTGTGAAATCATGTATCCATAGTCAAAGAGGAACATCCAATGGCCCGTGTTACCGGAAGCCTTACCGAGCCCACCACCGCCGACCTGCAGGAACAGCTTGAAGCGCTCAAGATCGACATCGCCAACCTCGGCTCTACCTTGACTGAATACGGCAAAGCACAGGGCGAACACCTGAAATCCGCAGCCAAGGATCAGGCTCGGTACCTGCGGGAAAAAGGCGAGCAAAGTGTCACTTACGCTCAACAATCGGCCACAAAGGCTTATCATCAAGCAGAAGATTCGGTTCGTGAAAATCCGGCGGCAGCTGTTGGCATTGCGGCCGCAATCGGGTTCATGGTCGGCCTGATCGCCGGTAGACGCTAGGCGCACTGCATGCTGGATTCCCTTAAGGCGGCCATGGCTGAGACTAAGGTGGCCATGGCTGAGACGGCCCGTCGTGCGACCTTTGGGCTGGCCAGCGGCATCACGCTGTTGGTGGGTTTGTCCTTTCTGACGGTCGCTGCCTGGATCGTTTTGGAACGCACCGCGGACAGTCTGACCGCCGCTCTCGTGCTTGGCGCTGCATACACCGGCCTTGGATTGATCTTCATGGCTTTCGCGCTGGCAAGAAGAAAACGCCGCCCGGAACCCACAGATATCGTCAGGTCTGA
>JBBKVT010000188.1:0-10746 GCA_037968535.1 Paracoccaceae bacterium
GCCTGATGCAACTGCAGCGTAGATCGTAGCATTGATCCTCGGTCCAGATTACGCGGTCCCGCAGAGTCTGCGGCAGTGCAGCGCAATTTCCCCGAAGCGGCCATTCGCTAAGAGCCGAACGGCCAAAATCCAAACCAGTCGTTCGCCGCACGCGCGTCCCATGTCTAACATGCGGGACAAAGCGCCCATTCGCTGCAGCGCCCTCAAAGTCGGCTTTCGTAGCTTGGCGACACCAGCGCTCAACATTTTCGGGCAAAGTGCAGCCATTTTTTTGCATACATATTGTTCTGACAAGACACACAAAAGCCGACTTTCGGAACGGAGCCGCAAAGGGCAATGCTGATATCCTGCCAGTGTTCGTTCAAGTCTCCAAATCCAATTCCATGAAAATCAGCCAAGATCGCATGTCCTCATCCAGCGAGTAGTAGGGCCCAATTTTTCGAAACCCAAGCCGCTCATAAAGCCCATGCGCTTCGTTTTGAAGCGGCCCCGTATCCAAACGCATCAGTCGATATCCGATGTGTCGCGCTTCTTTGATCATGTGGGCCCCAAGCGCTTGTCCGATGCCCTGCCCATGGTGCGCAGAGGCCACGAACATGCGTTTCATTTCGCAAATACCGTCGCCAAAATCGTGCAGCGCGACACATCCGACGACTTTTGGGCCATCTTTCGCGATCAAAAGACGCCCGCGTGGCGGCGCATAATGTCCCGGAAGATTGGCCAGTTCGGTCTCGAATGCCACTGGGTCAAAGTAATTGTCGATAAGGTTACGATACTGTGCATGACGGGTTTGATGCCATGCCACAAAATCTCGCATGAGGCGGCGAACACCGTCCAGCTCGTCGGCTGTGGTTGCTTGAGAGATTTTAAGCATGATGGTTACTCGATTTCGATTTCACGCCGACAGTTTGCTGAAGTCTAGCCACGATTTTTCCAGCTGAGGGGCCAGATCTGACCGGACCCCCTCTATTGATTGCCTTAGTTCGCGTGATTGCCTTAGTTCGCGGAGTTCGCCGTTTCCGGTCCGAAAGTGCTCTTGATCTCAGCCACAAGATCAGCCGGAAAGCCACCTTCCTTGGCGTGACGATAAATTGCGTCGGCGCTGTCGGCCTCATGAACACAGTAAAGCTTATTGCCCGCTGCGTAGGTGTGGTGCCAGACATATGGAACACCAAGACCGTCAACGACCGCGTTCGATTTTTTCGATATCCCGCAAAGCTCTTCCGCTGTCAGCTTTTCGGCGCCGGGAATGTTTCGTTCAACGATGAATTTAGGCATGCTACTACTCCTTGTCGATTGCATGGATTTAGTCTGTCCATTCGTTCCCTCAGCCGCATCGGGAGGACTACCTATTTTTTGCCGATGGGTTCCCTATTTTGTCGGAAACCGTTGGAAGCATACAGTTTTCCAAAATTCTGCTAACTTGGTCGTCATGAAGCTTTTAGAACGCGAAACACTGATAGACATATTAAATGAACGGCTCGGGAACGCATGTCGCGGTCTGGGGCACGTGGTCTGTCTGTTTGGCGATGCGGGGGTGGGCAAGACTGCGCTCCTACGGCAATTCGTCGACGCTGCCCAAACCCGTGTTCTCTGGGGTGCATGTGAAGACCTGTCAACGCCTGAGGCGCTAGGGCCGTTGAGCGATTGGGCGCGAGAATCCGGTATATCGGCTTATGCTGAGACACCCCAGCCGGGCCACAGGATTCAACTTTTTTCTGATGTCCTCCAAGCTCTTTCCTCAAATCAAACGATTGCGATCGTCGAGGATCTTCACTGGGCCGATGGTGCAACGCTTGATCTTGTGCGCTTTCTGGGTCGTCGCATCGCAAACAAACCAGTGCTGCTGATTGTTACGGCCCGCAATGAGGATAGCGCTGCCCGGGTGCGCCTTCGAACCGCGTTGGGGCAAATCCCAACTGAGCAAAAGACCTATATCGACGTGCCTAACCTAACTGCTGAGGCAGTCGAAAAGCTCGCTACGAATAGCGGGATGGATGGCAAAAGGCTCTACCAGTTAAGCGGTGGCAATGCATTTTTTGTCACCGAGATACTGCGGGGCGGTGATGCGCTACCAGCCACAGTACGCGAAGCAGTTTTGGCCCGTTTTGATCGCTTTCCAAAGTCTTGTCAGCGTGTGATTCAAACAATTGCAGTCTTTCCACGCCGCGCGGAAGTTTGGGCCGTCCGAAAGATTTGCCCCAAGGAGTTCGATGAAATTGGGCGTGCCGTTCTGGCAGGTCTCATCGATGTACGTGATGGGGTCTATGCCTTTCGCCACGAAATTGCCCGTCGGGCGGTGGAAAGTACAATCCCTGCCGATAAGCGTCGCGAAATCAACCGCGCAACACTGGAGGTCCTGCGGTCTGAGCCAAAGGTCGCGATTTCGCGGCTCGTCCATCACGCGGAGGCAGCGGGCGAAACCATTTCTGTCCGTGAACTGGCCCCCGTCGCTGCCGCCGCCGCTTCACTTGCGGGTGCGCATCGTGAGGCGGCTCGACACTACGGCACGGCACTGACAGTCGCGCCGGATATGGATGATCGACATCGCGCGCAGTTGTTCGAAAAATACGCATTCGAGCTGCATCTGGTCGGCAAGTTGGAAGAAGCGATAGCTGCATATGAATCTGCGCTCGAACTCAACAGAATTACCGGACATCGCCTGACAGAAGGTGACAATCTGCGGTGGATGTCTCGGGTGCACTATCTGTCTGGCAATCGCCTTCTGGCCACCCGTTACGCGCGAGACGCATTGGTAATTCTTGAGGCGGAGGAGCCGGGGGCCGAGTTGGCGATGGCCTATTCGAATCTTGGCCAACTTGCCATGTTGGAAGATGATCCTACACAAACACTGCGCTGGAGCCAAAAGGCGATTGCCATCGCAACCCGGCTTGACCGTAATGACATCATCTCACATGCATTGAACAATTCAGGAGCGGCTCAGCGCTGGACAGACAAAGCCGCCGCACGCGACAATCTTGACCGCAGCTTACAGATCGCGCTGGAAAGCGATTTCCCCGATCATGTCGCGCGCAACTACACCAACCGCGCCTATGTCGAGATCAATTGGCTGGAACATACAAATGCCCATCGATTTCTTAAGGCCGGGTTGAAGTATTGCAATGAACGCGACTTGGAAACCTGGCGAACCTACATCCATGGGTGTCGGGCACAGCTGCTTTTGAGAGAAGGGAAGTGGGATGAGGCTGCTGCTATCGCGCAGGAGGAAATCTTGGCTGTCGACGCAACGCCCATGTTGCGTTTTCCTGCGGTGACGGCGCTGGCGCGCATCCGGTCGCGACGCGGCTACCCAGATGTCGCAGACCTTCTTGAAATGCTTGCCTCATATATCGAAACGGGAAACGAGCCGCCCCGCTTCCTGTTGTATGTGTCGATTTGTGCCGAGCATGCTTGGGTCGTCGGATTGGCCGATGAACAGCTTCGCGACTTGATCAATCAAGCCACGCTTCTAGCAAGTAAGACGGGTGATATTTGGTCAGCAGGTGAATTGTGGTTTTGGGGGCACAAGCTGGGCATAGAGGGCCTACCTGAAATTGCGCTCGCATTACCCTACCAACTGATGGCAGCCGGTCATTGGGCAGCGGCCGCTGCGGTCTGGTCAGAAACATATTGCCCCTACGACCGGGCTTTGGCGCTGATGTCGGGTGATCAGGCGGCGCAACATGAAGGTCTGGCCTGTCTGGACGATCTGGGTGCAAAGGCTGTTGCGGATAGGTTTCGCTGGTCGATGCGCCAGCATGGGGCACGCTCAATCCCGCGAGGGCCGCAATTGGCCACAAGATCTAATTCGTCCGGACTGACCCGACGACAGATGACGGTGCTTGGACTATTAGCTGAAGGTCTGTCGAACGCAGATATTGCCAACCGCCTGTTCGTATCGACAAAAACCGTAGATCATCACGTATCGGCGATCCTAGCAAAGTTGGAGGTTCGAACCCGAGGGCAAGCTGTTGCGACCGCGCGCTCAACAGAGCTGATTTGATCGATGTGGCAGCAGAAAAGTCAGGTCACCGACGATTCAGCCGCGGGAATTCCCAAGAAATTGGCAACGAGGGTCAGCGACCAAAAACTGACTGGAAAGTGTCGGATTACGGCTTTGAACCCGTAGTGATCATTCGTCTCACTAGCGTCCCTCCAATCACGCTCGCTCAACTGCAGAACCGGCCCCCCGGGCAGTGTTCCTTCTTCATGCACAGAAACGTTATCGTCGCCGGTCAGTGAGAATGGTAAACTCGCGGTATGCGCTTGCAGGCGCATGCAACGAAGGGGTGCGCGACATGAAGACATTGATCACTGCCGGATTATTCGCAATTCTTGCCGGGCCGGCGCTGGCCTTCCAATGCCCAACCGACATGGCTGCCATCGATGCCGCGCTCGAGACTGCGAGCCTCACCGATGAGCAACTGGCTCACGTGAAGGAACTTCGCGCGACCGGCGAGACCGAACATGAGGCGGGCAACCACCAAGCCTCGGTTGATGCACTGGCTGAGGCTAAGGCATTGCTCGGAATCTGATGCTATTATAGGCGGCTGGGAGCCTGTAGCGACCCGCATTTCTGCCATTCGCGCATCGTGCAGCATTTCCGAAGAGCGAATGACGGCAGCGCGGAGATTGTGTTGAAAAACTCCGCCGCCCCAAAATCGTCTCGCAAACTTGGAATATCGTTCTCGCTACAAGCCAATTTTCAAAAGTTGTTTGCGGATGGGCGCTGTCGAAGGAAGATGTTCTGCTGATTTGGTCCGTTCGGTCGAGAAGGTGAGTTTTTCAACACAATCTGGACAATCCGGACTTTCACTGTGGAAGTATCAACGGTTGCTTTGAATAAGAAATGCTGCCGTTGCCTCATTTCCCTTAGCTCAAAAATGCGTCGGTGCCATAAATACCTACGTCTAACGCTCAGGGTTTGGATTTCAGATGTTGCAGCAAATGATGAAACTTCTCCCCCTGTACCGCAACATGTGTACGCAGCGTTCTTGCCGCTGCTTCACCGTCACCATTCGATAGAGCTTCGACAATCGCTATATGTTCAGCCATTGACTGTGCTAGCCGCCCCCGCAGTTGAAGCTGCATCCGGCGAAAGGGCTTTAGTCGCTTTTGCAGCCTTAAGGTCTGCTCTTCAAGATAGCTGTTTTCTGTGGCTGCGTAGATCAATTGATGGAATCGTTCGTTCTGGAGGTAATAGTGATCGGCTTCGCCGGCCCCGACCGCCTCTTGGCACTGGGCATTGGCCTCGCGCAACAAGTCCAGCGTTTGTTCGGTGATACGCAGCGCTGCAAGGCGGCCGCAGGTTGCTTCCAGTTCCGCCATTGCTTCGAACATCTCGACCAGTTCCGCAAGTCCGGGCTCGCGCACGAAAACACCGCGGCGCGGGATTTGCTCGACCAGGCCGGAGGTGGTTAACTTTTGCAGTGCTTCCCGGATCGGGGTGCGGGATACGCCAAAGCGTTCGGCGAGACGATTCTCATCAAGGCGCTCTCCATCGGCGAAGGTGCCGGTGACGATCATCTGTTCCAGGTCGTCCAGAATGGTATTGGCAGGGCGAAGATCCATAGCACGGACTATTATCTGATGCCCTCAAGAATGCAAGATCGAGATTCTTGTATACAAAGTGCTTGACCAATACAAGCCACGTACCTAGAACGCTAATCACAAGCCGCCGTGAAAAAACCGGTCCGGCGATCTGGGAGGATCACATGAAATCTACGCTTCTTGCCGCCGTCGCGGCCCTTGCCGTCACATCGGGCACGGCCTTTGCCACTGACCTGCGCCTGTCACACCAGTGGTCCGAAGGCGATGTGCGTCATCAGGTCGCGCAGATGGTTGCCGAGGATGTCGCCGCCGCGGGTGTTGACCTCAACATCCAGATTTTCCCCAATCAGACCCTGTTCAAGGCGCGCGAGCAGTACACACCGCTGAGCCGGGGCCAACTGGACATGACCGTCCTGCCACTGTCCTACGCGGGCGGCCAGCAGCCAGCCTATAACCTGACGCTAATGCCCGGGCTGGTAAAGAACCACGACCACGGCGACCGATTGTCGCATTCGCCATTCATGGCTGAGATCGAGAACATCATGGCGGGCGACGACGTGATGGTGCTGGTGCACGGCTATCTTGCGGGTGGCTTTGGCTCGAACAAGGGCTGCATCACCAAACCCGAGGACGTGCAGGGCGTGTCGATCCGCGCCGCCGGCAAGGCGTTCGAGCAGATGCTGGCCAAAGCCGGTGCCTCGATCTCATCGATGGCCTCGTCCGAGATATACCCCGCACTGCAGACTGGCGTGCTTGATGCCGCCAACACCTCGTCGGAGAGCTTTGTCAGCTATCGCCTGTACGAACAGTTAAAGTGCTATACCCCGGCAGGCGATTATGCGCTTTGGTTCATGTATCAGCCGCTGATTATGAACAAGTCGACCTTTGACGGGCTGTCGCCCGAGCAGCAGGCGGCGCTAACTGCGGCCGGCGAAAAGGCTCAGGCCTTCTATCTGGAGCAAGCCAAGCAGGGCGACGAAATCGCCGCCAAGACCTTTTCCGACGCCGGTGTGGAACTGGCCACGATGACCGAGGAGGATTTCAATGCCTGGCGCGCCGTTGCCGCTGAATCGTCCTATCCGGCTTTCGTCGCCGAGACCGCGGACGGGCAAAAGCTGCTGGACATGGCGCTGTCTGTCGAGTGACCTGACCTCCGCCCGCCGGGGTCCCGGCGGGCGTTTCCTTTTGGGAAAGACTGAAACCTTGGACCGCACCGCCCTTAACAGCTCTGAGATGCCTATTGTCGTCCGCCTGGTCGGGCATCTGTCAACGATCTGCGGCGTGATCGCGTCGTTTATGATCCTGGCCTCGGTGCTGATTACCTGCCAGATGATCTTCATCCGCGCCGTTTTGAGCCGGTCGACGATCTGGCAGACCGAGGCGGTGATCTACCTGATGATTGGCGCGACCCTGATTGGCCTGCCTTACGTGCAGAAGCTGAAGGGCCATGTCGGCGTAGACCTGATCCCGACGATGCTGGGCCGCAACGGCCGCCGGATTTTAGCCTTCGTGACATTGCTCGTGACCGCCGCGATGATCGCGGTGATGTTCTATTACGCTTATGAAATGTGGCATTTCGCCTGGAAGCGCGGTTGGAAGTCCGAAACAGTTTGGGCCGTGCCGCTGTGGATACCTTATCTGTCGGTGCCGCTGGGCTTTGGCCTGATGCTTTTGCAACTTATCGCCGACCTTGCGATGGTCGTGTGGGGCGGTGATCCCTATGCGCCCGCCGCGCCTGAAGAGCGGAGGCACTGATGGACCCGCTGGTTGTCGGCCTGATGGTCGCCGTCTGCACCGTTTTGGTGCTGTTTTCCGGGGTGTCGGTGGCCACCGGCCTTTTGATCGTCGCGGCAGGGTTTCTGCTGGCCTTTGACGGGATGCGGTCGCTAGTGGCGTTGCCGGAACTGTTTTACGGCGAGCTAAACAGCTTCGCCCTTCTGTCGATCCCGATGTTCATTATCATGGGCGCGGCGATATCCTCTACCCGCGCTGGGCCGGACTTGTACGAGGCACTGGAACGCTGGCTGACGAGAGTGCCGGGAGGTCTGGTGGTGTCGAACCTCGGAGCCTGCGCCCTATTTGCGGCGATGAGCGGCTCCAGCCCCGCCACATGCGCGGCCATCGGCAAGATGGGCATCCCCGAGATGCGCAAGCGCGGATATCCTGACGAAGTCGCGGCCGGTTCCATCGCCGCGGGCGGCACGCTTGGCATCCTGATCCCGCCTTCGGTCACGATGATCGTCTACGGTATCGCCACCGAAACCTCGATCGGGCGCTTGTTCCTCGCGGGTGTAATACCCGGTCTGCTGCTGGTCTCGCTGTTCATCATCTGGGCGATCTTCGACACTTGGCGGCGCGGCGCGGCGGGCGTTGCGCTCTCGGGCATTACTTATAGCTGGGCACAGAAATTCGAAATTCTGCCCCGCGTCCTGCCGTTCCTGGCGATCATCATCGGCGTCCTCTACGCGCTCTACGGCGGCATCGCGACTCCGTCCGAGACCGCCGCGGTCGGCGCGTTGCTGTGCATTGTCGTGGCGATGATCGTCTACCGGATGTATCAGCCTAGCGCGCTGTGGGCGGTCTTGCGAGATTCCACCAAGGAATCGGTGATGATCCTGTTCATCATCGGCGCGGCGGGGGTGTTTTCGTTCATGCTGTCGTCGCTGTTCGTGACCCAATCGGTGGCCGGCTGGATCGCCGAGTTGGACGTGAACCGCTGGGTGCTGATGGGCATAATCAACCTCTTCCTGCTGGTCGCGGGCTTCTTTTTGCCGCCGGTGGCGGTGATCCTGATGTCGGCGCCGATCCTGTTGCCAATCATCACGACGGCAGGCTTCGATCCGATCTGGTTCGCGGTGATCATCACCATCAACATGGAGATCGGCCTGATCACGCCGCCCGTAGGCCTGAACCTTTACGTTATCAATAGCATCGCCCCGGATATCTCACTGAAGAAAATCCTTGTCGGGTCGCTGCCCTTCGTTGGTTGCATGGTTTTGGCCATCGTCATCATGTGCATATTTCCAGGGCTGGCGACCTGGCTGCCCGACTACCTGATGGGACCGGCGCGATGAGCCTGCTTGCCGACTTGCTCTCCACCCTCATCGACCGGCGCGCAGCGACCGTTGTGGGCAAGGCCGACGGGCGACCGGTCGAGGCGCTGTGTCGCGATCTGATCGGCAGTAAGGGAGAAGTGTCGGGCTATGCGCTGGCGCGCCAGATCCTCGACCGGTTCGAAGCGATGGACGACTCGCAGAAGCATGCATTCTTCGCCTTTGTGAATGGTGACATGGACATCGACGAGGGTTTGGTCGCCGAAGCATTGGCCTCATATGCTGCTGACGAGTCGGTGGCAAACTACCGCCGCCTGATGACCGCCGTGGAACCCGCGCGGCAAGAACTTGCCCGCCGCTTGAACCAGGTTCCCGGCGCCACCGGGCGGCTAGTGGCGATGCGCCGAGATCTGCTGCGCCTTGTCGACAGAGAACCGGCTCTCGCCAAGTTGGACGTCGATTTCCGCCATCTGTTGTCGAGCTGGTTCAACCGCGGCTTTCTGGTCCTGCGACCGATAAGCTGGCAAAGCCCGGCGCACGTGCTGGAGAAAATCATCGCCTATGAGGCGGTACATGCCATCAGTAGCTGGGACGACCTGCGACGCCGCCTTTTGCCGGCCGACCGCCGCTGTTTCGGCTTCTTCCATCCGGCGATGCCGGACGAGCCTCTGATCTTCGTCGAAGTGGCGCTGACTAGGGGCATTCCCGGCTCGATCCAGGCGGTCCTAGCCGAAGGACGTGATGCCATCGAACCTGATCAGGCTAACACGGCAGTGTTCTATTCAATCTCGAACTGCCAAGATGGGCTTGCAGGGATCTCCTTTGGTAATTCGCTGATCAAGCAAGTCGTCGACGACCTGAGCCGTGAATTGCCGCAGTTGAAGTCGTTTGTCACCCTGTCGCCGATCCCGGGCCTTATGGACTGGATCTGCGAGACAGGAATGGAGCACAAAGTTGGCGATCCCGACAGTTTGCGCCAACTGGCAGCGCAATATCTGCTGGAGTCGAAAGCCTCGCGCGGGCGTCCCCGCGATCCTGTCGCGCGGTTTCATTTGAAGAATGGGGCCTCGGTGCATGAGATTCATGCCCGCGCCGACCTGTCGCCCAAGGGGCTGGAGCAATCAGGCGGCGCCATGGTGAACTATCTCTACGATCTGGGTCGCATCACCGAAAACCACGAGGCCTTCGCGACCAACCAGAAGGTCGCCGCCTCGTCCGCACTGCGCGCGTTAGCCCGTCAACCATTCCCCGCTTAAGCCTGACATTCAGGAAACACCCATGGCCAATCCGCTTTACGACACCCTTTTCGGTCGACACCGGGGCAAATCGACCACGTTCTTGCTGTTGCCCGACCGCACCACCATCACCCACGACGCTTTCTTGCGCACAGCGGCACGCTTTGCCCAGACCATTGCCGGGCTCGGGCTGGAACCGGGCGACCGGCTGGCCGCGCAGATCGACAAGTCGCCCGAGGCGTTGGCAATCTATGCTGCCTGCGTGCAGTCCGGAATCATTTTTCTTCCGTTGAATACCGGCTACACCCCGGCGGAACTGGACTATTTCGTCGGCAATTCCGGCGCAAAACTGTTGCTGGCAACCAACCGGTCAGAGGCTGGCCTTGCCGGGGTAGCTTTTTCGCATGGGGCGGCGCTGAAAACGCTGAATGGCGACGGTTCGGGAAGCTTTGCCAATCTGGCGGCTGACCAGCCCGACAGCTTCGACACCGTCGATCGCGACGTCGGCGATCTGGCAGCATTTCTCTATACCTCGGGCACAACCGGCCGGTCAAAGGGGGCAATGTTGACCCAGGCCAATCTACTGTCCAATGCGCAGACCCTTGCCGAATACTGGCGCTTTACCGACGCCGACGTGCTGCTGCACGCGTTGCCGATTTTCCATACCCACGGGTTGTTCGTCGCCACCAACGTGACGTTGATCGCAGGCGGATCGATGCTGTTCCTGCCGAAATTTGATCTCGAACAGATGATTGCGCTGATGCCTAGTGCGACGACCATGATGGGCGTGCCGACCTTCTACACCCGGCTGCTGGACGACTCGCGCTTCAACGCCGATCTGACGGCGCACATGCGCCTGTTTATCTCGGGCTCGGCCCCGCTTCTGCCTGAAACGCATGTTCAGTTCG
>JBBKVT010000189.1:0-13562 GCA_037968535.1 Paracoccaceae bacterium
GCGCAAAGTTGATGCCGTATCTGCATCTGCCGGTGCAATCGGGGTCGGACAAGATCCTCAAGGCGATGAACCGCAAGCATACGGCTGACAGCTACCTGCGGCTGATCGAGCGGATCCGCGAAGCCCGCCCCGATATCCTGTTGTCGGGCGATTTCATCGTCGGCTTCCCCGGCGAGACCGAGGCGGATTTTCAGGCGACGATGGAATTGGTTCGGGCGGTCAATTACGGACAGGCCTATTCGTTCAAATATTCCACCCGCCCCGGCACCCCGGCGGCGGAACGCGAACAGGTGGACGAGGCCGCCAAGTCGGACCGGCTGGCCCGCTTGCAGGCGCTGCTGAGCGCGCAGCAATACGCAGCACAGGATGCGATGATCGGGCGCGAGGTCGATGTGCTCTTTGAGCGGCCGGGTCGGATGGCCGGGCAGATGGGGGGCAAGTCGGGTTATCTGCATGCCGTCCATGTCGACGGTCCGGACATTGAGGCGGGCGATATCCGGCGGGTCCGCATCTTGCACAGCGAGCGCAATTCGCTCGCCGGGGAAGTGCTTCGCTGACCGGGCTGCGCCAGCTTAAGTTGTCCTTATCGCTCATTTTGTGGTAGATTTACCGCAGAAACTTACCAAATGTAGTCATTTTCCCTCTTTTCCTGCCGGAATTCGCTGATCTTCGCCGAAGATCATCCGGATTTCAGACGGGGCTCAGGCGGGGGCAGGGCAAGATGACATTCGCGTTCAGGACGGCAGCGGCATTCGGTCTTGCGTTGGCTGTGGTGCTCGGCGCCACCGCAGCGCGGGCCAACCATGACGAGGCGAGCGCCGACAGCGTTCTGATGATCCCGGCGATCTGGGTCGATCCGGACGGCTGCCAGCACTGGGTGATGGATGACGGCTGGGAAGGCTACATGGACATCCGGCTGGACCGCAGCGGCAAGCCAGTCTGCACGCCGCAACCGACCTGCGCCGTGGTCGGCACCGATCATCTGTTCTTCGGCTCTGGCGAGTATGTGCTGTCGGCGGGCGGGCGCGCCGGACTGGTCCGGTTCTTCAAGCGGGCTGGCGCTGCGGGTTATGTCATCAACGGCCATACCGACGGTCAGGCCAGCGACGCCTACAACATCGAATTGTCGCTGCGTCGCGCCCGCGCGGTGGCCGAAGTCGCGACCTCGGTCGGGGCTAGGGTGACAGTGCTGAACGGCTGGGGCGAACGCCGCCCGGTCGCCACTAACGCCACAGCGGCAGGGCGGGCGCAAAACCGCCGCGTCGAGATCGACTGCGTCAACGGGGAGTGAACGGGATGGTGATGACACGGACCGTCGGGCTTTTGCTCGCCGCAGCGATCACCGCAGGGTGCGAGGGCGCGCTGGGCGGGGGCGGCGATACCACGCGCGACCGGGGGTTCGACCGCAAGTCGCTGACCGAGCTCAAGGCCGGCATCTGGGTCGATCCGAACGGCTGCGACCACTGGATCATCGACGACGGGCTGGAAGGCTACATGACGCTGCGGCTGACCCCGGATGGCAAACCGGTCTGTTCGGGCGCCGCACCGCCCAACCACGCGACGGCAGATTTCCGCGATGGGTCGCCTTTGCGAAACTAAATACTGTGGCATCCGCATGAAATTCTGGCGCAGATTGTGGTCTGTGCCCGATTTATTGTGTCAATTTGGTGAACTTCGCGTCAAGGAACTTGCGCCTGTCGTCCTTAGTTGGCACGATCAGGCGAAGGGCACTCTGACACGGAGAGTTTATTGGGATTTAGCGCACTGACCCCGCCGCCATCGCCAGACGACGTTCACGAGACGCTGCTGGAATTCCCTGACAACCGCCTGCTGATTGACCTCTGCGGAGAGTTCGATCGAAACCTGGCCCAGATCGAGCATAAACTTGGCGTGCAGATCGTGCGCCGCGGCAACCTGCTGGCCGTGGTGGGCGACACCGAGGCCCGCGACAAGGCGGCCGATGTGCTGCAAAGCCTTTACGCCAAGCTTGAAACCGGTCGCGCGGTCGATGCGGGCGCGATCGACGGCGAGATCCGGATGGGCCGGTCAGCGGCCAATACCGGGACGCTGGACGGCGACCAGATCGAAATGTTCGGCGCGGGCCAGACCGAGATCAAGACCCGCAAGAAAACCGTCGAGCCACGGACACTGGCGCAAAAGGGCTATGTCCAGTCGCTGTACCAGAACGAGCTGTGCTTCGGCATCGGCCCCGCTGGCACCGGCAAGACCTATCTGGCGGTCGCGGTGGGCGTGAACATGTTCATCGGCGGCCATGTCGACAAGATCATCCTGTCGCGTCCCGCTGTCGAGGCGGGCGAACGGCTGGGCTTTCTTCCCGGCGACATGAAGGACAAGGTCGATCCCTACATGCAGCCCTTGTACGACGCGCTGAACGACTTCCTGCCGGGCAAGCAAATTGCCAAGCTGATCGAGGAAAAGAAGATCGAGATCGCGCCCTTGGCCTTCATGCGTGGCCGCACGCTGTCGAATGCATTTGTCGTGCTGGACGAGGCGCAGAACTCGACCACCATGCAGATGAAGATGTTCCTGACCCGTCTGGGCGAGGGCAGCCGCATGGTCATCACCGGTGACCGCACCCAGGTCGACCTGCCGCGCGGCACTGCGTCGGGTTTGGCGGATGCAGAACGTCTGCTGACCGGCATCCAGAAGATCGGCTTTAACTATTTCACCGCCAAGGATGTCGTCCGGCATCCGCTGGTGGCGCGGATCATCGAGGCATACGACGCCGACGATAATGGCTGAGCTTGTTGATACGCTGACCGAAGATCATCGCTGGAACGAGATTGGGCTGGACGTGCTGGCTGAACGGGCCTGCCGCACCGCGCTGGACCATCTGGGGCTGTCGCCGGATCGGTTCGAGATCAGTCTGCTGGGCTGCAATGATGCTCGCATCGCCGCGCTGAACGCCGATTTCCGCGGCAAGCCGCAGCCGACCAACGTGCTGTCATGGCCCGCCGAGGATCGCGCCGCCCGGGTCCCCGGCGGCCAGCCAGCGCGGCCACAGCCGGACGCAAACGGGCCGCCTGAAGAGCTTGGCGACATCGCGATCGCCTACGACACCTGCCGGCGCGAAGCCGACGACGCCGGCAAGGACTTGCCGGATCATGTGTCGCATCTGTTGGTTCATGGTCTGTTGCATTTGTTGGGTTATGATCACATTCGCGACGAAGATGCCGCATTAATGGAACGAATCGAGTCCGGGATACTTGCCCTCATGGGGCTTGCTGACCCATATAGGGTCGATTAGGGCCGGAAACGGTCGTTTGAAAATTTGGAAAGGAACAATGGGCGACGCAGAAGCCGAGTCTAATGCAGCGCAAGGCGCGCAGGACTCCATAACGACACAGCACCGCGGCCTGTTGGGCCGGATCATCGGTGCTCTCACGCCCTCGGACAGCAACGAGGATCATGACAACGGCAAGGCTACCGCACGTCAGCGACCGGTTCCGGGGCTGTCGGCGCTTGGCATGGCGAACCTGCGCCGGATGCGTCTGGACGATGTGGCGATCCCGTCAGCCGAGATCGTGGCGGTTCCGCTGGATATCCGCAAAGACGATCTGGTCGAGGTGTTTCGCGACAGCGGCCTGACCCGGCTGCCGGTTTACAACGGCACGCTGGATACGCCGGTCGGGCTGGTTCACCTCAAGGATTTCGCGCTGAAACACGGGTTCAACGGCAAGGGCACCAAGTTCTCGCTGGAAAGCATGGTGCGACCGCTGCTGTTCGCGCCACCCTCGATGCCGATCGGCATCCTGTTGCAGAAGATGCAGACCGAGCGGATGCACATGGCGCTGGTGATCGACGAATATGGCGGCGTCGACGGGCTGGTGACGATCGAGGACCTGATCGAACAGGTCGTGGGCGAGATCGAGGACGAACACGATACCGCCGAAGGCCAGTACTGGACGCTCGAAAAACCCGGCGTCTATCTGGTGCAGGCCAAGGCGCCGCTGGAAGAGCTTGAGGCCGAGATCGGCATGAAGCTGACCCACGGCGACGAGGATGAAGAGGTCGACACGCTGGGCGGGCTGGTATTCGTTCTGCTGGGCCGCGTGCCGGCGCGCGGCGAAGTGATTCAGCATCCCGACGGGCTGGAAATCGAGGTGGTCGAGGCCGATCCGCGTCGCCTCAAACGGCTGCGGCTACGGTTGCCGGGTTCCGCGCATACATGACATTGACCGAGAGGTTCGCGCCCGTGTTGCGTGATCGGCGCGGTGCCGCCGTGGCCGTGCTTGCGGGAATTGCGATCGGACTGGGGCAGGTGCCTTTCGCGCTGCCGGTGTTGGCGTTGCCCGCGCTGGTGCTGGCTTTCATGCTGTTTCAGCAGGCTGCAACGCCCGGTGCGGCGTTCCGGCGCGGCTGGACGATCGGGGCGGGCTACGCGCTGATCGTGCTGTTCTGGATCGTGGAACCGTTCCTTGTCGAGGTTTCCCGACACGGCTGGATGGCGCCGTTCGCGCTGGGCTTCATGGCGGCGGGATTCGGACTGTTCTGGGGGCTGGGGTTCTGGGCGGCGCGCTGGCTGGTGCCGCAGTCGGGCAAGGGGCTTTTGACGCTGGTGCTGACATGGACTGCCGCCGAGTTGCTGCGCAGCTACGCCTTCACCGGATTTCCCTGGGCGCTGGTCAGCTATATCTGGACCGAGACGCCGATCCTGCAGGTGTCGGCCTTCATTGGACCGCACGGGCTGACGCTGTTGACGCTGGGCTTCGCGGCGGCCGTTGCGGCGGCGGCGCAATACCGTCGGCAGGTTATGGCCTTGGCGGGGCTGGGTGCGGTGGCGGTCCTGTTGTTTGCCGGGGCGCTGGTGCGGCAAAACGCGCCGGTGCCGGGCAGTGACCGGACCTCTCCGCTGATCCGTCTGGTTCAGCCCAATGTCGCGCAGCGCGACAAGTGGGATCCCGAGAAGATGCCGCTACATTTCGAACGGCTTCTGACGCTAAGTGCAGAACCGTCGGACCGACGACCCGATCTGGTGATCTGGCCCGAGGTGGCAGTGACGTTCCTGATCGACGACCCCGATGCACCGCTGTCAGAGATCGCCGCGGTGGGCGCGTCCGCGCCGGTCGTGTTCGGTGCCCAGCGGTACGATGGCACGCGGGCCTATAACAGCATCGCGGTGCTCGACGCCGCGGGCGACATCACGGCGATCTACGACAAGGCGCATCTGGTGCCGTTCGGGGAATACCTGCCGCTGAATGATCGGATGGGCCAGTTCGGCCTGTCGGCCTTCGCGGCGCAGTTCGGACTGGGATATTCGCCCGGTGACAGCAGCCAGATGCTGGATTTCGGACCCCTGGGCAAGGCGTTGCCGCTGATCTGCTATGAAAGCATTTTCCCCAACGAGGTTCGCAGTGCCGAGCGCCCGGACTGGTTGTTGCTGGTCACCAATGACGGCTGGTTCGGCACGTTTTCCGGCCCCTACCAGCATTTCGCGCAGGCCCGGGCACGCACGGTCGAACTGGGCCTGCCGATGGTGCGGGTCGCCAATACCGGGGTTTCCGCGATGATCGACGCACGGGGCGGGGTCGTCGACAGCCTGCCGCTGGGGGTTGTCGGACGGATCGACGCTGTGCTGCCACCCGCGTTGCCGCCGACACTTTATGCCCGCACCGGCGAGCTGCCGGTTTTCGTGCTGCTGGGGCTGGGGCTTGGCATTGTCGCGGTTCGCAGAATCCGATTGACCCCAGCCTGACCGCTCACTAACGCTGGTCCGAATTCTTGCCACAACGGCTTCCTGGCGTGGCGAGTTAACACAATGGAGCATCTTTCATGTCCCGACAGAATTATATCTTCACCTCGGAATCCGTGTCCGAGGGCCACCCTGACAAGGTTTGCGACCGGATTTCCGATGCCGTCCTTGACACTTTCCTGACCGAAGAACCCGAGGCCCGCGTCGCCTGCGAAACCTTCGCCACCTCCGGCATGGTGGTAATCGGCGGCGAGGTCGGCCTGTCGGATCAGGACAAGCTGCGCACCTTCATGGGCAGCATCGGCCAGATCGCCCGCGACTGCATCCGCGACATCGGCTACGAGCAGGAAAAGTTCCACTGGAACACCTGCCACGTGCTGAACTTCCTGCACGAACAATCGGCCCATATCGCGCAAGGCGTGAACCGCGACGGGGCGGGGGATCAGGGCATCATGTTCGGCTATGCCTGCCGCGAAACCCCGGCGCTGATGCCGGCACCGCTGCACTATGCCCATGCGATCCTGCGCCGGTTGGCCGAGGTGCGCAAATCCGGGCAGGAACCCAGTCTGCGGCCTGACGCGAAGTCCCAGCTTTCCCTGCGCTACGAGGACGGGGTGCCGGTCGAGGTCACCTCGATCGTGCTTTCGACGCAGCACGAGTCCGAGGATCAGAGTTCGGACGATATCCGCGCCATTGTCGAGCCCTATATCCGCGAGGTTCTGCCTGCCGACTGGATCACCCCGGCGACCGAATGGTGGGTCAACCCAACCGGCACTTTCGTGATCGGTGGCCCCGATGGCGACGCCGGGCTGACCGGGCGCAAGATCATCGTCGACACTTACGGTGGTGCTGCCCCGCATGGCGGCGGCGCGTTTTCGGGCAAGGATCCCACCAAGGTCGACCGCTCGGCCGCTTATGCCGCGCGATATCTTGCCAAGAACATCGTTGCCGCTGGTCTGGCCGACCGCTGCACCTTGCAACTGAGCTATGCAATCGGTGTGGCCAAGCCCCTGTCGATCTATGTCGAGACCCACGGCGCCAACGATGCCGACCCGGAGTCGATCGAACGCGCCGTAAGCAAGGTCATGGACCTGACGCCGCGCGGTATCCGCGAGCATCTGGGCCTGAACCGCCCGATCTACCAGCGCACTGCCGCCTACGGCCATTTCGGCCGCGAGCCAGAGGCCGATGGCGGTTTCAGCTGGGAAAAGACCGATCTGGTCGAGGCGCTGAAAAGGGCGGTCTGAAATCGGTGACGCGAGACGGCGTCGAGAGAGGGTTTGCGTCACGGGCTTTGCCCGCGCCGCGATGCGCTCCGCGCGGGGATATTTGAAAACGGAAGAATCAGGGCGCGCGTAGCTTGGGCGATGCGTTGCGCTTTGGTCGGCGATTGGGTAGCAGGCCTGCATGACCAAGGACAGCCATCCGTCGGGCGCGCCATGGCGCAATTTCTATGGCCGTCGCAAGGGCAAGACCCTGCGCGACAGTCAGAAAACCTATCTGGACGAGGACCTTGTTGCTCTGTCACCCGGAGCGGTGGATTGGCAAGTGAACCCGGACCGGATGCCGCTGGACGTGGCCGCGCGGTTCGGGGGGCGGCCGGTCTGGCTGGAGATCGGCTTTGGCGGTGGCGAGCATCTGGTGCATCAGGCGGCGCTGCACCCTGAGGTCGAGATCGTCGGCTGCGAGCCGTTCATCAATGTCGTCGCCATGCTTCTGGGTAAAATCCGCGACGCCGGGGTTCAGAACGTCGCGATCTACCCCGACGATGTCCGCGATTTGTTCGACGTGCTGCCCGACGGGTCCATCGACCGGGCGTTCCTGCTGTATCCCGATCCGTGGCCGAAAAAGCGGCATCACCGGCGGCGATTCGTGACGCCCGAGCATCTGGAACCGCTGGCGCGGGTGATGGCGCGGGGGGCGGTGTTTCGGGTGGCGACGGATATACCGGACTATGTGCGCCAGGCGCTGGAAGAAGTGCCGAAGGCGGGGTTCGAATGGCTGGCCGAGGGGCCGGCGGATTGGCGGCGGCCGTGGGGCGACTGGGTGGAAACCCGGTATGAGGCGAAGGCTTTGCGCGAAGGTCGGGTTCCGCATTACCTGACGTTCCGGCGACGGTAGCGGCGGGAGCCTCCGTCGGGGATATTTTCCAGCGGATGATGAGGTCGGGCGCTCTTTCCGGCATGGACCGTTGCGGGGGGCTGCGCTATCACGGCGCGAGTGTTTTGAAGGAGTCCGCATGTCTGGCCATGGCGATCCGATCCCGATGACGTCTCACAAGGCGGCGGCCCTGAAGGGCGTAGCCGAGGTGCCGGGGGATAAGTCGATTTCCCACAGGGCTTTGATTTTGGGTGCTTTGTCGGTCGGCGAAACGCGGATTGCCGGGTTGCTGGAAGGTCAGGACGTGCTGGATACCGCTGCCGCGATGCGGGCCTTCGGCGCTGATGTGCAGCATCTGGGCGTTGGCGAATGGTCGGTGCATGGCGTGGGTGTTGGCGGATTTGGCGAGCCCGAGGATGTGATCGACTGCGGCAATTCCGGCACCGGGGTGCGGCTGATCATGGGGGCGATGGCGACCTGTCCAATCGTCGCGACATTTACCGGCGATGCCAGTTTGCGGTCTCGGCCAATGGGGCGGATCACCGAGCCGATTTCGCTGTTCGGGGCGCGGGCTTACGGGCGGTCGAAGGGGCGGTTGCCGATGACGGTGCTTGGCGCCGCCGATCCCGTGCCGGTGCGCTACACGGTGCCGATGCCTTCGGCGCAGGTCAAATCGGCGGTGCTGCTGGCGGGGCTGAATGCGCCGGGTGAGACGGTGGTCATTGAGCGGGAAGCAACTCGGGATCATACCGAGCGGATGCTGGTGGGGTTCGGGGCCGAGGTTTCGGTTGAAGAGACCAGCGAGGGCCGGGTGATCACTTTGACCGGCCAGCCGGAATTGCGGCCGCAAAGCGTTGCGGTGCCGCGCGATCCGTCCTCGGCGGCGTTTCCGGTTTGTGCGGCGCTGATCGTCGAAGGGTCCGAGATCACTGTGCCGGGGGTCAGCCAGAACCTGACGCGGAACGGGATTTATACCACGCTGGTTGAGATGGGCGCAGATATCGTGTTCGAGAACCCGCGCGAGGAGGGCGGCGAATCGGTCGCCGACCTGCGGGTGCGGTACTCGGCGCTTAAGGGCATCGAGGTGCCGCCGGAACGGGCGGCGAGCATGATCGACGAGTATCCGGTTTTGTCGGTCGTCGCGGCGTTTGCCGAGGGTCGGACCGTGATGCGGGGCGTCAAGGAACTGCGGGTCAAGGAAAGCGACCGGATCGACGCGATGGCACGCGGGCTGGAGGCAAATGGCGTCAGGGTCGAAGAGGATGAGGACACGCTGATCGTGCACGGGATGGGGCCGGGCGGCGTGCCGGGGGGCGGCACCTGTGCGACGCATCTGGATCACCGGATCGCGATGAGCTTTCTGGTGCTGGGGATGGCCTCGCAAAAGCCGGTGGGCATTGATGACGCGGGGCCTGTGGCCACGTCGTTTCCGGTGTTCGAGCCGCTGATGATCCGGTTGGGCGCGCAACTGGTGCGGACCGATCGGTGAGGTTCACGGTCGCCATTGATGGGCCCGCGGCGGCTGGCAAGGGAACGATTTCCAAGGCAGTTGCTGCACATTTCGGGTTTGCGCATCTGGATACCGGTCTGTTGTATCGCGCGACGGGGCGGCGGGTGCTGGCGGGTGAAAACCCGGTGGAAGCCGCAAGATCCCTGCGCCCAGCGGATCTGACACGCGACGATCTGCGTACGCCCGATATGGCGCAGGCGGCCAGCCGGGTCGCGGCGATCGCGGAGGTTCGCGCGGCTTTGGTGGCGTTCCAGCGTGAATTCGCCCGGCGCGATGGCGGTGCGGTGTTGGACGGTCGCGATATCGGGACGGTGATCTGTCCCGAGGCCGAGGTGAAGCTTTACGTCACCGCCAGCGATGAGGTTCGGGCCGAGCGGCGGTATCTGGAACTGGCGGAAAAGGGGGCCGACATCTCTCGCGATCAGGTGCTGGCCGAACTGCGTGCCCGCGATGCGCGCGACAGCGGCCGGGATGCAGCGCCGATGAAGCCGTCGCCTGACGCGTTGCTGCTCGACACGACAGAAATGTCGATCGAGGACGCGGTGCGCGCCGCGATTGCCTGCGTGAAGGCGGTTCGGGACTAGCGGTCTCGGGTGACCCTGTTGCGGGTCTGATCAGGGAAAGCAGGCGGCGCCGCCCGTAGGCATTGCGGTTTCTGGTCCGGGGTTTGAAACCCGGCCCTATCGGGGGATTTCCCCCTGTCTGCCAGCAGGATCAGGGAACCCCCGGTCTTCGGGGAGTACTGAAACCACATTTCCTTGGGTGCGAGGCCGCGTGAGGCCGCGCTTGGATCCGGGGTGGGTTTTACATCCCCGTTGGTTAAGACCGCATGACGCGGGCGCGCGGTGCCAAGAGGCCGGATGCGACGGGCGGGTGAACCCCGCCCGCCAGGGATCTGTGCTATTGGGCGAAGCAATACAGCAGCCCGTCACCGCCGGTGCCACGCAGCGCCTCGATGCCGCAGCCGCCGCGCGAGGAGTGTGACGAGTTCCACGACTTCGAAGGTGGCGTGTCGTCAAGCCCCATCCGGTCGTGGTGCCCGACCATGCCTGCGGTATCCTCGGCATTGCTGGTCCAGTCGTTGCAGGTCATGCCCTCGGCATACGTGCCTTCGGGGGTCGAGCCGGTCAGGATGTCGTGCCGGTTCGGCTCGTCACCGCGACCGTTCACCGGTTCGCCGTTTTCATTGAGCGCGGTTTCCTTGTTCAGGTTATTGGCGTCGCTGTGCAGCTCGTCGACGCCGGCGGCGACAGTATCGCCCTTGGCGTTGACCCAAGGTCCGGCGCCGATCCGGTCGAGGGCGTTTTCGGCGCTGGTCGACAGGTAGGCGCGCCAGGTCACGCCGGTGACGCCGACGCCTTCGGCCAGCTTGGTGCAATAAGCATCGGCGCCCTCAAGTCCGCCAAGATCACCTCCGCTGCCAGGGTTTTCGCTGGTGACGAAGAAGCTCATGCCACTGTCCTGAGCCGTTGCAGCGGACCCTGCGAGCGCAATCGCGGCGGCCATGCAGATGCGAAATGTCATGTCGGATACCTCCATTCGTGTCCTTGCGCCCGGGATTGGGCGGCAGGATTTGATGATAGGTCGAAGGGACCGGTTGTGTAGTCGCCGAATGTGCAGATGCATTGACGATTTACGCACGGCGGTTTTGCTGCAAGGGTCGCCGCGATGACTCGTCTGGTCGAAATACCGTTTTGGCTTCTGGTGCTGATCCTGCTTTTCGCGGCAGTCACGTTTGCCTCGCACTTCCTGTTTCCGTCGGTCCGCTGGTTCTTTCGCCGCCGGATGGAGCGTGTGGTCGCCAAGCTGAACGAGCGGCTGGAGCGGCCGATCGAGCCATTCAAGCTGTTGCACCGTCATGACATGATTCAACGGCTGATCTATGATCCGGGGGTGATCGAAGCGGTTGCCGAACATGCGGCAGAGACCGGGGTGCGCGAGGATGTGGTGTTTGAGAAGGCGCGCCACTATGCGCGCGAAATCGTGCCCTCGTTCAGTGCCACCGCCTACTTCGGTTTTGCGATCCGGGCAGCGAAGTTGCTCAGCCGCGCATTCTACCGGGTCAGGTTGGGGCATTTCGATGAAGATGCGATCCGGGCGATCGGGTCGGATGCGACGGTGATCTTCGTGATGAACCATCGCTCGAACATGGATTACGTTCTGGTTACATGGCTGGCGGCGGAACGCTCGGCCTTGTCCTATGCGGTTGGCGAATGGGCGAGAGTCTGGCCGCTGTCCTGGCTGATCCGGTCGATGGGCGCCTATTTCATCCGGCGCAAATCGCGCAATGACCTCTACCGTCGGGTGCTGGCGCGGTATGTGCAGATGGCGACCAGCAACGGCGTGGCGCAGGCGATCTTCCCCGAAGGCGGTCTGAGCCTTGATGGCCGTGTCGGGGCGCCGAAACTGGGGCTGCTGAATTACATCGTCTCGAACTATGAACCCGGTAAAAGCCGCGACGTGGTGTTCGTGCCGGTGGCGCTGAACTATGACCGGGTGCTGGAAGACCGCGTGCTGGTGGCTGCCGCCGACGGGGTCGAACGAAAGTTCCGGTTTCGTTGGCGCGATGCGGCGCGGTATTTCATCAAGCACATCTTCCAGAGGCTGACCGGCCGGTTCCTGCGCTATGGCTATGCGGCGGTGAGTTTCGGTGCGCCGATCTCTTTGTCCGAGTTTTCATGGGGAAGGACCGGCGACCCCACGAAAGAGATCGGCACCGAACTGATGGCGCGGATTCGGGCGATCGTGCCGGTGCTGCCGATCCCGCTGGTCGCGACCTGCCTGCTGAACGCGGGCAAGCCGCTGAGCCGGGACGAGTTGACGGGCCGCGTCGCGGCGCTGGTCGCGGACATGAAGCAGGCGGGCGCGCATGTCGAACTGTTGAACGGCGATGTCGCCACCGAGGTCGAGAATGCGGTGACCCATCTTCTGATGCGGCAACTGGTCCGCGATGACGGTCAAGAGCTAAGGATCGCTGACGGGGACACGCGGATCCTGCAGTATTATGCGGCGTCGATCGAGCACCTGTTGGCTGCGCGCGCGGCGTAATTGCTGCGTTCGCTCGGTTATTAAGTTTCAAAAAAGGACGCCGCGCGGTTGCATAATTACCCTCGCTGCGTATTTAATGGTCCCAACGCCGCAGCGATTCTGCGCCGCGGCAACAAGATGGAGCATCGGAGCAATGATGGCACTCGACACCAATTCCGCGCCCGCGGCCTATGACGCGCCGATCAAGGATCTTTACGAGGTCGGGGAAATGCCGCCGCTTGGCCATGTGCCCAAGCAGATGCATGCCTGGGCGATCCGGCGCGAACGTCACGGCGAACCCGATACCGCGATGCAGGTCGAGGTGGTGGACACCCCGACGATCGACAGCCAGGAAGTGCTGGTTTTGGTGATGGCGGCGGGGGTTAATTACAACGGCGTCTGGGCGGCTTTGGGGATTCCGATCTCGCCGTTCGACGGCCACAAGGCCGACTATCACATCGCCGGGTCCGACGCCTCGGGCATCGTCTGGGCGGTCGGCGACAAGGTGAAGCGCTGGAAGGTCGGCGACGAGGTCGTGGTGCATTGCAACCAGGACGACGGCGACGACGAGGAATGCAACGGCGGCGACCCGATGTTCAGCCCCAGCCAGCGGATCTGGGGCTACGAGACCCCCGACGGGTCGTTCGCACAGTTCACCCGCGTTCAGGCGCAGCAGTTGATGCACCGGCCCAAGCACCTGACCTGGGAGGAAAGCGCCTGCTATACGCTGACGCTGGCCACCGCATACCGGATGCTGTTCGGGCATCGGCCGCATATCCTGAAGCCGGGCGACAACGTGCTGGTTTGGGGTGCGTCGGGCGGATTGGGGTCTTATGCCATCCAGTTGATCAATGCTGCGGGGGCGAATGCGATCGGCGTCATCAGCGAAGAGGACAAGCGCCAGTTCGTGATGGACCTTGGCGCCAAGGGCGTGATCAACCGCAAGGATTTCAATTGCTGGGGCCAGATGCCCACCGTGAACACGCCCGAATACAAGGACTGGTTCAACGAGACCCGCAAGTTCGGCAAGGCGATCTGGGACATCACCGGCAAGGGCAACAATGTCGACATGGTGTTCGAACATCCCGGCGAAGCGACGTTCCCCGTCTCGGTCTTCGTGGTCAAGCGCGGCGGCATGGTGGTGATTTGCGCCGGCACGACGGGATATAACCTGACCTTCGACGTGCGCTATCTGTGGATGCATCAGAAGCG
>JBBKVT010000190.1:0-5965 GCA_037968535.1 Paracoccaceae bacterium
ATCCTGCCGCCCGCGACAAGGACCGGGATGCGGTTTGCCTTGCAGACCGACAAACGGTTCGCCCAGAGCTCGTTCTCCAGAGAAACGAGGGCAACCGGGGACCAGATCTTGCAAAAGCGGCGCACGACCAATCGGGAATCCAGTGGTGCCATCCTGGCTTCGACCCGCGCTAATCGCCAGTTCCGGACCATCGAGCGCCCGGTATAGGAATTCATCGTGGCGATCACGAAGACCCCTGGGTTTCGCAAGAGAATTGCCTCAAGAAGCGGCCGCGCCGCTGTCAATTCACCCAGACTGGCCCCATGCAGCCAGATTGCCTTGCCGGTATCGGACGGGCGCGCACCCAGAGCAAGACGTTCAGCCAGACCGTCACGGGTCTCGCGCCCGCCGAGCCAACGCGATAGCAAAATTATCGCCAGAATCGGCGCGAACAAAGCGAGAGTGATGCGATAAAGGATCAAGCAAAGTTCCGTCTTGTCCGTTCTGTAGAGGTTACGAAGCGACCAGAGGGGTTACAAGTCCTGCAGCATGAACGAACGATTTCGCTTGGCTGTCCTATTTCAATGAACGAAGAGGGGCCTTGATGAGGATTCGGGCTTTGGAGGCGAGTACCGGAATCGAACCGGTCTTCACGGATTTGCAATCCGGTGCGTAACCACTCCGCCAACTCGCCGAAGCCTTGGTTTGACTATGTTTCTTGGGCTCCGCCGTCAAGCGGTTATCACTCTGGTTATCAGTTTCTCGTTCTGTGCTTGTTCTGTTCATTGCCGCTTTTCCCATGCTTGACGTGCTCGCATGATCTGTCGGGCTTCGCCGGCATATTTGCGGATCATGTCCTTCGACGCATGCCCGCTATAGCCTGCAATCTCATCGTCACTGCAACCGGCCCACGCCAATTCCATCACGCCGCGATAGCGAATGGCATGAAGATGATGGTCTTCGAGGCCCAATCGTCGTCGCTCATCAAGCATTATTTTTGCCATGTAGCGATAGCTCATCGGTTGTCCATTGCTGCCCGCAAGGACGGTCAATCCTCTTTTCTCTTTCACCCCATTCAGCGCGTCACGAAGTTCGCGTGTGCAGGGTAGTGTTAAAGCTTTGTCGGTTTTGCCTTGGCGGAGTTTCAAGGTGTCACCGTCATAGTCAGACCACCGAAACCGTGTCCAGTCACTTGTCCGTTGAACGATGCCAACGCCAATTTCAAATATCAGGCGAGGCAAGACGGTGGCTTCAGATCTCCACTTTGCAACAGCTGCGTCCGTCCAGGGAATATGGTTTCTCTTCTTTTCGTCCGGCGTCCTTGTTTTTCGGACCCCCTTGGCGGGGTTCGCCGTGATCCAGCCAATATCGATCGCGTGTTCGCAAAGAACGGACATGACTTGCGGAATATAGTTGGAAAACCGTACCCGATGCCGGTTTTTGTCCATCGCCGCAATAACGTCTCGGCGCGTGAGACGTGTCATATCTTTCGTACCGTTCTTTTCTTCAACATAGAGCATGACTTTTTCGTAGTCCGCTCTGGTCCGGGGCTTGAGCCGAGCCCATCGATCAGAATTGTGATAGCTAGTGATCAGGGCAGTCCAAGAAGTACGACATTTGAGCTTTCTTCCGTTCAAGATTTCCCAGTACTGGCGGTCAAATTCTGCTGTGTCTGGCGGTGCGATGACCCGCCCGAGATATTGGCCGCCGACACGCACGTATAGAAAACCGGGTTTCGGGGAATGCAGGTATTTCTTTACCATTCCATTGAGCCCCCCCTGCCTCGTCACCTCGCGCTATCCGACGCAATTCCTCCGTGTCCCAGCGCTTGATTCCCCCGATGTCTCGCGGCTTGGGCAGGTGCCCCGCCTTGACCAATGCTAGAAACTCTGCAGACTTCATATCGAAAAGTTGCGCGGCCGTTCCTTCACCCGCGAACAACGGAGTGATCGTGGACATCTTCAGTGCCCGACCTTCCGAAAACTAAGTTCATCTTCGCGGCAAAGTATCTTTCCTGCCGTTTCAAGACCTGCTGCCGTATCTTCAATAGGAAGCGGGTATATATTGCCTGCAGAAAATCTGAAGCTTTGGTTGCATCGTTCGGTGTCGTGAAGTGGTCCATAGTTTTCGTCTGTTGCCGCTTCACTCAAGCAGTCGTTGCGAAAAACGGCGTTTCTTTCGATCATGTTGTCGCAGCAAGTCCCTGCGAACGACGTCCCAGTCGAATTGGCCAGCGTCATCAGATCCTGCGATACGCATACAATCTTGTCGTTTATGCAGAGTTTTGTGACTCTTGTTTTATGCCATCCGTATGATTTCGAAACGAGCTGAATTTCCTGCTCGGCGATCATGATGGGTGGCAAGCCGTTATTGGCGACTGAAATTAAGGTGGTTGTCATCGTAGTATCTCCGTTGCGCCGATCTGATAACAGGGCTACCATTATGCGATCGTGTCACAATCCACATTAAAAAAGTAACAGTGTTACTAAATGAATGCCCAACAATGCAAAATGGCCCGGGCAGCAACCGGGCTTGGAGTCCGCGAACTCGCCGAACGTGCAGGTGTTTCGCCGAATACAATCGCCCGTCTCGAGCGTGGCGAAGATTTAAAACGGAACACTATCGCTTCTATCCGGATGTCGCTTGAAACCGCAGGAGTAGAATTCATAGACGAAAACGGTGGTGGACCGGGTGTGAGGACAAAGAAATGACCTCGTCTCCTGGGTCTGAAAGCAGAACAGTGCCAGCCCGCCCAACGTCGCGACCCTTGGCGCCAAGGCCCGCTTGGCTTCTACTAAGAACCTGATGGTCTCACATTATGCCGGGAACTCAGCGGAGCGAGACGGAGCTTTCATCAGTTCAATTTTGACCCGCACCGCGATGATAGCATCGCATCTTGCCATGGCCGCCTCTGAAAAATGTTGAAGCCATTGACGCGACGGAGTTTATCAAAGGCGGTCCAAAATAGTGATGCTCGTTTGGGAGACTGTGCCTGTCTTTATGTCATCGATCCGAAGGTTGAGGTCGCGCTTGTTCCAGAAAGAGGTCACGTTTGTCCCAGAAAAGCGTTCCCGGCCTCAGCTCTATTGGCCTCACCGGATATGCCATTTTTAAATGCTTCACGGGCAACTCCGCGTAGCTGGCAGCTTCGGTTTATCTAAAGCGGCATTCGCACAAATGCATGGCTTTAGCGTCGCTCATCCCAGTTGCGCCAGCTAGAGCGTTTCACCGTTATTCGGGCGCATATCCTGCGGCCCTGAAGTAGTTCCAGCATTCGGTTTGCCCGTAGAGGTCGCAAATATCGCCGATGGCGAGCCAGAGCGCCTCGATGGTGCGCGCCTTTGCTTTGCGCAGGCGGGCTTTGAGTTTGGAGAAGGCCATCTCGATTGGGTTCAGGTCGGGGGAATATGGCGGCAGAAACAAGAACCACGCGCCCTTTGCCTTGAGCAGTTCGGCAGCGCGTGGGCTTTTGTGCGATGACAGGTTGTCCAGAATAACGACGTCGCCCGGCTGCAGCTCAGGGGCCAGTTGGGTCTCGATATAGACGTCGAAAGCGGCCCGGTTCATCGGCCCGTTCAGAACCCAAGGCGCGATCAGCCCATCGCAGCGCAGCCCCGCGATGAATGTCTGGCTGCCCCAAAGCCCGAAAGGCGCGGTGGCAGCCAGGCGCGCGCCACACAAGGCGCGGCCCCTGAGGCGGGTCATCTTGGTGGTGGTCGATGTCTCATCGATGAACACCAGCCGGTGCGGTGCCCGGCGCATCCGGGGCTGGCGCAGCGACCGCCAAATGTGCCTGTCACGCCTGACCCTGGTGCGTCCAGCTTCCACCGCCAGCAGCGATTTTTTTATATGTGAACCCGGCCGCGCGGAGCGTGCGCGACACCGACCACAGATGCACATGAACGTCGTGTTCGCGCGCCAACCAGTCGGACAGTTCCGCAAGCGTCGTGTCCGGCGCGGCCTGGACGTGCGCAATCAGGGCTTCGCGATCCGGGGCCATCTTGCCATGACCGAACGGCCGCCCCCGCTTTGCCGCCGCCACCGACCGGGTCGCAGAAACCCGTTGTATCAGCTTGATGACGAAACTCGGGCTCACGCCGAAACGACGCGCGACCTCGCGCCGAGAATGTCCAGAATCGACCTGCGCCGCAACATGCTCACGAAGGTCAAAGGAATAGGCTTTGCTCATGATCCACCTCCAAAGATGGTGAATCACATTCCAAGCCCCTTGGGAATCCCGCCCGCTTCCGAAAGCCCGTGAGACGCTCTAAGTCAAAGGCGCGTCTCAACCCGATTCGCAGGGGCTCCGCCACCTTGACTGCCAACCTCTCACGGCTCTTTTCGGGATAAGCGAAGCGGCGACGGAACGCAGCGGAAATCCGCCCGCCTCCTTTTGCCGTCAATCGGCCCCAGGCGCCTTTGTCGGGACAAGATCGCTCTGCAGCAACTTTTCGAAGAGCAGATCAGCTATCATCTGGTGCCCGGCCGCAGTGGTGTGACTGTCAAACGGGGCGATCCAGAGCGTGGATCGGTCGGAAACCGCTGCGAAGACCCCGCGAAGGTCCAGGATCGGAACACCGTCTTCCTCTCCCACGGCTTTCAGGCGTTCGAGTTCGGCGAGACTTTGCGAGTTGTCGTTCGGGAGTTCCAGAAGCAGCAGGGCTGTCTGCGCCTCCTGGCGCTCTCCCAAATCGCGGAACTTCCTGAACAGCTTCGCGAACACCTCTTCCGCATAGGGAAGCAGCTTGGCCGTGGTCGCTTCTTCGTTGCTGTCGAACGCTTCGACCTCGGTGTCGATGCCGGCCCGGTTGATCGCATCAAGGACGTCGGGGAACTGGTCAAAGAGATCGTTCTGCGCGAGCCAGCGAAGTTGGTAGGGTTGGAACACCCTCTCGAGTTCGTTGCTGGCTGCTGCGTAGAGGATCAGGTCCGGCTCGAAGGCGAGCGCTTTGGCCCTGAGCGTCTCCAGCTTCTGGATCGGGGTGTAGCCGCCGTACGAGAAGTTCAGGATCTCGTAGGTGAGCCCGGTGACCGGCCCGAGCTCTGCATTGAGCCGATCCTCGACCAGGTTCTCGTAGGTCTCGCCGTCCTCGACGCCCGCGCCCATGTCGTGCGAAGTCCCGACGAGCTCGATCCGGAAGGTATCCGGCCCAGGTACGACGGAGTATTCCCGGTCCCGCATGCCATGGCTGTTGATCGTCCGCGTGGCGCCCTTGAACACGGCCGTCGACGAGGGAATGAAGTCCATGCGAATTGCATCGGTGCGTGTCCGGGTCTGGTCCTGGTCGCCTACGTTCCAGTAAGGCGGTTCGCCAACCATTACCGTCCAGAGTTCGCCGTTGAACCGGGTGATATCGCCGAGATCCTCGTAATAGCCGCGCCGCAGACGCTCGACGTCGGCGGCGTTGAGCGAGGCACGCCCCTTTACGTCTTTGACGAGGTCGGCGAGCTGCGGCGAGATCGGGGTCAAGAGCCCCGGCTGCAGCGCGATCAGGATCAAGGCCGCGGCACCGACGGTGACCATCGCTGCCTCGCGCCAGAAGCCGCCTTCGATGCGCACCGAGCCGGGGCCTGCACGCGAGACCTCGCGCTGACGACCGCCGAAAAGCACACCGAGCGCGCCGATGCCCAGGGGAATTCCGACGAGAACGGCGACATCGACGGGTCCGGAATTCAGCACCGCCTGCCATAAGAAGCCCAGATCCTCGACTTCCGGCGTGCTCCAGATCGTCCAGAGGATACAGATCGCGGTAAAGGTACCGGCGATCTTCAGACCGTGGATCACCTCCTGTCGCAGCGTCCGAACGCCCTTGCCAAGCGAGCGGCGACGGCCAAGCCGGGTCTCGATCAGCACATTGATCATGACGACGAGCCCCAGGCCGAACCAGAACACCAGATCGGACCAGACGATCGGAAACGTGCCGCGGATCCAGAACCATTGGTAGGAGTGGAACAGCCACGTCGCCGAGAAGGCCACGAGGGTCGC
>JBBKVT010000191.1:0-2653 GCA_037968535.1 Paracoccaceae bacterium
GCAAGCCGCAGGTCGCTGTCCAGCAGCAACTCGCGCATCACCGGCTGGTCGGCGGGCAGATTCTCGTCGTTGAGCGCCTTGTTGCAGCGTTCGAGGAATTCGGTGGTGGCGGGACTGCGGCGGATGCCCAGAACGCCGCCGTTGATCTGCGGAAACGCGTTCGGGATCTTGCGGTTCCAGGTGCTGCGGGCGAACCCGGCATTGCGGTTCTGCACATGCGCCGCGGCAATGTCGAAGCGGTCGAGCAGCCAGAAGATGTCGGAAATATCTGCCAGCACCACCAGATCGGCGTCCAGGTAGATCGTCCGCTCGAACCGGCTGCGCAGCAGCGCCTCGAACTTTGGGCGAAACCAGCTTTGATGAAGCGCGTGGACCTGATCGATCAGGGCTGCATCCACGGTCTCGTCGGTGAAGATGTCGATCTGCGCGCCGGGGTTGGTGGCGCGCAACGTGCGCGCCGCCTGTTCGGTCAGTTTGGCAAACCGGACGCCCGAGGCGGCGAAGACAAAGCCGCGCGACGGTTCCGGTGCGGTCATTGCCCGGCCTTAGGCCAGCGACCCGTCGATGCCCCTGCAGGCCTCGACCAGACCCTTCACGGCCTCGACCGACTTGTCGAACATCGCCTGTTCGTCCTTGGTCATCTTGATGTCGATGACCCGCTCGATCCCGGCAGCGCCGATCACGCAGGGAACCCCGACATACATGCCCTTGAGGCCAAGCTGGCCGTCGACCCATGCCGCACAGGGCAGCACGCGCTTCTGGTCCTTGAGGTAGGATTCGGCCATTTCGATGGCGCTGGTGGCGGGGGCATAGAAGGCGGACCCGGTTTTCAAGAGGCCGACAATCTCTGCGCCACCGTCGCGGGTGCGCTGGATGATCGCGTCGAGCTTTTCCTGCGTGGTCCAGCCCATCTCCACGAGGTCGGGCAACGGAATGCCGCCAACGGTGGAATAGCGGGCGAGCGGCACCATCGTGTCGCCGTGGCCACCCAGAACGAAGGCGCTGACGTCGCGCATCGAGACGCCGAATTCAAGGGAAAGGAAATGCCGGAAACGGGCCGAATCCAGCACGCCGGCCATGCCGACGACTTTCTCATGCGGCAGGCCGGAAAATTCGCGCAAGGCCCAGACCATCGCGTCCAGCGGGTTGGTGATGCAGATGACAAAGGCGTTCGGGGCGTGTTTCTTGATGCCCTCGCCGACCGATTTCATCACCTTGAGGTTGATGCCCAAGAGGTCGTCGCGGCTCATCCCCGGTTTGCGCGGAACGCCGGCGGTGACAATGCAGACGTCGGCGCCGGCGAGGTCGGCGTAATCGTTGGTGCCCGAAACCGCGGCATCAAAGCCCTCGGCTGGGCCGGATTCGGCGATGTCGAGGGCTTTGCCCTGCGGCACACCTTCGGCAATGTCAAAAAGGACGACATCGCCGAGTTCCTTGAGCGCAGCGAGGTGGGCGAGCGTGCCGCCGATCTGACCTGCGCCGATCAGGGCAATCTTGGGTCTGGCCATTTGAGTGGTCTCCGATCCGGTGAATGACGCGGGATGCCTAGACCCTTGGACGCGGCGACGCAAGGGCGCCGCAATGCAGCACTGGTCCGGCGCTTGTATGTCGCGATGATTGCGCTAAACCGCGCCAGGGCTGGCCGCGCGCAGGTGATCGCGCGGGCCGAGCGGGGCGAATCGATGGGGGCAGGGCTGGATCCGCATTCGACATTATTCTGGATCGCCGCCGTGGTGGCCGCGATGCTGGTCGGGTTGTCCAAGGGCGGGCTGCCGGTCGTGGGCATGCTGGGCGTGCCGGTGCTGGCGCTGGTGATCAACCCGATCCTTGCGGCGGGGCTGCTGCTGCCGGTCTTCGTGGTGTCGGACGTGTTCGGGGTCTGGGCCTACCGGCGGGCGTTCAACCGACGCGTGCTGGCGATCATGCTGCCCGCCGCGATGGTCGGCATCGGCATCGGCTGGGCGACGGCAAGCCTTGTGCCAGAGCGGTTGGTCATCGGCTTGATCGGGGTGATCGGGGCGAGTTTCGCGGCGCGGTTGTTGTTGCAACGCGGCCCCGACGGCCCCGGCAGGCCGGCGCGGGTGCTGCCGGGGATGATCTGGGGGGCGATTTCCGGGTTTACCAGCTTTGTCAGCCACGCGGGCGCGCCGCCCTATCAAGTCTACGTGCTGCCGCTGAAGCTGGAAAAGACGGTGTTCGCGGGGACCACCACGATCATGTTTGCGGCAGTCAACGCGGCCAAGCTGCTGCCCTACTGGGCGCTGGGCCAGTTGTCGGCCCAGAACCTGAAAGTCGCCGCGATGCTGCTGTTGCCCGCGACGCTGGCGGTCTTTGCCGGCGTCCGGCTGGTGCAAGTGATCCCGCAGGCGCTGTTTTACAGGCTGATCAGCTGGGCACTGTTGTCAGTTTCGCTGAAACTGCTGTGGGACGCGGCGGCGGGCTAGGCCGGTTCACCGCCCGGCGGCAGGGCTTCGGCCAATGCCTCGAACGCGACGCCGCTGGCCACAAGGCAGGTCTGTCCGGTGGTCATCGTCACGGTGACGGTCCAGCTGCCGGTCTCGGTCGAGGCGAAAACTTCCAGGACCGAGTTGTTGGCGGCAAGGCCGATCGACTGGCGGGTTTCGCCATAAGCTGTCGCCAGCCGCTCCAGCAC
>JBBKVT010000192.1:0-3652 GCA_037968535.1 Paracoccaceae bacterium
GGTTACTACGTGAACGTGCATACCGAACAATACCCGGATGGCGAAATTCGCGGACAGCTTGCAGCGTCCGAATAGCCGGATTTTGAGCATCGGAAATGCGCCCCCGGCAACGGGGGCGCATTCTGTTGCCGCATGCAGATTCAAGCGAAGGGGCGGAAAGCTGTTTGAACCCGGCGCACCGATGCCGTCAGATGAAACAGTTCAAGCGGCGTGAAAGAGTGCGGCATGAGCTTTCCGGTTGATCCAGCGCAGACCGGCGCAGAGGTTCTGCGGCTGTCCGATACCGATATGCTGGACCGGGTGCAGCATGCGGCGTTCCGCTATTTTGTGTCCGTGATCAGCGCTTATGTGACAGATTGGCCTGATTGCGTGACGGAGGATTTCGGTCTCATCGTAACCACCACGGAGTGGAGATGAGAATGAAATCCGAAACATCCAAACCATCGGCCGAGAAGGTCGTGAAGGACATCCGTCGGCAGGCAAGAAGCGTCTGGCCGGCGACGTGGCGCGTCAGGCGACCGGTTCAGAGGTCAAGGATCTGCGGGCGGAGGCTTTGGCGCTGAAAGAGGCTGTAGCCGATCTCACGCTGGAAAACCGTCCGCTCAAAGAAAGCATGCTCGGGGATGGGGGAGACCAGGAATGAGGTATCCTGCATCCGAGAAGCTGGAGATCATCCGACTGGTCGAGGGATCGCATCTGCCGGCAAAGCGCACGCTGGACAAGTTGGGGATCCCGTGCACGACCTTCTATCGTTGGTATGACCGCTATCTATCTCTGGGCGAAGTTGGATTGGAAGACCGGTCTTCGCGGCCCGGGCGTGTCTGGAACCGGATCCCGGACAAAGTACGGTGGCAGATCATCGACATGGCGCTGGAACAGCCCGAGCTGTCACCCCGCGAACTGGCGGTCCGGTTCACCGACTGCAAGCGCTACTTCGTGTCCGAGCCCAGTGTTTACAGGCTCCTGAGGGCCCACGACCTGATCACCAGCCCTGCGTTCAACTAAGAACATTGAATGCCATTCAATGTTCCCTGATCAAAGCCGCCGACGAGTTCCGGGACAAGACCACGCGCCCGAACCAACTCCCCCTCTCGGGCATCCAAGCATGCCCTGCCGGGCAGCGGGCAGACAGACTTCACCTAGCTGAAGATCATCGCCCTCTCATGGTTTGCTATGCAAACAATGAGAGGCCTCGATGATTACAGCCGATATGTCGTCGCATGGCGGCTGTGCACGACCATGAAAGCAGGCGACGTCACCGACACGCTCGAAGACGCCCTGGTGGCGTCAGGCTGTGACCGGGCGACTGTTGCCCACAAGCCAAGACTGCTGAGCGACAATGGCGCGTCTTACATCTCCGGCAATCTGGCTGACTGGCTCAATGATCAAGGCATGGATCACGTTCGCGGCGCGCCAAACCATCCCCAGACCCGGAGCAAGATCCCTCTCATTGATTGCTCTGCAATCAACTGCCGGGCGACGGAGCGCTGGCACAGACCCTCAAGAACCGCATCCTGCTTGAGAAATACTACCTTCCAGGGGTGCTCGAACAGGCAATCGCTGACTTCATCGGCCACTACAACAACCGTCGTTACCACGAATACCTCGGCAATCTGCCCCCAGCTGACGTCTACTTTGGGCGCGCTGAAACCATCATCAGAGAAAGGGAGAAAATCAAGAAACTGACCATCCAGAAACGCCGCTTGCAGCACAAACGAGCTGCGGCTCAAACTCAAACCAAGATGAGCCAAACCCTCCGTTCAGGATCAGGTAACTCGGCTCCACATCATTTGATGACGGACAGATGCTGATTGTGATCCGTAAGTAATTCTTGGTGGACTAGGCTCAGGATTCATAACCAGAAGAAGACGATTGCGGCGGTGCAGATGGCTCTCATGAATGTGTGAGAGTACGATCATATAGCGTTGCGAGGCATTGTCAGATTGGACAGACTGGCCGATCTCCTGCCGCCGGGAGCTTCGCGTCTCTAGCACAGTTCCCTTATTTGCTTGGTTGTCACTAAGCAGCGCGACACGAAGGCAGCCGACATTCCTAGCTCGGACTCTAACAGATCAGTTTAATCTGACAGTGCCCGCCTACTGGTTGATAGCCGATAATCCAACAGAGCCCGCCCAAAATTAGGGAAGAAGGCGCCTACAAACCTAGGGACTATTCACACCGCGAAGTCTGCCGTGCAGCCGCAGAGTATTTCGGCGGCACCGCGTGCGCCGCCGAACGTCTCGGTTTCGTGTTTGTCGAGCGCTAGGCTCAGTCGTGGTCCTCCGCGCCGCCCTCGTGCTGCGAGCCGGGACCCTCCTGAATATTGTCGGTGTCCTTCCCGCCGCTTTTCTCGTCGTGGTCTTCGCGTTCGTTGCGATCGGCTTTGTCGTTCGGGCCTTCCGGTTGATCGATTCGGTCGGCTTTGTCGTTCGGGCCCTCCGGAACGTCGGTCACGTTGCTCTGAGTGCCCGAGTTGTCCTGTGTGTTGTTCATCAACCACTTGGCCGAGCCGTTTTGCGCGCTGGCCGTTATGGGCCCAGCCGCCAGTCCGAAGGCGAGCAGGCTTGTGGCCACCGCCAACGCCAACTTGTTGCGTGTCATCTTTCGCTCCTTGTTTCATCGAGCGACACCATGTCGCAACGATACGAGGAAGGTGAGGCTGCCTGTTTTCAGTGTTCCGACCTCCACGTTACATTGCTGTATAGCGAGGCTCCCCGGCGATTCAGCGCCGGTCCCGCGATAGGCAGGGCCGCGTCGGCGAGCGGCCTGACGAGCGGCAGCCTCTCGAAGCGGTGTGCGCTTCAACCAACGATTCTTGTGAGAAAACGATATGTTATCTGACAAGGGGAATCGGAATGGGACTTGCCTACAACCAACTGAATTGCCCGTCTGTCCAGCGAGACGATTGGCTTTGAAACCGAACGGTTAATGGGCACTGTCAGAGGAAACTGGCTTGAGGGCAGAGTGACCAATTAGCTTCTGTGGATGACAGAACGCTCCCCGTTCCGCTAACTCAAGACCAGCCCTGAAATCATCCGCTTGGCGGTGATGATGTATGTCCGTTTCCCGCTTTCTCGGCGGAATGTGGAGGATCTGCTTCATGAGCGTGGCATTAACGTCAGCAGCGACTGACAAATTTCGTTCCTGTGGCGCTGAGACGAAGGTCGTCGGCAACGCCTCGAAACAAGAAAAAGTGGGTCCGTGACCGAACAATCGCGCGGAGAATTCACACCCGCCGTTCGAAGACGGGAACGCACAATGCTACGCGTTCAGCAGATGCGAAGTTTGCAGAAGTTTGCCGCCGTCCATTCTTCAGTTTACGACCATTTTGCCAAGCAGCGTCACCTTTACTCAAGCGACAATTTCAAGCTCAACCGCGCCGTCGCCCTTGCGGAGTAGCGTGGCCTCGGGGCGAAATAAGGGGCAGCCTCACTATCCTTGTTGAGACTGGTTCGAACTGTTCTGACAGCACGCCCCCGGGAAATGGTCAATTTACCCTTGGTAGCACAATCCGCCACGCCCTGATTTACCCGCATTTCGAATAGCCGCAATTGGCGCAGGTCATGCAGCCTTCGACCATCCGCATCTCGTAACTGCCGCAGGACGAACAGGCCTTGCCGCGTGGGGCGCCGATGGTCGCAACTTCGGCGCG
>JBBKVT010000193.1:0-5492 GCA_037968535.1 Paracoccaceae bacterium
ATCGCTTATGACTATGACGCGCCCGCCATAAGTGTCGATGTCGATAGGATGTTCGTCGACGGGCAGGATTTTGCACCGGTGATCAGCTTCGCGATGTCCAACATCGACGGCACTTACACTATGGACGAAGGCGATCTGCGCCGGATCAAAAGCGCATTCACCGCCGACGCGATGGATGTCAACGTCAGCTTCACCGACCCCAGAAACGACGGCACGATGAACGTGACGGCGCGCGTCAACACAGTGGTCAGCGACAGCGCGGCAACGCTTCCCAACGAGATCGACATGCAGGATCCGGGCTGGGTCTTCGGCGGTGATTTCGACGCGGAAGGCACGCTGTCGTCCGGCGCGTCGACCTATTCGACGACGATGAACAACGGCGTGGACACCTTCAAGTCAGACGGAACCTCGGCCAACAGCGCGCTGCATTTCTCGATCCGCGATGGCGTTGTCGCCTATGGCGGCACGGCGACCGACACCCAATACCGGGTCAGCGGATCCCAAATCCCGTTCCCCGAGGTTTCACTGGGAATGCAGGAAACCGCCTTTGACCTGAAAATGCCGCTTCAGCAAACCGACGCTCCGACTGACTTCGGGCTGCTGACCCGGGTCGTCGGCCTGACCGTCGGGGATGAGATCTGGTCGATGATCGACCCCGGCGCCGTTCTTCCCCGCGACCCCGCGACGGCGATCATCGACGTGTCGGGAACGCTGAAATGGCTGATGGACCTATCCGATCCCGAAGCGATGGCCGCGGCGGGCGACGCCATGCCAGCCGAACTGCACACTCTGAACATCAATGACATCACCTTGTCGGTGGCCGGCGCCTCGGTCGAGGGCGAGGGCGGGTTCACCTTCGATCAGACCGACACCACGACGTTCAACGGGATGCCCGCCCCGACCGGAGAGGTCAATTTCACCATCGTCGGCGCCAATGGCCTGATCGAAAAACTGATCCAGCTCGGCTTTCTGCCGCAGGATCAGGCGATGGGCGCGCAGATGATGCTGGGCATGTTCACCCGACCCGGCGAAAACGCCGATACGCTGACCACGAAAATCGAGGTCAAGGGCAACGGATCGGTTTTTGCCAACGGGCAGCAGGTGAAATAATCCGGCGCACGCCGCAGTCGGGCCGCGCAAACAAATGCGCTGCCCCGATTCAAGGGGATCGGCTTGCGGAGGCCGCAGCGGCAGACTACCTCAATCGGTAAAGCAAGCGAAGGCCGTGCCGCATGATCACCTCACTTTCCGACCTGACCGAGGCGCTACTGGCCGCGGCAAAGGCCGCCGGCGCAACTCAGGCGGATGCGATCGCCACGCGCGGCAGTTCGCTGTCGATCGACGTGCGGGACGGCACGCTGGAACATGCCGAACGCGCGGAAGGCACCGACATCGGTTTGCGGGTCCTGATCGACAAGCGGCAGGCCTGTGTCTCGGCCTCCGACACACGCGCGCAAACCATCACGACGATGGCCGAACGCGCAGTCGCGATGGCGCGCGAAGCCCCGCAGGATCCCAACCTGGGCCTGGCCGAACCGTCGCAGCTGGCCCGAGACTGGAACGCTGCACTGGAACTTGCCGATCCCGCGCCCGAACCCGATCCGGCCACGCTTCAGGAAGACGCCCGCCGTGCGGAAGCCGCAGCACTGGGAACACACGGCATCAGCAAGGTTCAGTCCGCGTCGGCAGGTTACGGCCGACATTCGATCCATCTTGCCACCAGCAACGGCTTTTCAGGCGGTTATGACCGCACCAGTCGCGGCCTCAGTTGCGTCGCTATCGTTGGCGAAGGCACCGGGATGGAACGCGATTACTATGGTGAATCGCGGGTGTTTCAGTCCGATCTGCCCGATCCGGACAGCATCGGCCGCATTGCCGCCGAACGCACGCTGGCCCGCGCCGGGGCTCGCAAGCCCAGGACCGGGGCCTATCCGGTGCTTTTCGACGAACGCATAGCTTCGTCGCTGATCGGCCACCTGCTGTCCGCGATCAACGGCACTGCCATCGTGCGCGGGGCTTCATGGGCGCGGGATCTACTGGGGCAGCAGGTCTTGCCCGCAGCCCTCAGCATTACCGAAAACCCGCATCGCCACCGCACCTCTGGATCGCGTCCCTTCGACGGCGAGGGCCTGCCGACGGCCGCTCGGACGATCGTCGAAGCTGGCCGATTGAACGGCTGGACCCTGGATCTGTCGACCGCGCGACAGCTTGGCCTGACATCCACAGCCAACGCGGCGCGCGGAACATCCGCGCCACCCTCGCCCGCGCTCAGCAATATTGCGCTGACCCAAGGCGATGTCAGCCGCGACAACTTGCTGCGCGACATGGGAACGGGGTTGCTTGTCACCTCGATGATCGGCGCGTCGATCAACCCGACGACCGGCGATTATTCCCGCGGGGCGTCCGGGTTCTGGGTCGAGCACGGCGAGATCAAGTACCCCGTCAACGAATGCACGATCGCCGGCAATCTGCGGGACATGCTGAAAACGATCGTCCCGGCCAATGATGCGCGCACTTATCTGTCGCATGTCGTCCCCTCGCTGCTTGTCGACGGTCTGACCCTTGCCGGAGAGTGACCTGTCGCTGCTGATCGGGGCAGCTCGCGCAGCGGGCGACGTTGCGTTGCCATATTGGCGCGAGGCCCACACATCCTGGGAAAAGGCCGACGGCGCCGGACCGGTCACAGAAGCGGATCTGGCCGTCGACGAAATGCTGAAACACCGGCTGTTGTCAGCGCGGCCCGGTTATGGCTGGCTGTCCGAAGAGACGGACGACGATCCCGTCCGCCTTGACCGCGACAAGGTCTTCATCATCGACCCGATCGACGGCACCCGCGCCTTCATGGCAGGTGAACGGACATGGGCGCATTCGCTGGCGGTGTCGCACAATGGCGCGATCACCGCCGCCGCGATCTTCCTGCCTGCACAGGACAAGCTTTACGCCGCAGGACTGGGTCAGGGCGCCCAGTTGAACGACCAGCCGATCCGCGCCAGCCAGCGGTGCGACCTGCAGGCGGCCACGGTTCTTTCGGCGAAATCAAATCTCGATCCGCTGCACTGGAAGATCGGCGTCCCGCCGTTTGAACGCCACTTCCGCGCGTCGATCGCCTATCGTCTGGCACTGGTGGCAGAGGGTCGGTTCGATGCCATGCTGACGCTGCGCGATACCTGGGAATGGGATATCGCCGCAGGTCAGCTAATCACGCAAGAAGCGGGTGGGATGGTCAGCGACCGGCAGGGTCGAACCCCAATATTCAACAACCCCACTCCGCTTGTGTCCGGCCTTCTTGCAGCCGGCGCCGGATTGCACGGCGACATACTGCACCATCTTATTGGCGCGCCCGAAGCCTGATCGGGCCGGTCAGATCCTGAAGAACGGCTGCACGATGCGCGGCAGAAGTCCCTTGAACTTGAGCGGCGCATCCGTCGCGGCAAGACAAATACACGGCAATCCCGCCTCGGCGATCGGAGTGTGGGTCAGATCCTCTGTCCCGACCTCGACATCGCCCCGCTGAAACCGATCCACCTCGTCCGCAAACGCGCCCTGCAAGACCAACGTCAGCTCAAGCCCACGATGCGAATGGTCGGGCATCGCCGCACCGGCGGGGATGTACAGAAGCCGCGCCGTCGCATTGCCATCGCATGGCAGGATCGCCTGTTTCACGCCCGCGCCCACGCGGCGCCAGCGCACGTTCTCGGGTCCGCCCTTGACGTATTCAACCAGCGGCGACGGAAAGATCGACCGCGCTGCGGGCCGCGCCGGTTTCGCAGCCAACCGCCCGTCGGCCTTGATCCGCGCCATGGTCGCGGCAAGCGAATTGTCGTCAACGCTGACCTGGCCAATATCTTCCAGGACCGCGCCGCCAACCGCCTCGTGACTGGCAATCGCCGCCCGACACTGATCGCAGAGCGAGACATGCGTGGCCACGACAAGGCTGAACGCCTCGGGCAGCGCCCCGGCGGAATAGGCAGCCAGCAGGCTATCCGGCAGATGATGTTTCAACGAAAGGTCGGTCATTCTCGGCTCTTCTTCAATTCATAGCGCAACCGTTCCAATCCAAGGCGGATGCGGGATTTTATGGTTCCCAGCGGCAGCCCCGTCACTTCTGCAATCTCATAATGCGACAGATCACCGAAATAAGCCCGTTCGATCATCTGCCTCTGCGCCAGCGGCAGTTCGGCGATACAGCGCCGCAGCTCCGCCTGCTCGTCCGACACCGCCAGTATCTCTTCCGAGGACTGCGGCGCCTCAGTGCCCCAGGGCAGATCCTCGGGCTCGGGCCGGCGTTGCTTGCGGATCGCGTCAATCCGCTTGTTGCGCACGATCGTGTAAATCCAGGTCGATGCACTTGCCATCGACGGGTCGAACAGATGCGCCTTCTGCCAGACCGTCGCCAAAGCCTCTTGCGTGGTTTCCTCGGCCAGCGCCGCAGATGCGCCGGATTTCATCAAGAACGCCTTAACCCGCGGCGCGAAATGGCCGAATAAATCGGCAAATCGCTGCGCATCCTGGGTCTGCTTGAATTCGATCAGGCATGTCGTCCAGGGGTCGGGGGTCGTTTTGGGATTGGCCACTGGCGCTTTATTTCCGTCACCGATCGCGTGCATCAGAACCGCGGGATGCGGCAACGCCCTTGATCGTGTTGCATGTGTCAAAACCAAACTCATACACCCTATACGGCAAGGTCAAGCCTGTGGATCACTGATGCGATCATTATCGGCATACAGGTGATTGATCCGTTCTCCGTCGCCAGACGTAAACATCCCCACAAAGCATCGGAGAAACGTCTTGCCCTTTGAATTTGCGATCCCCGCACGAACAGCGATCATCGGAGCAGGCATATCCGGTCTTGCCGCCGCCTACGAACTTGCCCCTTCGGAATCCGTTGTGCTCTTTGAAAGCGAACTTCGGTTGGGCGGTCATGCCCGCACAAAAATGGCGGGGCGGAACGGCGATGTGCCGGTCGATACCGGATTTATCGTCTTCAACTACCAGAATTACCCGAACCTGACCCGCATGTTCCGCGAACTGGACGTTCCGGTCAAGCAAAGCAACATGAGCTTCGCCGCCTCCATCGGTAACGGCGCGATCGAATACGGGCTGAACAATTTCGGCTCTTTGACTGCGCAGACCCGAAACATGGTGCGCCCCCAGTTCTGGCGGATGATTTCCGACATCGTGAAATTCAACAATCAGGCTTCCGCACTGGCCGCGAATTCCGACTGTTCGCTGTCCGAACTGCTGGACAGGCTGCAAATGGGGTCGTGGTTTCGCAAATATTACCTGCTGCCCCTGTCCGGCGCGATCTGGTCCTCGACCCCGGAACAGATGCAGGATTTCCCGGCATCCTCGCTGGTGCAGTTCTTCCAGAATCACGCGCTGATGAGCTTTCGCAACCATCAATGGTACACGGTCGACGGCGGCAGCATCGAATACGTCCGCCGGATTGCCCAAGCGATCGAAACCCGCGGCGGCACCATCCGAACCGGACA
>JBBKVT010000194.1:0-3393 GCA_037968535.1 Paracoccaceae bacterium
GGTATGAGCACTCATACCGACTGGACGCGCCCATCTGTTCTGATCTACGAGCCGCAGGCCGATGGATCGATGGAACTTGTCGCGGTCGAGAACCTGGTATTCTTAGCAGCCTGGGACGCGGCAGGCAAAACGGATGCACCGGTCCTGAACGGGCGCGGCTGGGACCATATGGCAGACGACCCGGGAACGCCCGGCGACGAGGCGCACGGCTTTGCACCGCATTACGACCAGCATGTCTGGCTGTTTCGCGAAAACCCGATGGGGGAGCTCATGCCGTTCAACCCCAACGTGACCTGCGAACACCACCCTGAGTAATAGCTACGCAGGCAGAGTCAGGAGATGCTCGCCGTCGCTGTAAGCGATGGCGGGTATCGCTTCCAAGACCTGCAGGAGTTTGCCAAGGGAACAGGGAGCGGCTTCAACTCCGTAGAAGAGGTCCGCTTCGGGCTCGAAGCTGCCTAGCGGCGGCGCAGCGGGTCAAGATTGAAACGCTTCCCGAGAGCCGCCGTTCTTAAGGCGAAGAATATTAAATCTTTTCAGACAGATGACTCGGAGATCGGACGTTTGGCGGTCGGAAGCGGCCGTCTGACGAACCGGTGCGGAATGACGGCACAGAGCCCGTTGCAGACCTCAGTCTCAAGCGCAACATCGAACATATTGGGCGGATTGCGGACGTCGCTGCAAGTGCAAAGAATGATTGCATGCACCCCATTTCGCGTGACATTTCCCGTTACTTAGTTGCCTCTTTCCCGTACAGCTTGATGGACTTCGGCGACGGCGGCCCGTTGCAGGTCAGCCATTTCCCCACAAGGCCTAGACCGGAGCATCTCCCCGTGGACGTCATTCAGAGTATCGATTCACCGAACACCTTCGGACCACCCGTGTCCTTGCCTCCGTTTCCAACTGGAAATGTAGCCAAATGGGTCAGGCGTTATGCGCATATAGCTGCGATCGCTGTTGTCGCGTTATTCTCTGCGCAGCCTGTGACAGCCCTCGAACTGGTGTCCAGTTTCGGCGAGAACCCGGGCGATCTTCTGATGTATGTGCATCGGCCTTCTGGCTTCAGGGAAGGCTTGCCTCTGGTGGTGGCTCTGCATGGCTGCACACAAACCGCGACTGACTTTGATGATGAGACAGGACTTATCGCACTGGCAGAAGAGATCCCAATCCTGCTTTTGCTGCCCGAACAACGCGAAGAGAATATGCCCCGCCGATGCTTCCGTTGGTACGACACGCATGACAATCAACCGGGGCAGGGAGAGAGTGCATCGATCCTGGCGATGGTTGATGCAGCCATTGAGGCAGAAGGCGTCGACCCCGACCGCGTCTTTATTCTGGGTCATTCTTCCGGTGGGGCCATGACAGCGGTCATGTTGGCGAACTATCCGAACCGCTTTGCGGGTGGCGCAATTATTGCGGGCCTGCCGGTCGGCTGCAATCGACCCTCAGGTGCTTTCGATTTGGTTTGGAATTCGCTGCAAGTCAAATCCATTGCGCCCGACGGTGCCGATGCAAGTTATGCTTGCGGGATCGGAGGCTTCGATTTGACGGATCGCGACGGCGTGGAATGGGCTGGATATGTGACCGATAGCGCGGAGCTTTTGCCTGAAAGCTGGCCGTTGCTGTCGCTTTGGCAGGGCACCGCCGACACGATCGTGAACCCCGACAACCTTCGCGAACTGACGGAACAATGGACAACCGTTCAAGATATCGACCATGTCGCGGATGAACGCGAAGTGATCGGCAATGCCATTCGCGAAGTCTATCGCGACGCCGCTGGGATAGCGCGCATCGAAACCTGGTCACTGGATGGCTTCGATCATGCCGTGCCAATCGATACAGCGGGCGAGCGGGCGGTATGTGGACACGCAGCAGACTACGTCACACCTGCGGACCTATGTGCCGTGCGGCGGATCGCAGACTTCTGGCACCTGCGGTGAACATGGCCGCTGACTGCGATTGCGCTGGCTGCCCTATCGGCTGAGGGAAATTCACAAGAATGCAACAGCCCTGAAAGATTTCAATCCTGCTGCTCGCCGCGTTAGGAACACGAACCCGTCTTCGTCGAGTGTTTCGGAGGCAAGCTCGACTTCGACGATGTAATTGTGCCCGTGCATCCGCGCACAGGGATGGTTCTGATGCAGATGACACAGCTGGTGCGACGCTGAAAAATGGAATTCTTTGGTAATCCGATACATCACATGTGCGCCTTTTCGACAGTGGTCTTCCAGAAGTCGGGGTCGTCGTATTCGGTCGGGTCAACAACCTCTGCTAGGGCAAAGGCCTCTTGCCGCTCGACACAGGTTCCGCAGCGTCCGCAATGCATTTCGCCACCCTTGTAACAGGACCAGGTGTCGGCAAAGGGTGTGCCATGCGCCGCCCCTACCGTCACGATGGCGGATTTTGGAATATGCACGAACGGCGTGTAAAGGCGAATGTCGGCATAGCCCTCCAGAGCATATTTCTGCATGGCTTCGAAGGCAGCGATGAATTCGGGGCGGCAATCGGGGTAGATAAAGTGATCCCCCCCATGCACCGCAGTCGCTACTGCATCCGCCCCCTTAGCCGCAGCAATCCCGAAGGCTATGGCCAGCATGATCGCATTGCGGTTGGGGACGACCGTGATCTTCATGCTGTCCTCGGCATAATGCCCGTCCGGCACGTCGACATCATCAGTCAGCGCTGAGCCACTGAGATGTTCGCCAATATGGCGCATGTCGATCAGATCATGCGGCACGCCCAGTCGGTCAGCGCAGCGTGCCGCGAATTCGACCTCCTTCTTGTGCCGTTGGCCGTAGTCAAAAGAGACGAGGCCGAACAGTTCGTTTTCGTCGGCCACCTTGTGGGCGAGCGATACAGAATCGAGTCCGCCTGAGCAGATTACGATAGTCTTCATGTCATATCCTTGTTTTCTAAACCGGGTAGGCTGCGACCGGTGTCTGGGCTTTCCAGACACCGCGTCTTTATCAACCACATTCTGGAATGTGAAGACGATTGGCTGCCACACGCTCTTGAGTCGGCTGTGAAGAGTGTCCCGGCAACTCGCGATGTCTGCTCTCCGCGCTTCGTTTGAAAATGAGTACCGTGCAGCATCCGGAGCTTCGGGCTCGAAGCGGCCAACCGCTCCGCTGCAGTTCAGCGCTATGAGGCGTCTCCGAGAGCGGCCATTTATCTTTCCTGATAGAATTCGCCGGTCGACGCTTTGTCGACGCCTGGGTTGGAGGGACGGATGGAGGAAAACTCATGTCCAGAATCCAACTTCCTGCCGTAAATTCAAAGCGCCGACCTTGGAACAAGGGACGGCTGGTTGGCCAAAAGCGCCCATTGCTGCCCAAACAGGTCTGGGCCATTCGTGCCCGGCTCGAACTTGCGGGCAATCTCAAGGACTTGGCA
>JBBKVT010000195.1:0-2860 GCA_037968535.1 Paracoccaceae bacterium
GGGCTTGGGATGCGCGGCCGTTTCCTTTCTTCCCGCAGAGCACCAATGTCTGGTCGGATGGGCAGAATTACTATCGCGGGCACTGGATCAACGGACGCACGGCGTCGCGATCGCTTGCGGATGTGGTCGAGGAGATTTGCGCGCGTTCCGGTGTCGCGACTGTTGACACGTCGCGCCTGTATGGCCTGTTGCGCGGCTATTCCGTCGCCGATTTGCGCGACGCACGATCGGCGCTGCAGCCACTGATGCTTGCCTACGGGTTCGAGGCGGTTGAACGCGACGGGCAACTGATCTTTCAGTCACGGCTTGGCGGGCTTGATGGATCGGTCAACCTGGAAATGGTCGCGATGTCGTCCGAGCTTGCCGGTCGGATCGAGCAAGTGCGGGCACCGGAGGCCGAGGTTTTCGGTCGATTGCAGTTGAGTTTCGTGGATGCCGATGGCGACTACGAGGTTCGGGCCGAAGAGGCGCTGTTTCCTGATGAAGCCAGCAACCTCATATCCCGATCCGAGATGCCATTGGCGCTGACCCGGACAGAAGGACGGGCAGTTCTAGAGCGTTGGCTGGCCGAAGCTCGGGTGGCGCGCGATCAAATTCGGCTGGCATTACCGATGTCGGCGCTGTCGATTGGGGCCGGGGATGTCATTGACCTGCCGGAAAGTACCGGCGCGACCCGTTACCGAGTGGATCGGGTGTCGCACATGGGGTCGCAATTGCTGGAAGCAGTCAGGATCGAACCCGAAACTTACCGCCACAGCGACGAGGTCGAGATTCCCGGTTCGGTGCGAGGCTTTACACCGCCTGTTCCGGTGTTTTCGCTATTCCTTGACTTGCCGTTGCTGACGGGCGACGAGGCCGAAGTGGCGCCGCATATCGCGGTCACCGGCTCTCCCTGGCCGGGATCGGTCGCACTCTATAGTTCGGCCTCGGATAGTGGTTACGAGCTCAATCGACTGATTGACCGGAAGTCCGTGATAGGCGTGACAGAAACGCCGTTGTTGAAGGCTTCGCCAGGGATATTGGATCGGGGCATACCGCTGCGGGTGCGCTTGTTCGATGGCGAGCTGTCATCGAGCCTCTTGGATAGCGTACAGAATGGCGCCAATCTTGCGGCAATCGGTGACGGCAGCAGCGGCAATTGGGAACTGTTGCAATTTACCGATGCGGTGCTGGTTGCAGAGAACACCTATGAGATCTCGGGTCGCATCCGAGGGCAGGCGGGAACGGATGCGTTGCCTGATCTGGACTGGCCAACGGGCAGCTTTTTTGTGCTCCTTGACGGCGGTCCGGGACAGATTGGGTTGAAGAACTCGGAACGTGGGTTAGAGCGACATTATCGACTTGGCCCGTCGCGGCAGCCGTTGGACGATCCGTCTTACACGCATTTTGTGCGCTCTTTCGAGGGGGCCGGGCTGCGGCCCTATGCACCGGTCCATCTGCGGGCCGTGCGTGCCGGGATCGGCGACGTGGCGGTTTCATGGGTCCGGCGGACGCGGATCGACGGCGACAGCTGGCAGTCGGTCGAGGTGCCGATTGGCGAGGATCAGGAGCGGTACCTACTTCGCGTCATCAAGAACGCGGTCATCGTACGAGAGGTGCATCGTTCGGTTTCCGACTGGGTTTATCCGCAGGTTATGCAGCTTGCAGATGGGGTCGCGGGCGGGTTTTCCATACATGTGGCGCAGCTCTCTGATCGTTACGGGGCAGGGCCTTTCAGAAGGATTGATGTAAATGATTGATACACCCAGGCTTTCTTTGCCCCTGTTGCAGGCGGCGCAGGCGCAAAAGCATGTAACGGTGAATGAGGCTCTTGTCCGACTCGACGGTCTATCGCAGTTGGTGTTGGTCTCGACAAGCACCGCCGTGCCTCCCGGCCTCGCGGTTGATGGCGATTGCTTCGCGGTTCCCTCGGGCGCTACCAACACCTGGAGCGGCAGGGACGGAAATATTGCGATTTATTCGAACGGAGGCTGGATTTTCGTGCCGCCGATGGCAGGCTGGCGGGCCAGGGTTAAGGATGCCTCGGCCACGGCGATGTATGACGGCACGAACTGGATCATCGGTGCCGTTGCGGTTTCCGCCAATGGCGCTGCGAGCATCCATGAAGTCGTGGAAATCGACCACGCCGTTTCTGCGGGCGCAAGTTCGCCGATTGTTGGCGGAATACCGGGGGATTCGGTGGTGTTCGGTGTCACCGGACGCGTCCTTAACGGTATGACCGGCGCAGTTTCGGGGTGGAAGCTGGGGGTCACGGCTTCAGCGGATCGATATGGCAGTGGCCTTGGCACGGCGTCGGGCAATTTGGTTCGGGGTCTGACCGGGACGCCAGTGACGTATTATGGCCCCGAAGATCTGATCTTGACTGCGGAAGGCTCCGATTTCGTCGATGGATCGGTTAGGTTGGCCGTCCATCTTATGCGGTTGACCTTGCCGACCTTCTAGCATCGGGAGCACTGCATGCAATTGGGCGCGGCGGGAGCGCTTTCAGGCCCGTCAGACTGAATGGCATCGCCGGACGAAATGCTGCAGCCGTATTCGCCGTCTTCGAGACGGGTCAGGGCGGCAGCGATCCGGATCATCCGCTGTTCTTGGCAACGCTGAGTTGTCTGCGCGATGGTCCGCTGAGTGCAAAGCGTCCATGCTGGTGATCATGACCACCGATTCTTGGTCCGAGACGACCGTTCGTTGACATCTGCGCCCCAACTCGCAGTTAATTTCAAGTCAGCCAGCGATTTCTGGAGCCTGCTGCGAAAATCTGCAGTGTTCGAGATGCTCGTCTCAAAAGAATATAACCGATCATGGCTTTGCGTTTGAAAAATTCTCCCTATTTGTTGTAGTAAGCGACAAATTGAAGGAACTT
>JBBKVT010000196.1:0-12212 GCA_037968535.1 Paracoccaceae bacterium
ACCCCGGCCACGGCGATGCGCGCCGCCGCACCGCCGGATTTCAGCCGATCCGGCAAGATCGGTTTAAGTTTGAACCGCCTGCTCGACCAGCCGAGCCGAATGGTCCTGCGGCGCCTGACTCGTCAGCCGGGTCGGATGGCGGGTGCCGTGATCGGGATCGCCTGCGGTATGGGGCTGAGCGTGGCCATGATGACGATCTATGCTGGCTTCGATCGGACGATCGACCTGACCTTTTCTGTGATGGATCGCAGCGACATGACTGTCAGTTTCACCAAACCCGTTTCCAAAAAGGCGATCTACGAACTGCGCCGCCTCCCCGGCGTGATCTATGCGGAACCGGTCCGCGTCGTGCCAACCGTCCTAAAGAACGGCCTCTACAGTTACCTCGGTGCGATCAACGGGCTGACTGACAACGCCCGCCTCAACCGAGCCATCAACAGCGACCTCGTTACGATTGAGATGCCCGAAGATGGGATCGTCCTAGCATCGGCACTGGCCGACATCCTGCAGATTTCCGCCGGCGATACATTGACCGTGGAGGTGCGCGAAGGACGGCAACCGGTTTTGCAACTACCGGTGACCGGAATCGCGGAAACCTTGCTGGGCTCGCCAGCTTACATGAACCTTGACGCATTGAACCGCGCCTTGCGGGAGCCCAACCGGGTGTCGCGCGCCTACCTGTCAATCGACGAGGCAAAGGCCGATGCGATCTATCGCGCATTGCAGGACATGCCGTCTGTTGCCGGGGTCAGCCTCAAATCCGATGCCCGCACCGCGTTTCAGAAACTGATGGACCAGGGCGCAGGCGCGATCCGCTATGTCATGGGTGTCATCGCATTCGTCATCACCTTCGGCATCATCTACAATGCCGCCCGCATCGCGTATGCCGAACGCGCGCGCGACCTTGCTAGCCTGCGCGTGATCGGCTTCACGACGGGCGAGGTGGGGTTCGTGCTTCTCGGTGAACTGGCGGTTATCACTCTGATCGCCATTCCGATCGGCGCGGCGCTCGGCTACTACATGTCCTTCGGCATCGCCGCCGGATTTTCCACCGATCTCTATCAGATACCCGCGGTGTTCGACCCAGAAAGCCACGGCATTGCCGCGCTTTTCGTGTTGGGTGCATCGTTTGTTTCCGGTTGGCTGGTGAAACGCGACATCGACCGGGCCGATCTCGTGTCCGCCCTGAAAACGAAGGAGTAGCCAGTGATGGCGAAGACAAAGAAGCGATCGCGTCTCTATCTGACCATCGGGACCATTGTCCTGATCGGCGGCGCGCTAGCGGCGGCCTTCTGGCCGCGTTCGACAATGGTCGATATGGGCGAGGTTATACGCGGGCCGATGATCCTGACCATTGACGAGGAAGGCCGCACCCGCGTCCGCGATACCTATGTCGTCTCGACACCAATCGCCGGGCGCTTGCAGCGTGTCGGGGTGCAGCCGGGCGATCCAGTTGAACGCGGCAAGACAATTGTTGCGCACATGCTGCCGACCAACCCCATAGCGCTTGATGCTCGGACCCGAGAACAGGCGCTCGCCGCCGTAAACGCCGCCGAAGCCGCTCTGCGCGTCGCCCGCGCCAATCTGAATGCTGCCCTCGCCAACCGCGACGGCGCAGATACCGAATTGGTGCGCGCCCGCCAACTTGCCGAACGGGGCGTCACCAGCAGCGCGTCACTGGACCGTGCCCAACAGGCCGCACGGGTGGCCGCTGCCAATGTCGACACTGCCGAGGCCGCGATCTCCATGCGGCAAGCAGAGGTCGCAACCGCGCGTGCCCAGCTTATCGGGTTCGACGACAAAGGGCTTGCCGCCGCCATCGACGCCGCCGGGCTGCGGCAGATTCCGCTCTACGCACCCGCGGACGGGCGTATCTTGCGGATCATGCAGCAGAGCGAGACGACTCTCCCCGCCGGCGCCCCGATCATGGAAATCGGCAATGTCGGCAACGACCTTGAAGTCGTGGTGGAGCTTTTGTCCACGGATGCCGTCCAGGTTTCTCCCGGTGACCGCGTGATCATCGACGACTGGGGCGGCCAAAAGTCACTTGCGGGCAAGGTGGAGCGGGTCGATCCCTTCGGCATCTCCAAGTTCTCGGCACTGGGTGTCGAAGAGCAACGTGTCAACGCCGTCATCAGCTTCACGGACCCGCCAGAGGCGCACAAAGGTCTCGGGCACGGCTTCAGGGTCGAGACGCGGATCGTCGTCTGGGAAGAGGCCGATACCCTGATCGTACCTTCCAGCGCGCTGTTTCGCAGTGCCGGCGCCTGGGCAGCGTTCCGCGTAGCCGACGGGACCGCGCGGTTGCAAACCATTAATCTCGGTCAGAACAACGGGACCGAGGCACAGGTTCTGAACGGCCTCAGCGAAGGCGATCGGGTGATCCTGTTTCCGTCTTCGGGTCTGTCGAACGGCATGAGCGTCGTCCAGCGTGAGATCGAGTAACAGCCACCGGCTTAACGAACTCCTTGTCTACTGACCGCAGGACCGATGCGGGGCATCAGTCCTCACAGCGCATCGAGTGCGGATCGTGCAGAACTTCCATCGACTCCAAGATATCCTCCACAGCAACACGGGCAATCGAGGCGCAATTCGGAAGGCCCTGCGAGAAGGGATATCTTTCCAGAAGTTGAGGCATGGCAAGGCAATAGACCGAGCCACTGGCTTTTCTGCCCAGTTGCAATCTGAAGGGCGCAACGATCGGTGGATGGTCCTCCGCCAGATCCTTTACCAAGGACGGGAACGGTAGTGCGTTTACTGCTGCGTCGGGCTGCCCGCGTGCGTCGACCATGACATCGAACTGCTTCGGCCCTTCAAAGGTGGAGACTATCACTCCGCCGCCAACTGTTGGATCAAAGTCTGCCTCGTCCCCAATCGGCATAAGATCCAGCACACCGGCTTCATGCAAGGCCAGAAGCCGCGCGATCGACGAATGTGGAACTGCAGCATAACAGTCGGCAAGGACAGGCATCAGGTGCTGCATGAACGTTTCCCATTCTGCTTCGCCCAGATGCCTCAAAGCAGCGTCAAACTCTTCGTGGCCTCTCAACAAAACGTAGCGGTACGGAATTGTCTCTTTGTCGCGAATGGATTTCCGCGATTGAGAGAAATTTTCCTGCACGGCCTGGAATCCGCCAAGTTCCTGACGATGGGCAAAATAGGCCTCGCCGAATCCTGCTATTGATCGCGCATCAGGACCAAGGTCCGACATGTAGTCTGGGTCGCTTGCCTGCAAGTCACGCAGCAACAATGCGAACACGCGCTCAAGAAGCGCGTCCGCCCCGCAATCGATTTCCTTTGCGACGGCGGTCGGGGTCAGGTGTTGCAACGGTTCGTACGGATACGGATAGTAGAAATCAGCTTCCGGCATAATGCCCTTGCGAGACACCATCGTCATCCGCAGCGCCTCGGCGTCCGCCGCTGGAAACCAAGATACCTTCTCGCCGTTTTCGACGAATTCGCCGTGAGTATGCGCAAGCGCTATCGCTATGTCGACCGCCGTTAGGGAAGACCCGAGCATCCCGACGTCGCTTGGCGGTATTTTTACAATGTTTGTATAGGGCCAAGGCGAAAGCAACTGAGCGTTGCCAGCGCGCGGCGGATCAGGCCATTTGTGACCCGTCGCTATGACCACGGCATCAAAATCAAAATTTGCCAGCGCCTGGTTGTTTTCGGTAGATAGCGCTATCTGATCCTCACCTACGGCTATGTCTGTAACGCGGTGCTTTGTTCGGATTTCGACGACATGACCGGCACGTCTAGCAGCCTCGCAAATGGCCGAAAACTGCGACGTCAAGAACTCCCCCACAAGCACCCGGGGATAAAAGGCACGCGCCGTAATGTCGTCCGGCGACAGGTTCCGTTGGTTTAACTTTTCGACTGGTTGCTTTTTCAACCACGCAGTCAGATGGCTTGCCAAAGACGGAATTTCCCGGCTGAAGGCATTGCACAGCATGTAACTCGCATTGATCGAAGCGCTGTAGGGCGAGCCGCATCCCGCCGTGTCTCCCGCCTCGAAAACCGTGATGTCCAACGGCGCTTTGCTCTTGCTGAGTTCCTTCAACGAATAGAGTGCCATCGGACCGCTTCCGATCAGACCAATGCGATTGCTACTCACGGCGAACTATTCTTGTGCGGATGCATTGAGCGCGCAATTCTTTGTTCATTCAACGCGCGATCCCCGATCCGATAAGCATCGCCTGGAAAAATGCAATGAAGTGAACCAGTTTCCGTTAGGGTCCGCCGCCGCTTCAGGTTTCCAGCCATTTTTTATGCCATGCGATCCCAGTATCTGAGCGCCGCACAAGTGGCGATGAAACCCTCGCCATCGCTCTTGTTTGTCAACAAGTTCATGCCGTCATCAGGCTCTGTGATACCAACTGCGGAAAACAACTCGAACGCGTCACCACCGAGGGCTATAAATTTTCCATGTGCAAAGGCATCCGCCGCAAAGGCCTTGGCCGCGTGGTTGTTCTTGAGTTCTGCAACGCCTTTCGGCGTGGCCAGAACTGCAACGGCATCATATAGAACCGATGGCGCACCCTCGATCTTCTGATCGGCAGGAACCGTCTTGCCGGCCGCCGTTGTAATCCCGCCAATCTTTGGTGCGATAAGTTCGACCGTCGCGCCGACCGATTTCGCTGATGCACTTAAACCGTCGAGCAACTCGTCATCTATTCCGTCCGTCATCAAGATCCCCAGCTTCCGTCCCTTGAAGGATGAAGGTGGGTTCTTCTGAATCGACAGGGCGTCGGAAATGCTCAGATCGTCAATCGGCTTGCGCGCGGGTTTATGAGCTTTTGGCATATCCTTAAGCCCTAGCCCATCTGCGACTTTCTTAGCCAATCCATGATCAATATGGGGCAGATGCGCGACGAGCCGCTCGCGGATTTCCGGCGTCTGAACTTTCGACAACTCGAACACGATTGCGTCGGCGATATGTGTCTGTTCCATCGGTGTTTGGCTGCGATAATACTGACGCGCCTGACTGTAGTGGTCGGCAAAAAGCTCGCCTCGGACCCTCTGCTTCTCGCCTTCCACTTTTTCGGGGTATGACTGGAATGCCAGACCAGGATCGGCCCGCGGCCCGCCTTTTGCCCAACTGTTCGGCTCATAGTTTGCGCGACCTTTCGGGCCGCTCATCGCCATATGGCCGTCCTGTTGGAAATGATGGAACGGGCATTTCGGCGCGTTGATCGGAATGTGCGTGAAGTTAGGACCGCCAAGCCGCTTGATCTGGGTGTCGAGATAAGAAAAGTTTCGTCCCTGAAGAAGCGGATCATTGCTGAAATCAACGCCCGGCACGATGTTCTGAGTGCAGAACGCCACTTGCTCGGTTTCGGCGAAGAAATTGTCAACCACCCGATTCAGCACCAACCGTCCAACAATCCGTACTGGTACGTCTTCTTCGGGGATGAACTTGGTCGCGTCGAGAACATCGAAATCGAAGCTGTCCGCGAACGCATCGTCGAAAACCTGAATTCCAAGTTCCCATTCGGGAAAGTCGCCCTGCTGAATGGCGTCCCAAAGGTCACGTCGATGAAAGTCGGGATCAGCGCCGTTAATTTTTACTGCCTCGTCCCAAAGTACGGATTGAAGTCCCTGCTTCGGCTTCCAGTGAAATTTGACGAAGTGACTTTTGCCTTCGGCGTTGATTAGCCGGAAGGTGTGCACACCGAAGCCTTCCATGAAGCGGAACGACCGCGGAATGGCTCTGTCGGACATGACCCACATGATCATGTGCATCGCTTCCGGCATCAAGGATATGAAATCCCAGAAGTTGTCATGGGCGGATTGGGCCTGCGGGAAGCCGCGGTCAGGCGCTTCTTTTACTGAATGTACAAGGTCGGGAAATTTCATCGCATCCTGGATGAAAAAGACCGGAATGTTGTTGCCGACGATGTCCCAATTGCCGTCTTCGGTATAAAGCTTAACCGCAAAGCCGCGAACATCCCGCGCCAGATCCATAGATCCCTTGTTCCCGGCGACAGTCGAGAATCTGACAAACGCAGGAACCTGCCTACCCTTCATCTGGAAAAGATGAGCCGAGGTTAAATCGGAAATCTCTTCTGTCGTCTCGAAATAGCCATGCGCCCCGTATCCACGCGCGTGCACCACCCGTTCTGGAATCCGTTCGTGATCAAAATGAAAGATCTTCTCGCGGAAATGAAAATCCTCAAGCAAAACTGGCCCGCGTGGCCCCGCCCGGAGCGTATTCTGATTGTCAGAAACTGGAATGCCCTGAGCTGTGGTCAGGCGCGCTTCGTCGTCGTCATTGCGCTGATGGGTTTCGCCACCCTGACCTTTTTCGGAAATCCGGTCTCGGGTTTCATTGCTCGATTGGGTGTCGCAGGACGACGCATACAGGGGGGAGTCATCGGCCATTTTACTGATTTCCATTTGTGTCGCGGCAGGAGCGTGCGGGGTGAAGCCATAACGTCCCTCTGGAACACGCGAAAAGGAAATCAGTTCCCGTATTGACTCACACCTGCCGCGAGTCAAAGAAACGGTGGCTCGCGAAGCCCCGTGGCTGACGCCCGTTAATCCTTGCCAACACCGAAAAGGCCGGTCAGCGCACGCTGGACAAGGCTGGTGACTGCAGGCCGCTTCAGTCGGGTGAATGGCAGCGGACGGCAGACTTCGATCGCGGCAATGCCGACGCGTGCGGTCAGTGCGCCGTTGATGACACCCTCGCCGAAGCGACGTGACACCTTTGACAGCACTCCGCCACCCGCGACTGATCCGATAAGATCATCACCCACCGCGACTGCACCTGTGGCCACGAGATGGGTCATCACCGAACGCAACAGCCGCCAGCTGCCCAGTGCCCCGGACCGCCCGCCGTAGATTTCGGCGATGCGACGGATCATGCGGATATTAGCGGTCAGTGCGGTGATGACATCGGCCAGAGCCAACGGCACGATCGCTGTGACGGTGGCGACCTGGCGAGCGGCGGCCTCGATTTCCCGGCGAGCAGCGGCGTCAAGTGGGGCAAGAAGTTCTGTTTCGGTCAGCCCGAGAAGACCGTCGGCATCGAACACATCCGCCTTGCGATCGGCAAGCCGTTGAAGCGGCCATTTCAGCGTATCACGCCCGCTGTAGAGTCCGGCGATATGGTCCGACACCCGCCTTGCCGCAGCCAGATCGCCAGAAATGATCGCCGCAGCAGCCTCTCGGTGAACGTCGTCAAGACGCTTTAGCCGGGCAAAGGCAGCCAATTCGCGCATCACGATCGCAACACAGACTAGAAGGAACGCGCCGAGAAGTCCGATTGCGATGTAGCCCAAAACCGAGTTGCGGGTGAGAAGTCCGGTAACGAAATCCCAAGCCCAAAGCGACAGCGCGAAGCCAACGATCGCCCCCAGAAGTCGCCAGAACCATCTGGCAAGCCGCGATGGCGGGCGGGCGGCAAGGACGGCGACGGTTTGCATTGCCCTTCTAGTTGGTTCGTCAGATAGATCAGGCACCGGCGGCGCGGTCGCGGGCGTCGCGCTAGGAGCCTCGTCCATCTCGATCAGCACAGGTCCGTTCTTGTCGGTCATGGCGCAGCCCTTGCCCAAACCAGATGCACATCCGGCATATTGTCGTCATTGGCTTCGCCGTTTGTCAGTCGGTTCTCGTAGAAGCCCTGGCGCGCATAAAAACGGCGAGCGGGTGCGTTGGCCTGATGGGTCCAAAGTTCGAGGCGACTGGCGCGTGTTTTCGCGGCCTCCAGCAAGCGTCGCCCAAGATCCTGCCCGCGCGCCTCCGGCGCAAGATACAGCGACTGCACGGACCTTCCCGAGACGGCAATGAAACCTAGCACACGGCGGCGACGGCGGACAACTGTCACTGTGGTTCGCGACAGAAGCAAGCGGGCCGCCGCACGATGATCCTGTGCGCCGCTGGCGGGCGGCATCCAGTCAGTTTCCTGGCGCCATGCAGCAAGGATTCCGGCAATCGGGCGCACATCGCGCCGGGTTGCCCTGGCAAAGGTTACGGTCACAATCGGTCTCCCAACAGAAATTGCGCAGCCCGGTCGAGCCGAATATGCGGCGGCCCTTCGCCGGGTTTCAGCGACAGCCGGGCCGGCGCAAAGGTCATGATCTGGTAGTCCTGATCCAGCCAGGTCTCGACCCCCTCGCGTGCCGGCCCCAGAAGATGCGCTGGATCTTCCGGCAGTTCGCCCGGATAGAACGCGGCTTGTTTGCCGTTGATCAAAGTTCCGCGCACGCAGTCGAGGGTGCGACCGCCGTGGTCGATGGTTTCCTCGACCGTCGCGCGGATCGCGGCAATGGACATTGCGGCAGTCCGCGCACCGGAAAAATCTGCGCGCGACTTGGCGTCCTTCACCAACGCCTGCATAATCGCGGTCAGACGGGGATGCTGGCTGTGGTGCAGATGGTCGGCTTTGGTCGCGGCGAACAGAATCTTTTCAACCCGCTTGCCAAGGAAAAGCTGGCCAAGAAACGCGTTCCGACCCGGTCGGAAGGCGCCGAGGATTTCCGCCATCGCGCGGCGCAAATCCTCTGTCGCTTTCGGACCAGCATGGATCGCGCCCAGCGCGTCGACCAGAACCACCTGCCGGTCAATCCGCGCAAAGTGATCGCGAAAAAACGGTTTGACGACCTGCCGCTTGTAGGCCTCGTATCTCCGCTCCATCTCGCGCCATAGCGAGCCGCGCGGGCTGCGGTCTGGTTTGGGCAGCGGCGCGAAGGTCAGGGCCGGCGACCCGGCAAGCTCACCAGGCAACAAGAACCGGCCCGGTGTGCAATCCGAATACCCAGAGGCGCGGGCGGCCATGAGGTAATCCGCGAATGCGGCAGCCAGTGCCTTCGCTGTAGGTTCATCCAATTTTGCCGTTGGATCGGTGGCCTGCGCCATCGCCAAGAATTCGCTTCCCATCGCGCGACCTTGGACCCGAAGCAGAGTGTCTGCGGACCAGTCTGTGTAGGTCTTGTCCAGCAACACCAGATCGAGAAGCCACTCGCCAGGATAGTCGATGATGTCCAGATGCACCGTTCGCGGGCCAGAGACCGCGCCAAGAAGTCCGCCGGGCTGAACCCTCAACGACAGACGCAGTTCGCTGATCGCGCGGGTCGAGTCGGGCCATCGCGGTTCACCAGAGGTAAGCGCGGCCAGATGAGCCTCGTAATCGAAACGCGGCACGGTGTCGTCGGGCTGCGGTTGCAGATAGGCGGTGCGAATGCGGCCGTTGGCGGCGGCGGCAAGCTGCGGCATCCGGCCCCGATCGATCAGGTTGGCGACCAGTGAGGTGATGAACACCGTCTTGCCGGCCCGCGACAGGCCGGTGACGCCAAGCCGGATCACCGGTTCGAAAAATGCTTCGCTGACCGTGTCCTGCGCCGCCTCGACCCCGCGCGTCAGACGATCTGCAATCTCGCTGAAAACCAAATGCTCTGCCCTCGTTAACCTTCGCCAGAACATAGGCTGCGCTGAAGAGGATCGCTAGGGGGCGGCGCAAGTGCACGACCTAGCCGGTCGTTGTGCGGCGGCAGGTGCGTCCGGCGGTAGGTTTGCCGACGAATAGTGCCCGGGCCAATTTCATGGTCTTTCTAGATATTCCGGCGCAGGGCGCACCCGAAACGCGCCAAAGACGCAGCGCAATCTCTGGCCGACCATAGCGGGCCGATTGCCAATGCCCGCGGGCCGAGCTAATCCGGCGTCATGCCACGCTATGCCCTCAAAATCGAATACGACGGAGGTCCCTTTGCTGGCTGGCAACGGCAAAAGGATCAGCCCTCCGTGCAACACGCTGTAGAGGAGGCGCTGGCCCGGCTTCAAGTCGGGGTGCCCTCAATCGCAGCCGCAGGTCGGACCGATGCGGGCGTGCACGCCTGGGGACAGGTTGCTCACTGCGACATGACGCGGGCGTGGGACCCTTTCCGGCTATTCGAGGCCCTGAATTTCCATCTCAAGCCCCTGCCCGTCGCGGTCGTCGCAGCGGCGCTGGTGGACGATGATTTTCACGCGCGCTTCTCGGCGATTGAGCGGCGGTATCTTTTCCGGCTTGTCGCACGCCGTGCGCCGCTGGTGCATGACCGGGGGCGGGCGTGGCACGTGCGTCACGAACTGGCGCTGCGCCCAATGCAGGAAGCCGCGATGCATCTCCTGGGGCGGCACGACTTCACGACCTTCCGATCCTCTGAATGTCAGGCCGAAAGTCCGGTAAAGACGCTGGACGACTTACAGATCGAGGAACTGAAGCATCCGGGCGGGCGCGAATTCCGGTTCCATCTGCGGGCTCGGAGTTTCTTGCATAACCAGGTCCGCAGCATTGTGGGATCCCTGGAACGCGTCGGCGCCGGGGCTTGGACACCGGGCGATCTGGCGACAGCGCTTGCGGCGCAGGACCGGGCGGCCTGTGGGCCGGTTTGTCCGCCGCAGGGGCTTTATCTGGCGACGGTGGGTTACGAGCGCGATCCTTTCGTCTGACTTTCCGCGGTGTAGTTGACAGATCGGAAACGGGCTGTTTCGGGGTCAAGGCGGAGCGCTTACCCGAATGTGGCGGCAGTTCGGCGTGGACTGCTGCAAAGGCCCCGGTTGCGCCTTCATTGCGCCCCGAATCGCTGCGAAAAGAAGATCAACGCGAAAGACGGGAGAGACCGAGATGGAATTCACGATGATCACCTTCGACCAGCTTGCCCTTGCGGCGATGGCCTGCATCGCACTGCGTGAGGCGATGATCATGGTCCTGCCCGACGACATCGCCGGCCCTGGCGGTTGGCTTATCGACACCGGCGAGGAAGAAGTCTGAAACTGACCCCTTGATAGTCACCTTTGAAACCCGGCCCTGGCCGGGTTTTCGCATTCTTGAGGGGTTATTCGAGCCGGGCGGGAAAGCCGTCAGCGCGCAGGTCAGTGCCTAGCACATCTTCCAGCAGTTTGACGATCTGAGTGGACTGCGCCTGCCCGCCATACGCGGCACGGCCCTTGACGAAGGTCTGGTTCGTCAGGCCCGCCAGATCCAGCGGCACGCCGAATTCGCGGCCGAAGCCCATGGCGAAGCCAAGGTCTTTCAGCGCGAGATCCATGCTGAAGGCGATATCGTAGCTGCCGCTCAGGATCAGCTGGCCCTCGGTTTCATGCACGAAGCTGGAGCCGGAACTGGCCGCGATGGCCTTCCAGGCTTGCGCAAGATCAAGGCCGCCCTTTTTGGCCAGCATAAGCGCCTCGCCATCCGCCACGAGGTGGATGAAGGCCAGCATGTTGGTGATGACCTTGATGATCGCCGCCGAACCCAGCGGGCCCATGTGGAAGATCTGGCCGCCCATCGCCTCGAATGCGGGGTGGTGCAGGTCGAAAAGGTCCTTGTCGCCGCCCGCCAGCACGGTGATCTTGCCTTGCGCGGCCAAATGGACGCCGCCGGTCACCGGCGCTTCCATGACGCGGATGCCATTCGCTTGCGCGATGGCGGCAAGGCGCAGGATGTCGTCGCGGCCAAGCGTCGATGTCTCGATCCAGGAGCTGCCGGGCTTGAGGGTGGTCAGAACTTCCGCCAGGACGACCTCGGACACGGCGGGGGATGGCAGGCAAGTGATGACGGTATCGACCCTGGCGGCCAGATCGGCGGCGCTGTCGGCCCATTTGCCGCCTGCGGCAAGGTGACGGTCGGCCAGGGTGCGATCGCGGTCGTGGACGGAGACGTCGAAGCCACCCCGCAGCAGCGACGCGGCAAGGTGGCCGCCGAGATTGCCGAGGCCGATATATCCGTAGCGCATGGGCATTCCCTAGAAATGGATGTTGTATTTGGCGCGGATGGCGCAGTCGGTGATCGGGTCGATGGTCGGGCTCCATTCCGCAAGGATTTTCGCCATGCGGTCGCGGGCGCGGGGCAGAAGTGCGGGCTTGCCGACCTCGGCCCATTCCTTGGGCGACAGGCGGTCGGCGACGGCGGGGTAGATGTATTCGGTCTGCATCAGGCTCAGGGTCTGGTCGGAGCCGAGGTAATGGCCGGGACCGCCCATGCAAACGGCTTTCATCGCCTCGATGCTGACTGAATCCTCTGTCACGTCGATACCGCGCACGCAGCGCAAAGCCTGACCAAGCAGGTCGTCACCGAGCACGAGGCTTTCCATGCAAAAGCCGAGAAGCGAGGCGTGCATGCCAACGGCCTCATAGATCATGTTGAGGCCGGACAGACCGGCGAGGACGTTCGAGATCGCCTGTTCCCAGCCGGCCTGCATGTCGGGCATTTTCGCGTCGGCGATACC
>JBBKVT010000197.1:0-3148 GCA_037968535.1 Paracoccaceae bacterium
GGATCAGAGTGCGGCAAACATCGTGCTTCTGGCTCAGCGCGCGCATCGACTCGCCATTGAAATAGGCCTCGGCAACTTCACGTTTCTTGGCGGTGCTGTGACGGCGGTGTTTCTTGGTCATGGGGTTCTCCTTATCAGAACCACGACCCAGTCAGTGTTTCAAAGCAAACTGTCCGGCCCCAGGGGCGCACTCCATATCGGCGCGCAAAATTGACCCCCCTTGTGCTGAGCTCGCCCGGGGCTGCGTAGTCTCCAATTAACGCAGCGGCGCCGGGCCAGCGTGGGTACTGCTTGGTATTACGCCCGGTTTTTGAAACGCCAGCTCTGGTTGCCGGTCTCGACGATCTCGCAGTGGTGGGTGAGGCGGTCCAGGAGCGCGGTGGTCATCTTGGCATCCCCGAAGACGCTGGGCCATTCACCGAATGCCAGGTTGGTCGTCACGATGACCGAGGTGCGTTCGTAGAGCTTGCTTATCAGGTGGAACAGGAGCTGGCCGCCGGTCTGGGCGAAGGGCAGATAGCCCAGTTCATCGAGGATCAGGAAGTCGAGACGGGAGATCAGGTCGGCGGTTCGGCCCTGACGTTCGGCGCGGGCTTCGGCGTCCAGCTTGTTCACCAGATCGACGACATTGAAGAACCGCCCGCGCCGCCCGGCCCCGATGCAGGCCCTGGCGATGCTGACGGCGAGATGGGTTTTGCCCGTTACGGTGCCGCCGATCAGGACTAGGTTGCGCTGATGATCAAGGAAGTCTCCGGTGGCCAGATCAAGGATCAGGGTCTCATTAACTTCGGCGGCCTCGAAGTCGAACTCTTCCAGCTCCTTGGCCAGGGGCAGCTTGGCGATGGTCATCTGGTATTTGATCGACCGGGCCTGCTTCTCCGAGATCTCAGCCGTCAGCAAATCGCCGATGATCTGCTGGGGCTCATGCTGCCGTTTGACTGCGGTGGTCAGAATCTCGTCATAGGCGGCTCTCATCCCGTAGAGCTTCAGCTTTCCCATCGCGTCGAGCACGTCTGAGCGTTCCATCTGTCTGTCTCCTCAAGCTGTCATATCGGTCGCAATTAGCCGTGGGTTCGCAGTTCAGCCGCAGCGCGTCCGGTGTGGTGATTGTCAGGGGTGGTGGCGGTTCCCGGTGGCGGGCCAGGATGTTCAGCACGACGCCCGCGGAATGGACGTTGTGGGACAGCGCCTCGGTACAGGCGGCTTCTACCGCATCGAGGCCATCCGTCAGCACAGCGCTCAGGATCTCGACCATCTGGCGGTCGCCGCCGGGCTGGCGTTCCAGCTTGCGCTGCACCCGGCGGATCGCAGTCGGCAGGTCCCACTCCTTGAATGGCGCACCGTTACGAAGGGCGCCGGGCTTGCGGGCCAGAACGGGTATGTAATGCAGGGGATCGTAGACGGTGTTGTCGCGCCCGAAAGCACGCGCGTGGCGACCGACGATCTGGCCATCCTGCCAGCATTCCAGCCGATCAGCGTAAGCACGTATCTCCACCGGCCGCCCTACAGCACGGGCATCGACCGAGTATCTGTTTTTGTCGAACCGCACGAGGCAGGTCTTGGACATAGACACCGGAACCGCGTGGAATCCATCGAAGGGGCCGACATAAGGGATCAAGCTCGGGCGCTCTTCCTCTAACACCTCCCAGATCGTCTTTTCCCGCATCTCCGGATGCGTGTTTGCCCGGGCATAGGCCAGGCATCGGTCCTCCAGCCAGCCGTTCAACTCGGCATAGGACTTGAACTTCGGACGCGGCACAAAGAACCGCCGCCTCAACACGCCCACCTGGTTCTCTACCTGGCCTTTCTCCCAGCCCGAGGCAGGCGTGCAGGCCACCGGATCGACCAGATAATGCCCACACATCTGCTGGAACCGCCGATTGTAGGCGCGATCCTTGCCGACAAGGATAGTGTCCACCGCCGTCTTCATATTGTCGTAAATCCCGCGGGCACATGCCCCACCGAAGAAGGCAAACGCCTTGTCATGGGCGTCGAACACCATCTCCTGTGTCTCACGCGGATAGGCCCGTACGAACGGCATCCGGCTGTGGCACAGGCGGACATGGGCAACCTTGATGGTCGTGGTCACGCCATCAATCACGACAACCTCATGGCTCCAGTCGAATTGGTAGGCCTCACCGGGATCGAAACTGAGCGGGACATAGGCGCTGGCCGAGGCTTCCTGTGTCGCCTTCGACCAACTGGAGGCGTAGCGCCGCACTGCATCATAGCCCCCGCCATAGCCGCGATTGCGCAGTTCCTCATAGATCCGGATGAGCGTCAGGCGTTCCCGCTTCGGCCGCCGGGCATTCTCGGCCAGCATCTCGTCCAACTCAGGACGCCAGGGATCGATCTTTGGGCGGGGCTGAACGATGCGATCATACGTGAACTCGGTGGCGCCAGATCGAATGACCTTACGCACCGTATTGCGGGATAATCGCAGCTCACGGCAAATCTGCTTGATCGACTTACCTTCGATGAAATGCGCACGCCTGATCTTCGCGATCGTCTCCACAACCAACATCCCCTGACTGCTCCCCCATGCCTTTGAGGAAGCTTCTGATCAGAATTATCAGGGGGGTCACTTTTGGACGCCGATTACCCCAATATGGGGGTCAATTTTGCATGCCGTTTCACACGCATTTGGTTTCGTTTCGATACTAGTGTTGACGGGATTAGCTTGTCAATAAGGTTTCGAAGCGCTATCAAACTTCCATGACTGACAATCCATCCACAACGGAAGAAATCGCTGAACTGCTTGTCTATCTTGGGCGGGCAGCACGCGGGACCGATGCAGGATCAGACCTGACGGTAGCGCAATGGACGGCCATGCGGTTTTTCGCGCGTGCCAATCGTCTTTCTCGGACACCGTCAGCGTTTGCCAGCTTTCATGCCACGACGCGCGGCACTGCATCGCAAATCATCAAATCCCTGATGCAAAAGGGCTATCTAACCCGGCATGAGGGAGCCGATGACCGTCGCAGCGTTCGGTTGGACCTGACGAGCAGCGGGAAATCCAGCATGCGCAACGATCCTTTGAACAACCTGACAGAAGCTATTGATCAGTTGGAAAGCAAGCTGCGCACGGCGTTGCGGCAAGCTTTGCCCGCATTGGCAGGAGAGTTGGCCAAAGTTCGCGACACTGTCG
>JBBKVT010000198.1:0-14635 GCA_037968535.1 Paracoccaceae bacterium
AGATCAATCACCTGGGCCTGGATCGACACGTCCAGCGCCGACACCGCCTCGTCGCAGATGATCAGCCGCGGGCGATTGATCATGGCCCGCGCGATGCCGACCCGCTGGTTCTGCCCGCCGGACAGCTCATGCGGGTAGCGGTTGATCAGCCGCTGATCCAGCCCCACCTTTTCCATCATCTCGGCCACTTCGAACTTGCGCTCGCGCGATGTCAGGCCGGGCTGAAACGTCTTCAGCGGCTCGGCGATCGAGGATGCAATCGTCATGCGCGGGTTGAGGCTGGCCAGCGGATCTTGAAACACGATCTGCAGATCCTTGCGATATGGGATCATCTGCTTGTGCGGCAGCCCGACAATGGGTTTGCCGAGCCAAGAGACAGAGCCGAACGTTGGCGGGATCAGTTGCAGGATGGCGCGAGCCAAGGTCGACTTTCCGCAGCCGCTTTCACCGACAATGCCAATTGTTTCACTGGCATAAAGGTCAAAGCTAACCCCGTCGACCGCCTTCAGCGGCACTGTTGTGCCGAAGATGCCTTGATCCAGCTTGACCGGGAAATGAACTTTTACATCCTCGACCCTCAGGATCGGTTCCTTGCGGTCGCTGACCGGAACAAGCGGACTTCCCTTGTTGGGCTGGTCGATCCTCGGCATAGCTTTCAGCAGCATCTTCGTATAGTCATGCTTGGGCGCGTGGAATATCTGTTCAGCCGTCCCCTCTTCGACAAATTCGCCGAGCCGCATCACCTGCATGCGGTCGCACATCCGGGCCACCACGCCCATGTCATGCGTGATCAGGGCAATCGCGGTGCCTTCCTGTTCCTGCAATTCGTCCATCAGATCAAGGATTTCCGCCTGCACCGTCACATCCAGCGCGGTGGTAGGTTCATCCGCGATCAACAGCCGCGGGTTGCACAGCATCGCCATCGCGATCATCACCCGCTGGCGCATGCCACCGGACAACTCATGCGGAAACTGGGTCAACCGGCGCTTCGCCTCGGGGATTCGCACCCGCGTCAGCCAATCGAGGCATAATTCGCGCGCCTTCGCCCCCGTCAGGCCCTTGTGTTCGCGCAGAACCTCGGCCATCTGCTCGCCGATCCGCATGTGCGGCGTCAGCGCTGTCAGCGGGTCCTGAAAGATCATCGAAATCTGGTCGCCGCGGATCTGGTTATGTTCCGCCGCGGTCATGTGCAGCAGGTCCTGGCCGTCATAATCTACTGTGCCGGTGGTCTTGCCGTTTTCCGCCAGTAATCCCATCGCTGCCATGAAGGTCTGGCTTTTGCCCGATCCGCTTTCCCCCACGATGCCCAGACATTCGCCGGGATCGATGTGAAAACTGACATTCTTCACCGCCTCGATCTGGCCATCGGCCGTGTCGAACGTGACCGACAGGTTCTTTACGTCCAGCAGAGCCATATCAGCGATCCTTTGGGTCGAGCGCGTCACGCAAGCCATCGCCAATGAAGAAAAGGCTGATGATGGTGAGCAGGAAAAACACGAGCGGCCAGACTAGTTGCCAGATCGTACCGTAAATGATCGTGCTGGCCCCCTTCGAGATCAGCGCGCCAAGCGAGGTATTGGGTTCCTGCACGCCAAGGCCTAGGAACGAGATGAAGCTTTCGACAAGGATCATTTGCGGCACCAGAAGCGTGGCATAGACCACCACGACGCCCAGAAGGTTGGGCAGGATATGACGCAGCACGATGGTGAACCAGCCGACACCGGCGGCCTGCGCCGCCTCGATGAATTCGCGGTTCTTCAGGCTCAGGGTCTGACCGCGCACGATCCGGCTCATCTCGAGCCAGCTGACCACGCCGATCCCGACGAAGAGCATGAAGAACGAGCGTTCGAACATCACCATCAGAAGGATGATGATGAACATGTAGGGCACGGCGATCAGGATATCGACGGTGCGCATCATCAGGTTGTCCGCCCAGCCCCCGGCAAAGCCTGAAACCGCGCCGTATAGCGTGCCGATGGTCACGGCCATCAGCGCGCCGATCACCCCCACGATCAACGAAGTCTGGGTGGCCTGAATGGTACGGGCGAACAGGTCCCGTCCGACCTCGTCCAGCCCGAAGAAATGGCCGTTGGATAGCGACGGACCGCCCTCGCCGGCGATGTCGCCCATCCGGGCCCAGTCGATTTCCTCATTCGACCACTGGGCGAAGAACGGACCGACAAGCGTGAAGAGCACGATGGACGCCAACACGATCAGCGCCGCAACTGCGGCCTTGTTGCGCGCGAAGCGACCTGCGGCGTCCTGCCAAAGCGACCGACCCTTGATCTGTTCCGCTTCGACGAGTTTCTCGGCGATGCGTTCGTTGCGGTCTGCCTGGTAAACCATGGCCGCCCCTAATACCTGATCTTCGGATCGAGCCATGCGTACACGACGTCAGTCAGAAGGTTGAAAAGAATGGTCAGCGTGCCGTAAAGAATCGTGACCCCCAGCATCACGGCGTAGTCGCGGCTCAGCGCCGAATTGACGAAACTTTGGCCGATGCCGCCGGTCGAGAAGTAGAGGTCGATCACCACCGATCCGGTGATCATCGCCACGAAAGACGGGCCGAGATAGGAAACCACAGGCATCATCGCGGGCTTCATCGCGTGGCGCCAGATGATGCTGCGCGTCGGCAGTCCCTTCGCCTTGGCGGTCCGGATGAAATTGGAATGCAGGGTTTCCAGCATCGAGGATCGCGTGATCCGCGCAATCGACGCCATGTAAGAGGTCGAAAGCGCTATGACCGGCATCACGACATATTGCCACTGGCCGCCATTCCAGCCACCGCCGGGCAGCCAGCCCAATTGCCATGTGAAGATGATCACGAGGATCGGCGCCATCACGAAATTCGGCAGCGCCTGCGCAGAGAACGTCGTGCCAACAGCAATGTAGTCCAGCATCGTGTTGTGCTTGAGCGCGGCCACTACTCCCAACGAAACCCCGACCAGCGTCGCGATCACGAAAGAGATCGTGCCGTAGGTCAGCGTGACCGGGAAGCCCTGCGCGATGATCTCATTGACGTCGCGGTCCTTGTAAACGAAGGACGGACCGAAATCGAAACGGGTGACGATACCGACGATATAGTTCCACATCTGCACCAGCAGCGGCTGATCCAGCCCGTATTTCGCCTCGATGTTGGCAAGTACTTGTGGCGGCAGCGGCCGTTCAGATGTGAATGGCCCGCCGGGGGCGGCATACATCAGAAGAAAGCAGATGATGATCAGGATCAGCAGCGTCGGGATCGCGATCAACAGCCGCCGCAGAATGTAACTCAGCATATCGGTTCACCTCAAAGCCGAAAGCCCGGCCCCCTTTCGGGGACCGGGACGGAACTACTGAAGCGCCGGCTACTCGGCCTTCTTGTAGAGGTTCTTCGAGTACCAGTTCTGTTCGACGTTGTTGATCGGCCAGTTGCCCAGATCACTGTCCAGCATGTAGACGCCGGCATAATGGTAGATCGGGATGATCGGCACTTCGTCGGCGATGATCTGTTCCACCTCGGTGTAAAGCGGCTGAGGATTGTCCGACGTCTTCGCCTCGGTCATCAGCTCGTCAAGGCGGGCGTTCGAAAATTTGCCGTCATTGTAGCCCGACGGCGTTGTCAGCAAGTCGAGAAAGGTCGAGGCTTCGTTGTAGTCGCCGCACCATGCGCCGCGGGCCATCTGGAAGTCCTGATTGTCGCGGGTGTTCAGGAAGGTTTTCCATTCCATGTTCGCCAGCGTCACGTCAGCGCCAAGCTTCTGCTTCCACATCTGGCTCATGGCGACCGCGATTTTCTGGTGCGCCTCATCGGTATTGTAGAGCATGTCGAACTTCAGCGGGTTCGACGCGTCATAGCCAGCCTCTGCCATCAGCTTCTTGGCCTCGGCATCCCGCTCTTCCTGCGAAATGTTCATCATCGGCACATTCGGGACTTCAAAGCCCGCCGTGGCACCGGGAGTGAACGTATAGGCTTCGATCTCGCCGCCCGCCTTGATGTTCTCGGTGATGATCTTGCGATCCACTGCCAGCGACAGGGCCTTGCGCACGTTCACGTCCTTGAACGCCTCGGGTCCGGACGGCGAAACATTGAACGTGTAGTAGTAGCTGCAAAGCCGCGGGAAGCTGACAGCCTCATCGGGGTATTCGGCCTTCAGTTTCGGATACTGACCGGCCGGAACTTCTGTCCGGTCCAACTCGCCCGCAAAGTAACGTGTCAGGGCCGCGTTTTCGTCGTTGATGACCAGTGCGACAACCTTGTCGATGATGGTATGCTCATTGTCCCAGTACATTTCGTTGCGCTCGCGCACCGACCGCTCGGACGGCACGTGCTCGGTCAGGATATAGGCGCCGTTCGACACGATGTTACCGGGCTTGGTCCACTGATCGCCAAACTCTTCGATCACCTTTTGCGGTGACGGGAAGGTCGAGGCGTGGGTGGTCATCAGCGGGAAATACGGCAGCGAGGCCGACAGCCGCACTTCCAGAGTGTGGTCGTCAACCGCGCTCACGCCCAGCTCGTCGATCGGCTTTTCGCCGGCAATGATCGCGGCGGCATTCTCGATCGACATCAGTTCGCCGAACCATGCGTAAGGCGAGGCAAGCGCGGGATCGACCAGCCGCTTCCAGGCGTAGACGAAATCGCCTGCCGTCACCGGATCGCCGTTCGACCATTTGGCTTCGGGACGCAGCGTGAATGTGTAAATGTTCTTTTCGTCATTGGTCGTAAACCCGGTGGCGACACCTGGCACCAGCTTGCCCTCGGCATCCTGGTTCATCAGGCCTTCGAACAGATCGCGAACAATCTCGGAACCGGACACATCCTCGACCACCTGCGGATCGACGGAACTGTGCTCGTCCAGCACGCGGTAGGTGAAGGTCTGGTCGTCGGCAAGCGCATCGCCGGTAACCGGGTGAGTGCCCGCGGCCAGAACCGGACCGGTAAGCATTGTGCTGGCCAGCAGGCCCGCAATCACGAAACGTGGCATGTTTGTCATGAAGTATCCTCCTATGGTGGTGTGGTCCGATTTTGCGCACAGATGAAAGGCTATAAGACTTCCTTCATCCGGCGATTGGACCCGCATCGGTTGTTTGCAACCTGAATGACCGGCAGTTTGTGCCCGCCGCCACAATAAGAGCAAGCATTTCCTCGCGTAAATCGTCTATCGCCTCGACCTTTGGCGCTAACACTCTGAATCCGGTAATATTTTGCGGATTTGGCTGGTCCGGAAGCAACTTTCTTCGCCACCCTACCCGCAATGCCGGTGCCAATCCGTCGCCCTTGGTTATTGGCCCACTTGATTCTCTGCGCGCTTGATGCGGTGCAGTCGGAACCGCGCCACAAAGTGGTCGGTGTTCCGGATCAACCAAACTCATCTGGCGTCAGCGCCGTGGGCCGGTCACAATGGGTCTCCATCTGAACTGCGCGGCCCGTCGCAGCCGAACGCGTGAGCCCCTCGATAGCCTCCAGCACATGCAGCGCCAGCGCCCCTGATGCCCGGTTCGGTCGTCCGGTTACGATGGCGTCGGCCATGTCAGCCAGCCCGAAGCCGCGGTAATTGCCGTCGGCGCTGCCAAAACTGTTAGGAATTGGCGTCCAGTCGCTGCCATCCAGCCGCAACACCTCACCATCGAACCGATTGGGGTCGGGCACCAGCATCGATCCATCAGTGCCATAAATCTCCAGATGCGAATGGCCGTGGCCCTTCACGTCAAAGCTGGTGGCGATCTGGACAATCGCGCCGGATGCGAATTCCAGCGCCCCGGCGATATGGGTATAGACCTCGACCGGCACCTTTTGCCCTGCCCTTGGTCCCTTGGCGATGGTGCGCGTCGCACCGCTGCGACTGGCGAAGGCGGTGACGCGGGCGATGGCGCCCAGCAGGTTGACGAGAGCGGTAAGGTAATATGGACCCATGTCCATCGCCGGACCGCCGCCGGGATCGCTGTAATAGAAGTCGGGATTGGGGTGCCAGACCTCGTGACCAGACAGCATCAGCGTTGCACTGCCCGCGACGACACGACCAATTGCGCCGTCATCGACCAGCTTCCGGCTGGTCTGATGCGACCCGCCCAGAAATGTGTCCGGTGCACAGCCGACCCGCAACCCGGCCCGATCAGCAGCCTCGATCAGCGTCTTCGCCTCTACCACGCTGACACCCAGCGGCTTTTCCGAATAAACATGCTTGCCCGCCGCGATCGCCGCCAACCCGACCGCAACATGCGCCGCCGGTACCGTCAGGTTCAGCACGATGTCGATATCGTCGCGCGCCAGCAGTGCTGCGGGCGACAGCGCCGGAAGACCGAACGCTGAGCCACGCCGATTTGCGGCCTCGGGGTCAAGGTCGGCGACCGCACAGAGCCGTAGCTGCGGAAACACCGTCGCGCAGTTCTGCAGATAGATTTCCGAGATCACGCCGCAGCCGATCACGCCGACGTTCAGGGGCAATTCAGCCATCTCGGGGTGCTCCGCTCATACCGCACTCAAAGCTTCGCGGATCGTGGTCACTGCGGCAAGGGCATCCCGGGTGAAGCTCTCGATCAGATAATCGGGCCAGGTCGACAACTTGACCACCAGAACGCCGGACTCCGGATCGATGTGGATCAACTGGCCGAAGACGCCGCGCGCCATGAAGTTGCCCCGGTCGACGTCGTGCACCCACCACTGCCGACTGTAGGCGCCGTTCGGTGCAACATCGGTATAGGGCGCGCCGAACTTGTGGGTCTCGCCGTCCCGACTGGCGGCGATCCAGGACGCGGGCACCACCTGGGCACCGCCGACGCGGCCACCATCCAGCATCATCTGCCCGAACCGTGCATAATCGCGCAGCGTTGCGTTGAACCCGCCATCGGCCAGCGCGGTGCCCGCCGCATCGACGGTGAAAAACGCGTCATGCTCGGCCCCCAGCCGCGACCAGATCCGGTCCGACAGAAGGTCTGCCAGCGATTGGCCCGCCGCGCGTTCGATGACCCAGGCCAGCACATCGGTCTCGATCGAGCGATAGCTGAACGCCTGTCCGTGCGGCCGTTCCTGCGGCAAGCTGAGGATCACGTCGCGGATCGTCGCCGCCGGTTCACCGGGGCGAAGCGGCCGCCAGCCGCTGGCGATGTCAATGCGCGTCATGTCCGAATAGGGCACGCCGTAATCTTCGATGAAGCGCACCCCCGACTGCATGTCCAGCACCTGTGACAGCGTCGCATGGGCATAGCCGCAACGCGCCAGTTCCGGTACCAGTTCGGCCAGCGGCAAGTCGAGCGGCAGCAACCCCTCGCCGTGCAGCACGCCTGCCAGCGCCCCAACCACCGATTTCGCCACCGATTGCGACAGATGCGGCGTTTGCGGGGTCATGTCGTTGAAATAGCTTTCCGTCACCAACTTGCCGCGATGCGCCACAAGAAACCCGTCCGTGTAGCTCTCGCTCAGCCAGTCCGCGATGGTCCGGTGCGATCCGTCGGTCGCCTTGAACGTCAGCTTGCCCAGATCCTGGTGATCGGCGGCAAAGCTCCGCACCTTCTCGCCGCCGCGCTTGACATCTGTGGTCGGAAACAGCGCCCGGATATTCTGGAACGACCAGCGGTTGAAGGGCGCAAGATCCCAGTTCTCCATCGTCGGTCGCTTTTCCGGCGGTGGAGGAAAACCGCGCATGATGCCAAGTTCGCGGGCCGTTCGCGGTCGCTGCGGCGGCATCGTGGCATTGCTCGCGGCCATCTGCAAAGTCCTGATTTGGATCAGAAGGTATGCGGGGCGGCGATGTGGCCGCCCCGTTTCGCTAAGGTCTAGCCTTTCAGCTTCGTCCAGATCTTGTTGTAGAGATCGACCGTTTCCTGCGGACAGGGCTTGACGAAATCAGGCGCAGGCGCATCTGCCGGCATCACGATCTCGGGCGCCGTCAGCATCGCCTCGTCCAAGAACTCTTCGCTGCCCGTGATGCCATTGGCATAGCGCGCAAAGTTCGAGATCATGGCCGCGTTTTCCGGCGCCATGATGAAGTTCACGAACAGCTTCGCATTATCCATGTTCGGCGCGTCGGACAGCACTGCGACGTTGTCCATCCAGCCGGTGAACCCCTCGACCGGATAGGCATATTGCAGCGTCGGGCGCTGTTCGCGGGCGCGCATCCCAGCACCATTCCAGTTCTGCGACAGATCGACATCGTTCGAGGTCAGCTTTGCAATCGTCGAATAGTCCATTGTGCGCCAATACTGCTTGGCGTTCACCAGCAGTTCGGTCACCTCTTTCAGTTGATCGACGTTGCCGTTGCAGCGCTCATAGCCCAGATAGCGCAGCCCGGCGTTGATCACGTCATTCATGTCGTTCAGCATGTTAATCCGACCCTGCAACTCGGTCGGAGGTTCAAAGAGCAGCTTCAACGTGTTGATATCGCCGTCATAAACCGCCGTGTCCACGCTAAAGGACGTGGTTCCCCACTGCCATGGCACGGAATAGTTGCGCCCCTCGTCCCACCAGACATCGACCCATTTCGGGTCCATGTTCTTGAAGTTTTCCATCTCGTTTGGCTTGATTTCAGCCAGCAATCCCTCTTCGATCATGATCTTGATCATGTAGTCGCCGGGCACGACGATATCGTAGCCGGTGCCGCCCTCCTTGACCTTGGCCAGCATCGTCTCGTTCGAGTCGTAGCCATCCAGCGTCACGTCGACATCATATTCCTTCTCGAATTTCTCGATCAGTTCCGGGCTTGTGTAGTTGCCCCAGTTGTAGATGTTCAGCTTGCCTTCGGCGAATGCCGGGGCTGCAAGGGTGAAGGACGCGACCGCGACCATCCCGAGTGTTAGCGTTGTCTTTTTCATTGATTTTCCTCCTTGGTTTTCCTTTGCGGCCCGCAGCACGCGACCCGCACCTTACTTTCGTTTCCGTGTCACTGCGAAAAGCAGGATCACGAAGAACAGGGACAGTCCCAGAAGCAGCGTCGAGACTGCATTGATTTCCGGCGTGATGCCGCGCCGGATCTGACCGAGAATGAAGATCGGCAGGGTTGTCTCGCCCGGTCCCGCGACCAGAAGCGTTATGATTACGTCATCCAGCGAAACGACGAAGGCGAGCATCGCCCCAGCAAAGATACCCGGCATCAGAAGCGGCAAGGTGATCCGGCGGAACACCTGATAGGGCGTGGCATAAAGGTCGGCGCCAGCCTGTTCCATCGTCAGATCCATGTCTTCCAGCCGTGCCCGGATCGGCATGTACGCGAACGGGATGCAGAACACCGTATGCGCCAGCATCAGGTAGCCGATGCCGTTCACCCCGGTTGCCTTCTTGATCAGCGAAAACAGCGCCATTGTCGAAACCGCGGTGACAATTTCCGGCACCATTAGCGGTTGGTTGATGATCGCATAGGCCCATGTCTGCCCCTTGTAAGCCCGGGTCCGCGTGGTCGCAAGCGCTGCAAGCGTCGCGAAGCAGGTCGAAAAGAGTGTCGCGACTGCCGCCACCTGCAACGAAATCACCGTCGCATTGCGGATGCCATCGTTGGCGAATGCGGCCTGATACCAGCGCAAGCTGAATTCGGTCCATCGCACCACCGACCGGTTGTCGTTGAACGAAAATGCGACCAGCACCACGATCGGCGCGTAAAGAAAGACGATGCAACCCCAGGCCATAGCGTTAAAGCCCGGCTGCCGTCGCAGATCGGTCATCCGGCGTGCCTTGCGCGCGGACGGCGCTGTGGCTGCGGCCCCCGATGCAGTCAAATCAGCCATGCCGCGCACCGTCTTTTCCGGCGTTGCGCACATAGATCAGCAGCGCACCCATCACCACCACCATCAGGATCAGCGCGGCCGCCGATCCAAACGGCCAGTTGCGCGACGATCCGAACTGCAATGCGATCAGGTTACCGATCATCAGCTTCTTGCCGCCACCCAGAAGCTCTGGCGTGATATAGGCGCCAAGGCCCGGAATGAATACCAGAATGCAGCCCGCTACAATGCCGGGCTTGGCGGCGGGAATAATGATCCGCTTCAGAACCTGAAACCGCGTTGCGTACAGGTCATAAGCCGCTTCAACCAAACGAAAATCCAGCTTCTCCAGCGAAGCATAGAGCGGCAGCACCATGAACGGCAGATAGCTGTAGATCAGCCCCATGAAGACCGCGCCGTCGGTATAGAGAATGCCGAAAGGCCGGTCGATCAGCCCGATGTTGATCAGGCTCATGTTGATGATGCCTTCGTCCCGGATGATCAACAGCACCGCGTAAGTTCTGATCAAGAGGTTGGTCCAGAACGGCAGTGTGATCAAAAACAGCCAGACGTTGCGTTGTTCAGGTGGCTTTGAGGCAATGAAATACGCCGTCGGAAAGCCGATGATCAGCGCGCCGATCGTCGCGACGAAAGCCAGTCCGATGGATCGCGCGAAGATGTTCAGATAAGTCGTTGAGAACGCTAACGTATCGTCGAAAATATCGCGCTCGAACAGGAACTGCGTGTAAGCCTCTGTCGAGAAGTCCCACGTCACGCCGCCATAGGTACCGGGGCTCAGCACCGAATAAATCATCGTGATGACAAGCGGGAAAAGTCCGAACAGACCAATGGCGACAATAGCGGGCGCCAGCAAAAACCAGCGGCGGCGGCTTGCGCGCGTGTCGCTTTGCCGTTGGGCCAGACCGTCTGCCGCGACGGGCACTATATCGGGTTGCGCGACCATCAGTCCGGGATCACTTGAAGATGTTCGTCCGGCAGCACCACGCCGACACGATCCCCGATTTTGCCCTGCGCCTCGGCGCTGCGGGCCACAAGCTCTGACCCGTCCGGCAGGCGGACATACACGTTGTTGCCGACACCGAAATAGACCACGTTTTCGATCTCGCCGGTTGTCGAGGCGCGCGGATCGTCGGGCGCAATCAGTTCGACATTCTCGGGCCGGATCGCAACGCTGACCTTGCCGGGCTGGATACCATCGTCTTGAACTTGCGCCTTAGCCGTGCCACCCGCCAGCGCGATCGTTCCCATTCCGCTCGAAACCGATTTAAGGTCAGCCTCTATGATATTGATATCGCCGATAAAATCCGCAACAAATCGTCGCGCCGGATGGTTGTAGATTTCCTTGGGCGAGCCGACTTGCAGGATGTGCCCGGTGTCCATGACCGCAATCCGGTCCGACATCGTCAGCGCCTCTTCCTGATCATGGGTCACGAAGACGAAGGTGATGCCGGTCTCGCTTTGCAGCCGCTTCAACTCGATCTGCATGGCCTTGCGCAATTTCAGGTCCAGCGCCGATAACGGTTCATCCAGCAGCAAGACCTTGGGATGCGGTGCCAGCGCGCGCGCAAGGGCGACCCGTTGTTGCTGGCCGCCGGACAACTGATCGGTCTTGCGCCCCGCTAGATGCTCCATCCTTACCAGATCCAGCATCTGTGCCGTGGTGTCAGCGATCTCTTTCGCAGGTTTTCCGAGCATTTCCAGCCCGAAGCCAATGTTCTCGGCCACCGTCATATGCGGAAACAGCGCGTAGTTCTGAAAGACCGTGTTCACCGGCCGGCGATAGGGCGGCAAATGCCCGATCTCCTGCCCTTCAAGCAATATCCGACCGCGGGTCGGCAACTCGAATCCGGCGATCAACCGCAAAAGCGTCGTCTTGCCGCAGCCCGAGGGGCCCAGCAGCGTGAAGAACTCATTGGGTCGGATCGTCACCGAGACATCATCGAGCGCCACCACCGAATGCTCGCCCTTGCCGAACGCCTTGGTCACCCGATCGACAAGGATCATGTGGTCGTCGGACGACGGTATCGGACGGGTCCGGTCGGCGGCTGCAGCAGCCTGCATCGGCATTTCCCCCTGTGACAGGGCCGGTCGAAGGCCCTTCTGACTCGATCCTAGGATTGGCGAGGGCGGTTCGTATATACCCCCTCGGGGATAGCCTACGTCCCGGCCGCCTCTTGATCCGCCAAAGCCTGCAGGAACAGCGCAAAAAGCTCGGATTGCGATGAAATTCCAAGCTTTCTGTAGATATTCTTGCGATGTATCTTGACGGTCCCCAAAGCGATTTCGGTGGCACCGGCGATGGATCTCGAGGAATGGCCCTTCAGCACGAGAATCGCAATTTCGCGTTCCCGCTCGGTCAAGGATTCTGCCCCAAACCGCGCCATCGCCTGATCAATCTCGTGAGCAGTTTGGGTCTCGGCGCCGGCGCCACCATAACTCAAATCCGCAAAGTGGCGGCGATTCAACGCCGCAAACACCGGCAGCACCCGGCGAAATGCCCGCAGGTCGCGGGCCGAGAACTTTGGCTGCCCGTCCAGTCGCCCAATCGAGTAAAACAGGTGCCTGCCGCCGGGAAGATCAATCAGGAAGGCGGCCTCGTCCTCAAGCCGGATCAGATTGTAATATTCCCGCGAATAGGTCGATTGCGAAAACCGGTCCGGGGCCACCTCGCGCAGATGCAGGAAAGCGCAGGGTTTTGACGCGCGATAGGCTGCGTAGAACGGATCCAGAAGATAGGCGCCGTCCAGATATCGGTCGACGACCGCGGCACGTCGTTCCGCCCTGACATTGTCATAGATGTGCAATGGGGGCCGGTTGCCGTCCAGCAGTGTCAGAAAGCAACCGGGGAACTGTGCGACGGCCCGCAAGTAATCCGTAGCCCGGGGCACGAAATCCGCAGTCCCGATCGCGGCAATCGCCCCCGACAGGGCGAGTTCCTCAGAGCATTCGTTTCTGGCCTTTGCGTCGTACATCGGTTCGCAGCTACCTACGCACCCCAAAAGGGATATTTACCCGGCTTGGATTCTGCGGGCATCCTAGGCAGGCGCGGGCTTGTTGAACAGCGGTCAATGGGGACGAAAATGACGGACAGCATAGAATTGATCGTGTTGAACGGGCGGCTTTTGACGATGGACGCGAGCCGCCCCCGCGCCGAAGCGCTTGCGATTAGCGGTGGCGTGATCCGCGCAGTCGGCACGACCGCCGAAATCCGCGCGCTGGGGGAACCGGGAACCCGCATTGTCGATGCCGGTGGCAACACCGTCCTGCCCGGCTTCATCGACAGCCATGTGCACCTGTTCGGCGGCGCCTCGGCCCTCAACAGCATGGTGCTTGACGATGTCCGCGAACCAGAAGCGCTGCGATCCGCAATCCGGCGCTACGCGGCAGAGCACCCGGATGAGCCCCTGATCCTGGGTACCGGGACGGTCTACGGGCTGATCGAAGGTCGCAATCCGACGCGGCATGATCTTGACGCGATGTTGTCCGACCGACCGGTCGCGCTGCTGGCACCGGATATTCACACGATCTGGGCCAACACCTTGGCGCTTGACCGGGCGGGGTTGTTGCAGGGCGCCGCGATGCCGGAAGGCAGCACGGTGGTGATGGGGTCCGACGGGCTGGCGACCGGCGAACTTCTTGAAACCGGTGCGATGGGGCCGGTCCTGCGGTTGTCGCGAACCGGCGCGCGCGACATGGCGGGCTACGTCACTGGGGCCGATCCGGTGCCGCCCGCCACCAAGGCCGAACGGGCGTCGGACAAGGCGCTGTTGCGCCAAGGGCTGGCGCATGCCGCATCGCATGGCATCACCACGCTGCACAACATGGACGGCAATTTCTACCAGTTGGAGCTGCTGGATGAACTGCGCGCCGAAGGCGATCTGATCTGCCGGGTGCAAATCCCGTTTCACTTGAAGAACTACGATCCGCTTGACCGGCTGGAAGAAGCCGTCGAAATGCGGCAGCGCTATGACAGCGACATGCTGTGGTCGGGGCGGGTCAAGATGTTCATGGACGGCGTCCTTGAATCCCGAACCGCCCTGATGCTGCGCCCCTATCCCGACGCACCTGATACCAGCGTCGAAGCGGTTTTCACGCCGGAACATTTCAACCAGGCCTGTGTCCGCGCCGATGCGCTTGGCCTGCAGATCAGCGTCCACGCCATCGGCGATCTTGCGGTGCGGCGCACGCTGGATGGCTATGCGCTGGCACAAAGAACCAACGGCGTTCGCGATGCCCGGCACCGGATCGAACATATCGAGGTCATTCACCCCGACGATGTGCCACGGATCGCGGCGCTCGGGGCTGTCGCCTCGATGCAACCGCGTCACGCGTCATTTGGCGGCTTCTTCGATCCCGCGGGGGCCGATGTCGGCCTGCACCCCGACCAACTGCCGTTTGCCTATCCCTGGCAGACGATCCGGAATACCGGCGCTCGGGTGATCTTCTCGACAGACTGGCCGGTGGTGCCGGTCGATGTCCTGCCGACGATCCAGGCCGCGGTGGCACCGCTGGATCTGGGTCCGGGCTGGATCGACCAGTCACAATCGCTGATCGACGCGCTGGCGTCCTACACGCGCGACAATGCCTGGGTCGAGTTCCGCGAGGATCGCAAGGGGCAACTGCGGCCGGGCATGCTGGCCGATATCGTCATCCTCGACAGCGATCTGGAAGCACTGGAGCCGCAGAAAATTGGCGCGGTAAAGCCGACAATGACGATCTGCGGCGGGCGCGTGACCTTTGAAGGTTCATAATAACGTTTTCGCGCTTTCCAACACGAAATCCACGCATTACGATAGTTCCTTCAACCGCTTATCTTGCCGGTGGATCAACCGGTCCACCTCGGCCCGACCAAGCGCCGAAAGCGGCGCGCCGGGTTTGCGCATCGCCGCATCGGCGATCACGCCGCGCTTGGCCAGCACGTATTTGCGAACCGCGAGCCCCA